>DASVCK010000192.1:0-12886 GCA_036381675.1 Trueperaceae bacterium | reverse complement strand
CCGTCCCAGCGCTCGTGGTGGCTGTACGGGATGTCCAGAGCCGGCCGCAGGAACTCGATCGGGCCCAGCAGCTCGTAGGCATAGACGGGATGCTGCTTCATGACCGCGAACTCGTGCTCGGTGAGCGGCCCGCGCTTGAGGAGGATGGAGTCAGGTATGCCCATCTTGCCGATGTCGTGCAAGAGCGCGCCGCGCTGCACGTGGACCAGCTCGTCAGCCGCCATGCCAAGCCGGCGTGCCAGACGGACGGTCATGTCGGTGACGCGCTTGCTGTGCCCGGCGGTGTCCTCGTCCTTGAGGTCGAGCGCGTTCGCCCAGCCGGCGATCGTGCGGTCGTAGGCCCTCTGCAGCTCGACGTTGGACCGCTCGAGCGAGCGCAACAGCTGCGCGTTCTCGATCGCGATGGCGCCCTGGTCGGCGTAGGTCTCCAGGAACTCGAGCCACTCGTCGGAAGGCTCGAGCACCGGCCGGGTGTAGAGCTCGATGACGCCCTGCAGCTGACCCTTGGCGAACATGGGCACGGCCATGTAGCTCTTGAAGCCCTCCTGGTGCGCCTCCGCGATGGCGGCGCCCCGCTGCGGCTCGGCGTTGAGGTCGGGCAGGAAGATCGAGCGCTGCTCCAGGGCCGCCCGCCCGGCGGGGCCGTCGCCCAGGGCGAGCCGCAGCCGCTGCCTGAGCTCGGCGGTGAACCCGCGACCGACGGACGGCCTGAGCACCTGCCCCGCCGGCTCGTACATCAGCACGGCGACGGCGTCGACACCCAGGTCCTGCACGAGCTGGTCCATGAAGATATCCAGCACCAACCTCACGTCGACCGAGTTGGTGATCGCCATGTCTATGCGCCTGAGCGACTGCACGTGGTCGAGGCGCCGCTTGAGCTCGTCGTTGAGGTTCTGGATCTTCTCCATGGCCCTGACGCGGTCGCTGATGTCGCGGAAGTTCACGACGAACGCCCGCACGTCCGGGTCCTCGAGCAGGTTCGTGATCGTGCCCTCGAGCCAGCGCCATTCGCCCCGCGCGTCCTTGAAGCGGTAGCGGACGCTCTCCGAGGCACCGGGCACGGCCTCCGCCATGTCCAGTGCGTCTGCGAAGGCGTCGAGGTCATCCGGGTGGATGAGCTGATCGCGCAGCTCGCCGGCGTAGAACTCGATGGGGTGACCGAGCATCCTGACGACCGCGCCGCTGGCCGAGCGGACGCGCTTGTCCCGACCGAGGAGCACGACCCCCTCGAGGCTCTTCTCGAAGATCGCCCGGTAGTAGGCCTCGCTGAGGCGCAGCCGCGCGGCCGACTCTTCGCGCTCGGTGACGTCGCGGACGTTGAGGACGATGCCGCGCACGTCCGGGTCGTCGCGCAGGTCGGCGGCTACCGCCTCCACCCAGCGCCACTCGCCACGCACCCGGTAGCGGAAGCGTGAGACCCGCGGCGGGAGGCTGGGCGCGGAGCCCGCCCGCATCGCCTTGAGCTCGCGCATCTCCCCCTCCAGCCGGGCCCGGTCACGCGGGTGTACCACCCGCCACAACTGGCTCTCGGTGGTGATGAGCTGGTGGACGCCAAGGCGGGCGATGGCAGGCGAGACGTAGCTCACACCGCCGTTCCCATCGAGCACCACGGTGACGTCCGAGGAGTGTTTGACGAGCGCCATGAAGCGCCGCTCGCTGCGCTCGAGCGCCTGCTCAGCGCTGCGGGCCAGCGTCGTGTCGCGACACAGCAACAGCGTGGAGCCGCCACCCAGCCGGCGAGCGAGGATCTCGACCGGCACGAAGCCGCCGTCCCTGCGCTCCAGCTCTACCTCCAGTCGCAACGGCTCGTCCGCATCCTGGACCTGCAGCAGTGCCAGCAGGGGCGAGCCCATGGGCACGAGCTCCTCGAGCCGCAGGCCGATGAGCTCGCCGCGGCGCGCCCCCAAGGTGATCTCGGCGCGCGGGTTGCAGTCGACCACCCGGTCGTCCCTGTCGAGCACGAGCACGGCCTCGCTGGTGTGCTCGAGCAGTTCCTCGAGCAACCGCACGGCGCGGCTGGCGGCGCTGACCGACTCCGTCGTCATGTCTGGGGCGATGGCCTTCGCGCTCACGGGCGTACCTCGCACCGCGAGGCGCCCTGCGCGGGAGCCGCGCTGCGTCCGCCCACGTGCTGTACGGCCGCCAACGCGACGGAGGTCACCGGTCGAGGATACGTCCGGGAGCCCTTCCGATGCTGACGAACTTGCCACTCACCCCGGTGATAGCGGGCTCCCCGCGGCTGGTGGCGGGCCTCCTAGTCGCTCGCCGCGGAGTCCAACAGCGACTGGATGCCGTCGAGCCTGGAGGCGACCAGTTGGGCCACATCCAGCACCTCGGGCGCCCCTTCCGCCTGCGAGCCCTCGCTCGAGCCGAGCATGACCTTGCAGAACGGGCAGCCGGTGGCGACGACCTCGGCCCCTGTCTCCAAGACCTGGGAGAAGCGCTCCTCCGAGACCCGCCTGGCGCCAGGCTCCTCTTCCTTCCAGAACTGCGCGCCGCCGGCGCCGCAGCAGAAGGAGTCGTTGCGGCTTTTCTCCATCTCGATCAGGTTCGTGCCGCCGCCGCTGAGGACCGCCCGCGGGGCGTCGTACTCGCCGTTGTGCCTGCCCAGGTAACACGGGTCGTGGAACGTGATGCTGCGGGTCTCGGCGAGGGGCGGCAGGCGCCCCTCGGCCGTCAGGCGCTCGATCAGCTGTGTATGGTGCACGACCTCGTAGTGGCCGCCCAGCTGCGGGTAGTCGTTGACGAGGGCGTTGAAGCAGTGTGGGCATGTGGTCAGCACGAGCTTGCTCTTGCCCTCGTCCAGGTTCTCGCCTATGAGCGTCGCGTTGAGCGTCTCCACGTTCTCGGTGGCCAGCTGGTAGTAGAGGTACTCGTTGCCTGCGCGCCTGGCCGGATCGCCCGTGCAACGCTCGGCCTTGCCCAGCACCGCGTAGTTCACCTTGGCGTGCTCGAGGATGCGCACCATCGCCTTCGTGGTGCGCTGAGCCGCCGGGTCGTACGAGCCGGCACAGCCGACGAAGAAGAGCACCTCGAACTCCGGGTTCTCCTCGACGGTCGGCACGGCAAGGCCCTCGGCCCACTCCATGCGCTTGTCCTGCGCGATGCCCCACGGGTTGCCGGTGCGCTCCATCCCCCGGAAGGCGTTCTGCAGCTCGGCCGGGAACTCGCCCTGCATCATGACGAGGTCGCGGCGGATGTCGACGATGTCGATCATCTGCTCGCACCCCACTGGGCAGATCTCCATGCAGGCGCCGCAAGTCGTGCAGGCCCACACCGCTTCGGGCGAGATCGCGAAGTCGATGAGCGGCCGCGGGCTCTCCTCGCCCGCCGCGAAGGCGTCGCCTATCAAGTTGAGCTCGTAGCGCTTGTTGATCTCGAGAGCGGCCGGCGAGAGCGCCTTGCCGGTCTGGTTCGCCGGGCAGACGTTCGAGCAGCGGTTGCACTGGATGCAGGCGTAGGCGTCGAGTAGCTGCGGGAACCTCAGGTGCTCGAGCCTGGCGGCGCCGAACTGCTCCGCGGTCTCGTCCTCCAGGTCGACCGGCTCGAGCACGCCGGTCGGCAGCGGCGCCAGGTCCTGGTCGCGTCGCTCGAGCGCGAACTTGACGGGCGTCGCGAACAGGTGGATGTGCTTGGACCTAGGGAAGTAGGGCAGGAACGCGAGGATCAGTCCGAGGGCGCCCCACCAGCCCACGTGCCAGCCGAGCATGCGCCCCTCTCCGAACCCGACGAGCGAAGCGAGCGCCGAGGCGAAGGGCTGGAAGGGATCGACGTGACCCTCGGCCGCCAACAGGAAAGATTCGGCGGTGAGCCGGAAGCCGACGTGGAGGATGATGAAAGCCCCCACTATCAGCGAGTCGCGCCGCACGGAACCCTGCCGCACACGCTCGTGAAGCAGAGTGCGCTCGTTCTGCTGCAAGGTGGCAGGGCGCACCGCGAAGCGGCGCACGAGGAAGAAGACCATGCCCGTGAGGATCAGCACGGTGAGGACGTCGGCCACCAACCGGTAGACGTCGCCGACGGCGCCGAACCCTAGCCCCGCGGTCCAAGCCGTAGGCAGGAACCCCTTGAGCCCGTCGATCACATTGACGAACAGGTAGAGCACGAAGCCGTAGAAGATGAAGGCGTGGAAGGTGCTCGCCACCGGCCGCGCCCGGAAGACCGTCCTCTGCGACATGGTCTTCAGCACGCCCTCGACCCCCCGCCGCAGCAACTGGTTCGTCCGCGGCAGCGGGCCCACCTGGCCCCGGCGGATAACGTTCACGACCCTGGCGAACCCGCGGTAAGCGAAGTAAGCGGAGGCCGCAGCCAGGATCACGAAGAGGATCTTCTCGGGGACGCTGAGCACTCTGCCAACCCTCCAAAGCGCGCCGCTCGGCCGACCTGGACGGCGTTCGACGTGTAGTGACCAACTCTACTGTGACCCGGTTCATGACAGCGGCCACCGCCGTGGCGTTAGAATCCAATCACCACGGAAAGGAGGTGGTCCATATCAGTAATAGTGACTGTACGACCAGTGGAGGTGCCCGTCGAGGGTAACTCAGGACTACCTCCTGTTTTAGAGGTCGGAAACTAGTTTCCCCTCAATCCAGGCGGTCACCGGCTCGCCCCGCAGCGCAAGCGCTCGCGGGGCGAGTTCTCTTTCGGAGTGTGCGTCCCGGCTCAGCTAGGCGGCTCGCCTGCCGACAGCCCTCCAGGCAGCAGGTAACGCGGCGGCGGCCGTGAGGAGCTTGATCAGGTCCCCGAGGAGGAACGGGGTGAGCCCGGCGGCGAGCGTCGCTTCCCAGGAGAGGTGGAGGCTCGCCCGCAGCCAGAGGAGGCCAGGGACGTAGATGAGCGCGTTGGCCAGTACCATCGCTGCCGCGCAGGTGAGCACGTTCCTATCCCAGCCGCGCCGCGACAGGTAGCCGAGCACGCCGGCGGCCAGCGCGAACCCCAACAGGTACCCGCCTGTGGGCCCGAGCGCGTACGCCACGCCTGATTCCGCGCCCGCGAACAGCGGCAGCCCGATACTGCCCAGGAGTAAGTAGGCCACGACGGTCACCAGTCCGAGCGGCGCGCCGAAGGCCCCGCCAACGAGCAGCACGCCGAGCGTCTGGCCGGTGAACGGCACCGGCAGGGTGGGCACGCGCACCTGTGACAGCAAGGCGAGAAGGATCACGCCGGCCATCACGCACACCAGTGCCCTGAGAGCGGCGCTCGCTGCCGGGGCGCCGCGTACGGGTGCGATGTGGTCGAGGAGGGCTGCGGTTCTATGCGTCATGGTGGGCATGTTAGCGGTCTTCGCGCCGCTTCCTATACTGCCCTGGATGGACCAAGCCTCTGGCGAGCCGCGCGTGTCGGATTGGGTGATCACCGTCGACACCATCTTCCCTAACCAGACCAACCCGGTCGGCTCGGTGTTCGGCGGCCGGTTGCTCCAGCTGATGGACGTCAACGCCGCCGTCGCCTGCGCCCGCTTCTGCCGGAAGGTCGTCGTGACCGCCTCGACGGAGCCCATAGATTTCCGAGCGCCGATCCACGTGGGTGAGATCGTGGAGGTCAAGAGCCGCGTGGCCTGGACCGGCCGCACGAGCATGATCGTGAGGTGCGAGGTCCACGGCGAGAACCCGCTGACAGGCGAGCGTCGGCTGTGCACGATCGGCCATCTCAACTTCGTGGCTCTGGCCGAGGACGGCAAGCCCACCCCGGTACCGCGGCTGCGCGTCGAGACGGAGCTCGAGAAGCGTCACTGGGCGACCGGTCAGAAGGTCCGGGAGGACATCGACAGGCGGAGGCAGCGCCGCGCGTACCAACCCTCGTAGGGGCTGACTGCCTGGCAGCGGCGCCGGAGAAGGCGTAAAGTCGCCTCTGGCACGAGCGGAAGGGCCTAAGGGCCCGACCGTAAAGCCTGCGAGGTGGGCACATGATCCGACCCTTCAGACTCCTTCTCTCCCTCCTGATCATCGGCTTCCTCATCGCGCCGGCGGCGCTCGGTCAGGGCGCCGCGGCGGGCCAACCCACTTACATGCAGCTGATCCTCGACGCCTCGGGCTCCATGTTCAACAAGCTCGAGGACGGCCGCTACCGGATCGTCGCTGCCAAGGACGTCCTGACGCAGCTGATCTCCGCTCTGCCAGAGGACCAGGGCCTCAACGTCGGCCTGCGGGTCTACGGAGCCCAGCGTTGGGCCAGCGACCCTGACGCCTGCGAGGACACGCGCCTGCTGGTGCCGATGGACGGCGTCGACCGCAGCCTGTTGCTGCAGACCGTGCGCGACACTCAGGCGCAGGGGGCCACGCCCATAGCGCTGTCGCTGGAGCTGGCGGCCCAGGACTTCCCGGCCGAGGGCCGCAAGGTCATAGTGCTCATCACCGACGGCATCGAGTCGTGCCGCACGGACCTCAGGGAGGTCGCCGAGCGCCTCAGGTCGCAGGGCATAGACGTCGACCTGCGCATCATCGGCATCGACCTCGATGACTTCGCGCGCGCCGCCTTCGAGGGCCTCGGCACGTTCGAGAACGCGACCAGCGCCACCGAGCTCCTTGACGCCCTCAACCGCGCCGTCGAGGTCGCCCCGGCAGAGGTGCTGCAAGACGTGACCGTGAGGCTGATGCGCGAAGGCGCGCCGGCGACGGAGGGCGGTCTCGTGGAGTTCGTCGGCGCGGTGGACCAACAGACCTACTCGTTCCCAGCCAGCCCCGACGGCGTGTTCACCTCGCAGCTTCCCGCCGGCGCGTACTCGGCCGTCGTGCGCGACGCGTTCAGCGCCGAGCCCACGACCGTCACGGGCCTCACGGTGACGGACGGCGCCAACGAGTTCACGTTCGAGCTGGCCCCGCCGGTGGCGGTCACCCTCGCCGTCTCCAACCCCACTCCGCCGGCCGGCTCGAACGTGACCGTATCGTTCGAAGGTGCGCCGGAAGGCCGTGGCCAGGTGTGGGTATCGCCAGAGGGGGCCGACGTCGCGCTCGACTGGGACTACGTGACGGGGCCGGCCGGCGAGGTCGAGCTGCGCATGGCAGACGAGCCGGGCGCGTACCGGGTCGTGTACCACGTGGAACTGCCCGAGGGCGGGACGAAGGAGATCGGCTCGACGAACGTTGACGTGCAACCTGTGACGGCAACGGTGGCCGTGCCCGCCGAGGTCGTCGCCGGCAGCGAGTTCGAGGTCACGTGGACGGGCCCTGACAACACGGGCGACTACGTCACGGTGGTGCCTGTTGGGGCCTCCGAAGGCGTCTACCAGGACTACGAGTACACCAGCAACGGCAGCCCCGCGAGTATCAGGGCACCCGAGGAGCCGGGCGACTACGAGGTCAGGTACGTGACCGGCCAGAGCGGTGGCACCTTGGCGACAGCGCCGATCACGGTGACGGAGGCCACTGCCACCGTGAGCGCGCCGGCGGAAGCAGGGGCGGGCAGCGACGTGGAGGTGACGTGGACCGGGCCGGGCAACGACGGCGACTACATCACGTTCGCGCCGGCCGGCTCGCCGGAGGGCACCTACCTCGACTACGAGTACGCCACCAGCGGCTCACCCGTGTCCATCCGGGCACCGGACCAGACTGGGAATTACGAGGTCAGGTACGTCACTCGGGCGGGTTCCACGCTGGCTTCGGCACCGATCGTCGTCACCGCCACCACGGCGTCGGTGAGCGCGCCAAGCGAGGTGGTCGGTGGCGCGGAGTTCGAGGTGACGTGGACCGGCCCGGCCAACAGCGGCGACTACATAACCGTCGCGCCGGCCGGCTCACCAGAGGGCACCTACATGGACTACGAGTACGCCACCAGCGGCTCACCGGTAAGGATCGAAGCCCCCGAGGAAGCCGGGACCTACGAGGTCAGGTACGTGACGGGTCAGAGCGAGGCGACGCTGGCCAGCGCCTCCATCACCGTCACGGCCGCCACCGCCTCCCTCACCGCCCCCGCCGAGGTGGCGGTTGGCGAGCGCTTCGCGGTCACGTGGCAAGGTCCGGCCGGGCCGAGCGACTACATCACGATCGTGCCGGCCGGGGCGGCGGAAGGTGCATACCTCTCCTACGCCTACACTGCCGCCGGCGCCACCGTCATGCTCACCGCCCCGGACGAACCCGGTGACTACGAGGTCAGGTACGTGGCCGGCCGCAGCGACAGCACGCTGGCCAGCGTGCCTATCACCGTGCGGTAGGGGCTGCCCGTAGAGGCCCTCGTGACGTGGCGGGCGTGTTCGGACGCGCCCGCCCACTCACTTTCCGCGTCTCTTCCGGCCATTGCCCGCATTCTCGGAACCTCACGGAGACCTTGTTATCCTTGCCAGGGCCGCGACGGGGCACACCCTGACGCGTGCCGGAGGGAGAATGTCCGACACGCACGCAGCACTGGACACCGTCACGACCAGAGCCATCAACGCCGTTCGCGCGCTCACGATCGACGCCACGCAGGCAGCTGGCGACGGTCACCCCGGCATGCCCATGGGCTCGGCCCCCATGGGCTACGTCCTCTACGTCGACGCCATGCGCCACGACCCGACCCACCCCCGGTGGCCGAACCGCGACCGGTACGTCCAGTCCGCAGGGCACGGCTCGATGCTGCAGTACTCGCTGCTCCACCTCACGGGCTATGACCTGCCCATGGAGGAGCTGAAGCGCTACCGGCAGTGGGACAGCCGCACACCGGGGCACCCGGAGTACGGCCACACGGTAGGAGTCGAGACGACCACGGGCCCTCTGGGCCAAGGCATCTCGACCGCCGTCGGCATGGCCCTCGCCGAGGCGCACCTGGCCGCGCGTTACAACCGGCCCGGCTTCGAGGTCATCGACCACCGCACGTACGTCATCGCCTCGGACGGCGACCTCATGGAGGGCGTGAGCGGCGAGGCGTCGTCGTTCGCCGGCCATCTGGGCCTCGGCAAGCTGATCGTCCTCTACGACGACAACGGGATCTCCATCGACGGCAAGACGGAGATCACGTTCAGCGAGGACGTGCTCGCGCGCTACGCGGCCTACGGCTGGCACGTGCAGCGCGTGGCGGACGGCGAGGACGCCCTTGCCATCAGGCGTGCCGTGCGCGCCGCCGAGGTGGAGACCGCACGCCCGAGCCTGATCGCCGTGCGGACGGTAATCGGTTTCGGTGCTCCACAACTGGCCGGGACCTCGAAGGTCCACGGCTCGCCGCTAGGGGCGGAGGAAGCTGCTGCCGCGAAGGCGAACCTGGGCATCGACTGGCCGGAGTTCACGGTGCCGGACGACGTCCTGCGGCGAACGCGCGCCGTGCGCGAGCGCGGGGCGAAGGCGCGTGAGGAGTGGGAAGCGCTGTTCGCTGCCTACGGCCGCGAGTACCCCGAGGAGGCCGCCGAGCTCAAGGCCACGTTCGACGGCGCGGCGCCCGACCTCTCGGCTCTCGATCTGCCCGCCTTCGAGCCTGGCGGGAAGGTCGCTACCCGCAAGGCCTCGGCCGCGGCGCTCAACGCCGTGGCGGCCGTCGTGCCCGGCATGGTCGGGGGCTCGGCTGACCTCGCCGGCTCGAACTACACCGACCTCGAGGGCGAGAAGCCCATGCTGCCCGGGGACTTCTCGGGCCGGATCATCCACTTCGGCGTTCGTGAGCACGGCATGGCCGCCATCGCCAACGGTCTGTCCCTGCAGGGCCTGAGCCCGTTCGTGGCCACGTTCCTGGTCTTCTCCGACTACCTCAAGCCGGCGCTACGCCTGGCGGCGCTGATGAACCAGGGCGTTGTCTACGTCCTGACGCACGACTCCATCGGCCTGGGTGGCGACGGCCCCACGCACCAACCGGTCGAGCACCTCATGGCGTTGCGCGCCGTCCCGAACGTCGTGGTCATCAGGCCCGCGGACGGCAACGAGACCGCCCAGGCGTGGCGACTGGCGGCCGAGCGTCGTGAGGGTCCCACCGTCCTGGCCCTGACGCGACAGAACGTGCCCAACCTCAACGTCCCTGCGGGCGCCGTGGCCAAGGGCGGCTACGTCATCGCCGAGCCCAACGGCGCAAGCCACCCCGACCTGATCCTCATCGGCACGGGCTCCGAGGTCGCGCTCTGTCTCGAGGCTCGGGAGCGGTTGGAGGCGGAGGGAACGCGCACGCGCGTGGTCAGCCTGCCCTCGTTCGAGCTGTTCGAAGCGCAGGATGCCGCCTACCGGGAGTCGGTGCTGCCCGCGTCGGTGACCGCGCGCGTCACGGTGGAGGCCGGCGCGACCCTGGGCTGGGAGCGCTACGCCGGAGACCGGGGCGTGATCATCGGCCTGGACCGCTTCGGCGCCTCCGCGCCCGGAGACGTCGTCATGCGCGAGCTGGGCTTCACGGCCGACGCCGTGTTCGCCGCTGCCAAGAAAGCCGTCGCCGGACTATGATGACTCGCTTCGCTTCACGTCCTTTTCCCCCAGGAGGTCAGATGAGAACTACCCTCAGAGCCGTTGCGCTGACGTTGGTCGCGACCTTCGCGGCCGGCGCGTCCGCCGCCGACCTGCCCGCGTTCCTTCCGGCCGAGGCCATCGCGGCCGTCGGCGTCGAAGGGCTGACAGACCACGCGGACAAGACACAACCGTTCATCGATGAGTGGAACCGCCTGAACCTGACCGAGCTGATGGAGACGGCGTTCGCCGAGGAGGCCGAGGAAGAGCTTCCCGACATGCCCGAGCTGGACTTAGACGCCGGCATCCTGGACCTGCTCGGCCGCGAGGCGTGGATCGTCGTGTCCGCCAGCTCGTTCAACCCGTTGCCCGCCGTCACGCTGATGGCGCGCGTGACCCCTGAGGGCATGGCCGCGCTCACCGGCTTGCTCGAGTCCCTCTCCTCGGAGGGATCCGTGACGACAGTGACCGAGGGCAACGTCGAGATCACCGTCATCACTTTGGAAGGGGACGACGCCGCCCTGCCCGCGGTCGCCTACGCCACCGTCGATGACGTCGTCGTGGCCTCGAGCAACCCTGACGTCGCGCGCGGCGTGCTGCGCCGCTACCAGGGCGCGAACGAGCCCAGCCTCGCGACGAACAGCGGCTATCAGGCGACCGTCAGCACGCTCGGGCCCGGCAACAGCTACTTCTACCTGGACCTGCCCGCAGCTTCCGGCGTCGCCGCGCCCTTCGCCGCCGGCATGGGCTTCGACGCCCTCGTCTCTCGCCTCACCGCGGCTGCCGGCACGGCCGGCGTGTACGGCGTCGTGACCCGCATCCAGGACGACGGCATCGAGAGCGAGTCGACCCGCGTGCTCGGCGACCGCTCCGCCGACCCGCTCCTGTTCGACGCCCTCGCCAGCTCCGCCCCGGTCAGCGACACGGCGCTCTCGTTCACCCCTCCGTCGGCTCTGGGCGTGTCCGCCGTGTCCACCGACATCGGGACCTGGTGGGAGTGGCTGGGCGACGTGATCGCCTCCGAGCCCCAGATCGGGATCCCGGACCTGAACGAGATGGTCGAGATGTCGCTGGGCATCGATCCCGCCACCACCCTGTTCGACTGGATGGGAGACGAGTTCGCGACCGTGACGCTGGGCTACGGTTCGACGTCCGCCATGCCGACCCAGCTGGAGAACCCGCTCGGCGACTCCGTGTACCTCATCGAGACCGATGACCCTGCGGCGGCCGAGAGCGGCCTGACCCAGTTCTTCACGCTCGTCACCGGCTTCAGCAGCTCCTTCATGGACCCCACCGGCCAGGGAACGCCCGTCGCCCCCTCCCAGCGGGACGCGAGCGGCGTCACGGTGACCGACTGGAGCATCGCGGAAGGCTTCACGCTCAGCACCGCCGTCACCGGCGGCTACGCCCTCGTAGCCACGACGCCGGCTGCGATGGACGCCGTGCTGGCGGCCCGAGCGGGCGGCGCCGGTCTCTCGACCGCCCTCGCCCCGCTGACGCAGCGCGTGCCCTCTGGCGTGCGCTCGTTCTCGCTGTCGGACGACCAGGCGATCCTCGCCTTCACCAGCGAGACGCTCGTGGACCAGTTCGGCATGATGAGCGGCATGATGGGTGGCGACATCGATTTCGACGCGGTCGAGGCGGCCACGGGCGCGCTCGCCGAGTTCATGGACTTCGTCACCGAGCGGTTCGGTAGCACGGTCGGCTACAGCGTCGTGGACGGCCAGGTCGTTCGCGGCCAGTCGTTCTCCGCCGTCGATTGGTGATTCGCGACAGGGGCCTCTAGCCGGTCGGCGCCGTTGGGGCGCTGACCCTCAGCCAGTGAGGGTGGACCATAAGCGGTCCACCTGAGCAGCCAGTTCCTGCTCGCCGCCCGCGTTGACCAGCACATGGTCGGCGCGGGCGGCTTTCTCCGCCGACGACAACTGGGCTGCCTCCCTCCGCGCCACCTCTTCCGGGCTCATCCCGGAGCGTGCCGCCAGCCGTTCGCGACGCGCCTCGAACGGCGCGTCGACGACGACGACGACGTCGTAGGCGCGCTCCAGACCGCTCTCGTACAGCAGCGGCACGTCGTAGACGATCACCGGAGGCGGCGCGGCACTTGCCTGTAGCTCGCTCGTGATCTCCGCCGACCTGCGTCGCACCCACGGGTGGATCACGGCGTTCAGCTTCGCGAGGGCTGCGTCGTCGCCGAAGACCCTGGCGGCCGTGGCGGCGCGGTCGAGTCGCGGGCCCTCAGGGCCGCGCACGACCAGGCCCTCCCCGAGCTCCGAGGAGATCCTGTCCAGCACGGCGGGATCGTCGGTCGCCTCGCGCGCCAGCACGTCGGCGTCGACGACCGCGGCACCGCGCTCACGCAGCAGGCGCGCGACCGTAGATTTGCCCGACCCGATGCTGCCAGTGAGTCCCACGCGCAACGGGCGCCTCACGGCACGTCCCTTCGTCACGGCATCATCATCGCCCACCCCGACCAGTAGGCTTGGGGGATGCCTTGGCTCCGCTCGAGGACGCGCCAGCTGACCCCGGAGCGGTTCGCGCCGTGGCCGGACGGCGGCGTC
>DASVCK010000191.1:0-5599 GCA_036381675.1 Trueperaceae bacterium | reverse complement strand
GCCACTGTCACCTCGCGCTCGTCGAGGGTCGTGAACGAGTTGCGCTGGTTCGTCACGACCACACGCGCTCGCATCAGGCCATCTGTTGGCAACACGAACCACTCCCGTCGCGGGGCGCGGGCGTCGAACGCCTGATCCAGACCCTCAGGTGCGGAGGGCGCCTCGGAAGGCGCCGATGGCACGACCGTGGCGCCGTCCGCGGCCACGAGGCGGCCGGCCACGTACACGCGCTTGGGCGGGTAAGCGGCGAGGCCGTCGGTGACCACGAAGTCGGCCAGAGCGCCTGGAGTGAGTAGTCCGAGGTCGGAGAGGCCCAGATAGGAGGCCGGCCTGAGCGTGGCTGAAGCGATCGCGTCCACCGCGTCCCAACCGCGCTCCACGGCCAGGGACACGATGCGGTCGAGGTGGCCGGAAGTGAGCCGGTTGGGCATGACGTCGTCGGTGATCAGCAGTACTCGGCTGCGGTCGGGCAGGCCCATGACCGCGTCGACGACTTCCTCCGTCACCGACTTCTCCTGGATCATCACCCACTGCCCCTTGCGCAACTGCTCGAGGAGCTTGGGTGCTGTCATCAGGGTGTGGTCGGACCGGATACCGAACGCCACGTAGCGGGACAGGGCGGTGCCGGTCAGCGAGGGCACGTGCCCCTCGACCGAGAGGCCAGCCCCGTGAGCGGCTGCCACCATGCCCGAGAGGTGCTCGTCGCCGGCGATCAGGCCCTGGAAGTCCATGACCTCCCCCAGCGCCAGTACGTCTGATTCGGCAGCTAGCTCCATCACCTCAGCAGGCGAGATCGAGGCGTTTGGGGTCTCGATGTCCGGTGAGGTAGCCGGCACGCAGCTGGATACCGCGGAGAAGACACGCAACGGCAGGCCACGGGAGGCCTCGACCATCCAGCGGATACCCGGCGCACCCAAGACGTTGGCGACCTCGTGCGGGTCCTGCAGGACGGTCGTCGTGCCGCGAGGCACCGCACCCTCAGCGAAACGTCGCGGGGTGACGAGGCTGCTCTCGATGTGCATGTGGACGTCGAGCATGCCGGGTTGCACGTGCGCTCCGCCCAGGTCGACGGTCTCCGACGCCTCGATCTCACCGGGCGCCGGCCCGGCCCCTTCCTCGACCTCCACGAAGCGCCCGTCGAGGACGGTGAACCAGCCGCGATAGACGGTGTGTGTGACGACGTCGACCAGGTTGGCGCCGGTAACCAGCAGGTCGCGACCCGGGCCGCGGGTGTGGCGCCTGGGCGAGGCGGACGATCCTGGCGCGGTTGGCGCTCCGGACCCCAGCACAGCCCCACGGCCGCCGGGCGCCAGCCAACCCCGGCTCATCCCGCCCCGTGCAGGCGGTCCACGGCGTCGACGGCTATGGAGATGGTGTCGCGCTCGACCTGCTGGTAGAGGCGCTCCTTCTCCTCGCGCGTGGGTTGCGGGTCGAGGAAGATGTTCGAGTCGGTTCCCAGCACCGCGCCAACCTTCACGCGGCGCAGCGACCCTACGACGAAGACGGTCGCGCACTCCTGCTCGGCCGCCACGACGCCGGCCTCGGTGAGCAGCTTGTTCGTGCCGTCGTCGCGGCGGTAGAAAGCATCGCGCGTGTACGCGATGCCCTCGTACGCGCGCTGGCCGAGGTGCTCCTCGGCGGCCGCGCGCAGAGCGAGCGTCACGTCGAGGTCCGCCACCGCGGGAAACGGGAGCGGCATGTAATCGAGGGAAGTGCCGTCGCCGCGGTAAGCGGCGGTGACGACCACGACCGAGCCGATGGGGATGTGCGGCTGCCTGCCGCCCGAAGAACCCACGCGGATGAAGTGCGTGGCGCCTATGCGCACCAGCTCTTCGACGGCGATGGATGCCGACGGCCCGCCGATGCCGGTAGAGCAGACGCTGATGGGCGTGCCGCGCTCCGTCTCGCCCGTGAACAGCACGTACTCGCGGTTGCGTGCCACCTCGCGCGCGTCCGTGAACCGCTGGGCGATCCTCTCCGCCCTGCCAGGGTCGCCGGGGATCAGCACGTACGGCGCGACGTCACCCGTCCGCGCTCGCAGGTGCCGCTGGATGTCGTTCGCTTCCGCCACCTCGAACCTCACCTCACTCGCATCCTCGGGTCGTACGCCTCGGTGAGGCCGTCGCCCAGGAGGTTGAAACCAAGCACGGCCAGGGAGATCCCCAGGCCGGGGAACACGCTCATCCACCAGGCGCGGCGGATGTAGTCCTGCGCCGCGTTGAGCATCGCGCCCCACGACGGCAGGTTGGGGTCTCCGAGGCCGAAGAAGCCGAGGCTGGCCTCGAGGAGGATCGCCTGCGCGACGTCCAGCGACGTCACGACCAGCACGGGCGCCATCACGTTGGGGAGTATCTCGGCGAAGATCAGCTTGAGGTCGCGCATGCCGAGGGCGCGGCCGGCGTCGACGTACTGCATCGTCTTGTGACTCAGGTACTGGCTACGCACCAACCTGGCCGTCTGCGGCCAGGAGAGCAGCCCGATCACGAGGATGAGGTTCACAAGCCCCGAGCCGAAGAACGCCACGACGATGAGCGCTAGGACGAACCTCGGGATCACCTGGAAGAACTCGGTGATGCGCATGAGGAGCTCGTCCGCCCGTGCGCCGATGTACCCAGCGAACGCCCCCACGATCACCCCGATGATCGTGGCCGTGAGCGCCGCAGCCACGCCCACCAGCAGCGACACGCGCGCGCCCCAGATAAGGTTCGAGAGCAGGTCGCGGCCCAGGTGATCGGTGCCCAGCACGTAGCCGCTACCGGCCAGCGGCGGCAGGAACGAGTTCCGTGACGTCGTGAAAGGGTCGTGCGGCGCCAGAGCGGGCGCGAACACCGCCACCACGACGAGCAGCAGCACCACCGCCAGCCCGAAGAGACCGCCCCTGTGACGACGGAAGCGTCGCCACGCCGCCCGCGCGCTGCCAGAGCCCCCGGCCGCTCCGGGGACGCGAACCGTGGCTTCCGGCGTGGTCATCAGTAGCGCACTCGAGGGTCGAGGACGGAGTACAGGACGTCCGTCACCAGGTTGACGACGATCACGGTCACCGAGACCATCAGGAGGATGCCCAACAGCACCGGGTAGTCGCGCGTGAAGATGGAGTCGTACATCAGGCGGCCGATGCCCGGCCAGCCGAACACGGTCTCGACCAGGGCAGAACCCGCCACGATGAACCCGAAGTTGTAGCCGATCACAGTGACAACTGGCAGCGCCGCCGCACGCAGGGCGTGACGCCACAGGATGGTCCGTTCTGAGAGGCCGCGGGCGCGCGCCGCGACGATGTACTGCGTGTTCATGACCTCGAGCAGGCTCGCCCTGGTCAGGCGGGTCGTTATGGCCATGTACCGGAACGACAGGGCTGCCATGGGCAGGAGCATGTGACGCGCGTGGTCGAGAAGGGCCGCGAAGCCCTCATAGCTCTCCCGCACGCTACGGAACCCGCCGGCCGGCAGCCACTGCAGCCACACCGCGAAGACGAGGATCAGGAGTTGGCCCAGCCAGAACTCCGGCACGGCGTAGCCGGCCAGCGCGAACCCCGTCGCGGCGGCGTCCGTCGCGGAATGCGGCCGCCTGGCGGCGACCACGCCCAGGGTCAACCCCACGGCAGAGGCGATCACGACCGTCGTGAGCATGAGCACGAGGGTGCGGCCGAGGCGCTCCACCAACAGGGTCACCACCGGCTGCCGGTTCGCGAACGAGTAGCCGAGGTCACCGCGCATCACGCTGGCCACGTACCTGACCAGTCGCTCGGGTACCGGCCTATCGAGGCCGTACTGCTGCCTGACGCGTTCGACGTAGTCGGCCGGCGCTGGGTAGTCGCCGACCAGCGCCGTCACGGGGTCGCCGGGGGCCAGCGTCATGAGCAGGAAGTTGACGACGATGACGCCGAGAACCAAAGGCACGGCGTTGAGCACGCGCCCGAGCACGTAGGCCCAGACGCCCCTGCCTGCATCGCTCCCGCTGCTCACGCTCGGCCTTCCGAAGCCACCTCGCGGCTATGAACGGGCCGCGCCGGGGTTCGCCCCCGGCGCGGCGGAACTCTTAGCCTCGGTTCGTCAGGGGGCGAACCAGAGGAACTCCAGGCCGTCGCGCTGATCGAGCAAAGTGCGCATGCCCCGCAGGTTGGCGGTGGCAGCCTCGGTGTTCAGCTCATCGAACATGACCAGCACCGGGAGGTCCTGAGCCAGGATGGCCATCGCCTGGTCGTAGACCGCCGCGCGCGCGTCTTGGTCGGCCAGCTCGCCGGCTTCGGCCAGCAGGGCGTCGACCTCGGGGTTGGAGTAACCCGTGGCGTTGACGAACGGGGTGCCGGCCTCGGCCGACAGGTAGATGCGGTGGTAGCCGATCGCGGGGTCGCCGCCCGAGGTGAATGACTGCATGCTCAGGTCGTAGTCGCGGTTATAGACACGCTCGACCATCACGGCGCGCTCGGCGGGCTCGAGCTGAAGCGTTATGCCGACCTGCCGCAGCTGGTCGCGCATGATCTCGCCCGTGGCCGCGAAGGCGCTGCGTGCGGAGTCGTAGACGAAGCGCAGCGTCAGGTCGCTCACGCCCGCCTCGGCGAGGAGCGCGCGCGCCCGCTCCGGGTCGTAAGGGTAGAGCTGCCGGTAGTCGGTCTCCTCGGAGTAGGCGTAGCTGAAGCCACCTCCGAACGGTCCGGACGCGGCCTGCCCGAGCCCACCCTGGGCCTGCTCGACGATCTGGTCGATGTCGATGGCATGCATCAGGGCCTGACGCACGCGCGGGTCGGAGAGCCCCTCGGACTCCGTGTTGACGAAGACGAAGTAGAGCGCTGGGATCGTGATGCCTTGCCAGGTTTGCAGGTCAGGGTTAGACGCCAGGCGCGGCAGGTCGGCAGGCGGCAGGTAGAAGCCCCACACGAGATCTGCCTCGCCAACCTCGATCGCGGTCGAGCGCGCCACGTCCTGCGGCACGACCCGGAATACGATGCGGTCGAGCAACGCGGGCTCGAGGAAGTAGTCGTCGTAGCGGACGATCTCGACCCGCTCGCCGCGCACCCACTCCGAGAACCGGAACGGGCCCGAGCCGATGGGAGCGAAGTTCGCCTCGTTGGTCAGGGGGTCGGTGCCCTCGTAGATGTGCTTGGGGAGGATGGGCGCGTCGAAGACGCTGAGGAGGCTGATGAGCGGGGCGTACGGCTCGGAGAGCCTGATGATGACGGTGGCGTCGTCCGGCGTCTCGATCGCCGCGATCCGCTGGAACGCGTTCAGGAAGCGGCCGTGGTTGGGCCCCATGACCTCGTTCATGCTGTAGGCCACGTCGGCGCTCGTGACGGGCGTGCCGTCGTGGAACGTCGCCTGACGCAGCGTGAACGTGTAGACCGTGCCGTCGTCGGACACCGTCCACGACTCCGCGAGGTCACCCTCGGGTCGACCGTCGGCGTTCAGACGTATGAGGCCGCTGTAGACGTTCGCGCCTACTGCCCCGACCGGATAGCTGGTGCTGATGCCGGGGTTCAGGTGCTCGGGATCGGCTCCCAGCACGACGATCGCCGTCCCGCCCGCTACCGGCTCCTGAGCCAGCCCGGCCGAGAGCGGAACCAGCAGCAAACCAGCGGCGAGTACTCGCCTCAACATCCCTAGGA
>DASVCK010000190.1:0-5800 GCA_036381675.1 Trueperaceae bacterium | reverse complement strand
CGAGGTGAACGACGAGAGGGGAAGGCCCTCGGCCATCACGGACCTGACCATGTCGATGCCCTTGGCCGTGGGCGCCAGCTCCAACAGAGGGACCGTCGCCAATGGGACGTAGGCCAACGCCATGAGCACGAACTGCGTGAGCTGCAGCACCGAGTTGACCTGCTTGTACACGATGGTGATGCCTGCCACGAGGTACGCCAACCCCATGACGGCGAGGAAGGTGGGAGGCAGGATGGCCGCCAAGGCTCCCACGTCGACGGTCAGCCATGTGCGCGCCGTCAGCATGCTGAGGAACATCAGGACGACGAGGATCGTGAGCTGGATCAGCAGGGTGGCGATCATCCTGAACAGCAGGATCAGCCAGGTGGGCACGGTGCCGAGGTAGAGCTGCTCGAGCGTCCCGCGCAGGGCCTCGTTCGTGAGCTCCCACCCCATCGAGTTGACACCCAACATCAGGAGGAACCAGAAGCCGTTGGCCACGAGCAGGTTCCGCACGTTGGCGTCGGCGTTGGCGGGATCGCCGATGAGCCGCACGCCAAGCAGCAGGAAGACGAAGATCGCGTAGAAGGTGACGATCATGCTGAGCGTGTTGGGCAGGTAACGCCTCAGCTCGATGACGTTCTTGACGAAGTTGGCCCTGAAGGCGTGGTGGTAGCCGCTAGACAGCAACGTTGGCCCCCTTGAGGACACCGGCGGCGGGGAGCGGTTGCTTGGGCACCCCTCCGTCCTTGACCAGTCGCCTGAACACCTGCTCGAAGCGCACGGTGGTGCGCTCGATCGACTCGACCTCCACGCCGGCGTCCTTGAGGAAGTCCATGAGCCTGAACAGCTCGCCCGACCGATCGAGCTCCACCTCGAACGTGGCGTCCTCCGCCGCGCTGACCGTGAAAGACCGCTCGAGGCGCGCGCGCTCGTCGGGCGCCAAGGGGGCGGCCAGGGTCACGACGAAAGCACGGGATTGGAACAGCTTCAGGAGGTCTGCCACCTGCGCATCGGTGACGACCTTGCCGCCAGATACGACGACGACGCGGCGGCAGAGATCCTCGACGACGGGCATGTCATGAGAGCTGAGCACGACGGTCCTGCCCTCGGCGGCTATCTCCTTGAGCAGCGCCCTGACCTCGAACCCGGTCTCCACGTCCAGGCCAAGGGTGGGCTCGTCGAGCACGACGACCTCGGTGTCGGCCAGCAGGCAGGTGGCGATGGCCAGCTTCTGCTGCATGCCCCTGGAGAGCTTCGCGACGATCTCGCCCGACTTGGCCTCGAGGCCGAACCGCTGCAGCAGCTCGTCTGCCCTACGCTTCACGGACTGCCGGGAAAGGCCGCGGTTGCCGGCGAAGTACACCAAGTTCTCCATGACGCTGAGGCGCCAGTAGAGGTTGCGGTTGCCCTCGAGCACCGCCGAGACGTGCCTGACGGCCCTCAACCGGTCGGTCCTGGTGTCGTGGCCGGCGACGCGCACGGAGCCGGCGTCCGGATGGATGAGGCCGCAGGCCATCTTTATCGTCGTGGTCTTGCCGGCACCGTTGGGGCCCAGCAGGCCCAGGACCTCGCCCCGCTCCACATCGAACGTCACGCCGTCCACCGCCGTGACGCGAGCCTTCCCTGCCCCGTTGTAGTACTTGCGAACGCCGTTCACCTCGATGAGACTCAACGTCAAAGTCCTCGCCTCGCTTCTCGTGCCCGGCCGCACCTCGTGGCGATCAGCCCGCCAGTGACCCCTGGCTCCTCGTAGCATTCGTGCCGCGTAGGACCTGCCTACGCGGCACCGGTGGGTACTCGCACCTCAGTGAGTGTAAGGACAGAGTTTATATCTGTCAAGGTTCGCTTTCCTAGTCTGTTCACCTAGCGCTGCGAAGTCGGCGTGGACCGAAGGCCTGGCGCTGGCTCTGCCAGCTGAAGACGGCCTGCTCCTGCTTGGCCGTCATGGCCCTCTTGACGGAGGCGAGCGCCGCCTCCTGCCGAGCCCGGCGCTTCTCGGCGCTCACTGCCGCGACGACGGACTCTTCCGCCGCCCGCTTGCGCAGGTCGTTCACGCGCTCGTTGAGTAGGCGTGTCAGCGAGTGACTGGTGTGCAACACGGTGGCCCTCCTAGAAGGGTGGCTTGAGGCTCAAGGGCCACTTGGATCTCGCTGAGGTGAGGGCTCGCCCTGACTTGCTAGCTCGCCTCCTCGGCCTTAGCGATTGGCCCAGTGGTGTTCCTTGCGCGGCCGGCGCTCGCCGTCGGCGTAGCCGGCGCGGCGCAGACGCTCGTCGCGACGCGAAGCGGCAACGCCGAAGCGCAGACCGCGAGTCGCGAGGAACTGCGTGACAGGAGAGATCAACATCGCTCGTTCTCCTCCTTCCCTTCTGCAGACGGGCCCAAGAGGGCCGGGTGATGGCTCGTGCGGCCCCAGGAGGGCCTGGTTCGTACGGGCGCGCGGGCGCCCGGTGTCGTCAGCGCTTCGAGCCTCGTGGACCAGGCAGGTCCGTGAGTCTCGGGCCGATCAGCTTGTGTGCGAGGTCTTGGGGCGCTTAGGTCAGTTCAGGCTTCGCGGCCACAGGCCACGAGAGGCGCGGAACGGATCTGGCGTCCGACAGAAGACGCGTTCGTGATGTCCGTCATCGTCCACCTCCTCGTGGCTCCGCCGGCTTGGCCTGGCGGGGGGGAGTCTAGGCTCCCAAGCGGTGGACTCTAGCAGGCGCGCCGGGCCCCGTCAAGGGGTCGCTCCCGCGCTTGGGAATCCAGCGCCGAGCACCCGCGACCGCGCTTCAGAGCCGGCGCCCGCACGCGACGGAACACCGTCAGGTTCGCCACGCGCGCGCCACTCATATATGATGCCGGCCAACTTGCAGTGACCGGGAGAGTGGCGGCCGCTCGGAAGCCATTGACCTCCCCTTCGGTATCTCAGGCCAGGGCCATAAGCGGCAACGACTTCGGGAGCTTCTCAGGAGGGTTCGTCTCTTGCGGCGGGCGGTCGAAACCAAGCGAAAGACGCGCAGCGATGCCGGCGGCGCCGGCGCGCCCAGCGGCGGCGGCGACGAGCACGGCGCACCCTTGGCGGCGGGCCCGGGTACGAACGGCACGGGCGATCTTTCCGAGCCTCCCGACCCCGCCGTCAAAGCGGACACGGTTATCCGGCGCGGGCCGGTCCAGCGCACCGGGCGCAGGGGTTGGGCGGGCCGTTTCCGCGCCAACGGAGCCGGGATGGTTGGCCTGGTCGGCGTCTTGCTGGTCGTGATCGTCGCTCTGGGAGCGCCGTTGCTCGCGCCGCACGACCCGGCGAGGCAGTACTTCGACGGCCTCACGCTGCAGGGCGACCCACTGCCACCTTCCGGGCGGTTCCTGATAGGCACCGACCTGCTCGGTAGGGACCTCCTCTCGCGCGTGCTCTACGGCGCCCGGGTGTCGCTCCTCGTCGGGGTGGTAGCCAACGGCGCAGCGGTGCTCATCGGCCTGGTCGTCGGCGTCATGGCCGGCTACGCCAGGGGCTGGACCGAGACCGTCCTGATGCGGCTCACAGACATCATGACCGCGTTCCCCGCGCTCATCCTCGCCATCGCACTGGCCGCGATCCTGCGCCCCAGCCTGTGGATCGTGGCGCTGGTGATCGCACTCGTCAACTGGGTCTGGATCGCGCGGGCGATCTACGCCCAGGTCCTCTCGATCGCCAAGCGCGACTTCGTGGAGGCGGCCGGCGCGCTCGGCGTCAGGCCCATGCGGACACTGACCCGCCACGTGCTGCCGCACCTCATCTCGACGCTCATGGTCTTCGGGACGCTGGGGATATCCACGACGGTCCTGCTCGAGGCGTCGCTGTCGTTCCTCGGCGTCGGCGTACAGCCGCCGACGCCTTCGTGGGGCGGGATCATCAACGAGAGCCAGTCGTACTTCCTCGACGCGCCGTGGCTCGTCGTGTTCCCGGGCGCAGCGATCCTACTGACGTCGCTGTCGTTCAACCTGCTCGGCGAGGCTTTGCGCGACGCCCTCGACCTGGCGGAGCGGAGGTGACCTAGTTGCTGCCCTACATGGCCAAGCGCCTGCTGCAGTCCGTCTTCGTGCTGCTGGGCGTCACGCTGGTCACCTTCCTGCTCGTGTTCCTGCTGCCGGCCGACCCGGCGCGGATGATCGCCGGTCGCAGCGCCACCGTGGCTACGGTGCAGAGCATCCGCCACGAGCTGGGCCTCGACAGGCCGCTCCCGGCTCAGTTCGTCAGCTACGTGCGGGGTCTCCTGCAGGGCGACCTGGGCCGCTCCTACGCCCAGCGCGCCGCGGTGTCCGACCTGATCGCCTCGCGCTTCATGCCCACCCTCCAGCTCGCGGGGGCCGGCATCCTGTTCGAGCTGCTCATCGGCTTGCCGGCCGGCATCTTGGCCGCGCTGCGCAGGGGCACACGCTTCGATCAGTTCGTGATGACGCTGGCGTTCGTGGGCGTGTCGGCGCCGCAGTTCGTCGTCGGGCTGATCCTCATCTACCTGCTGGCGTTCCTCGTGCCCATCTTCCCGCTGGGAGGCTACGGCACGCCGCTTCACGTCGTCCTGCCCGCGATGGCGGTTGGTCTCGCCGGCGGGGGATGGTACGCCCGCGTCACCCGCAGCGCGACGATCGATGTGCTCAGGCAGGACTTCGTCAGGACCGCTCGCGCCAAGGGCGTGTTCCCGACGCGCGTGGTCATGAAGCACGTGCTCAAGAACGCCGTCCTGCCCGTCGTCGCGCTCGTGGGGCTCGACATCGGCGTGTTCATGGGCGGCATCGTCGTCGTGGAGACGGTCTTCGGCTGGCCGGGCATCGGCCAGATGGTGTGGCAGGCGATCCAGTTGGTCGACATCCCTGTGATCATGGGCGGGGTCCTTATCACGGCGCTCTTCGTGGTGACCGGGAACCTCATCGCCGACATGCTCTACCCGGCGTTGGACCCGCGGATCCGTTACCAGTAGGCATCAAGCCCGGCCGCCTGGCCGGGTTGATCGCGTGGCGCACTCCAGCAGGCGCCAGGAAGGCAGGATGGAGATGCAGGAGACAAGCTCACACCGTAGCTCCCGCGCGCACCGGCTCGTGAGGTCGGCCGCCGTGTTGCTCCTGGCCGCGCTGACGGCCATGGGCAGCGCGCAGCAGGGCGGCAGGGCGGTCGTGTCGTTCCAGGTCGACGTCAGCACCCTCGACCCGGCCATCGGCTACGACTGGCAGAACTGGTCCATCATCAAGTCGCTCTTCGACGGCCTCATGGACTACGAGCCGGGCACGACGGACCTGAAGCCCCACCTCGCGGAGAGCTACACGGTCTCTGACGACGGCCTCACCTACACGTTCACGCTGCGTGACGGCGTCGTGTTCCACAACGGCAGGGAGCTGGTGGCGGACGACGTCAAGTACTCCCTCGAGCGCGTGCTCGACCCGGCGACCCAGAGCCCCGGTCAGGGCTTCTACCTGAGCATCGCCGGGGCCCAGGAGTTCATCGACGGCGCCGCGGACGAGGTGACCGGCATCCGCGTCGTCGACGACCGGACGATCGAGTTCACGACGTCCGAGCCGGACGCCTCCTTCCTCCACAAGCTTGGCCTGAACTTCGCCCACGTCGTGCCGCGCGAGGCCGTGGAGGCCGCTGGCGGCGACTTCGGTCACCAGCCCGTTGGGACCGGCGGCTTCATGCTCGAGGAGTGGGTGCTGGGACAGCGGCTAGTCCTCGTGCGCAACCCGGACTACTTCGAGGAAGGCCTGCCCTACTTGGACGAGCTCGTCTTCGAGATCGGCGTCGACCCCAACGTCGCCTTCCTCCGCCTCCAGCGCGGCGAGGTGGACATCCTCGGTGACGGCATCCCG
>DASVCK010000189.1:0-4964 GCA_036381675.1 Trueperaceae bacterium | reverse complement strand
TGATGGTGCCGGCCGGCGACCCGGTCGATGCCGTCCTGCACGACCTCCTCCCCTATCTCGAACCCGGCGACGTCGTCATCGACGGTGGCAACTCGCACTACATCGACACGGCCCGGCGCCAGGCAGAGACGTCCGCGCGCGGCATCCTCTACGTTGGCGCCGGCGTGTCCGGCGGCGAGTACGGAGCGCGGCACGGACCTTCGATCATGCCGGGAGGCAACCCCGAGGCCTGGCCGCTCGTGAGGGAGCTGCTGCAGGACATCGCGGCGAAGGTGGACGGCGAGCCCTGCTGCGAGTGGGTCGGTCCAGGCGGCGCCGGCCATTACGTCAAGATGGTGCACAACGGCATCGAATACGGCGACATGCAGCTGATAGCCGAGGCGTACCACTACATGCGCTCGGTACTCGGCATGCGGGTGGACGAAGCCTCCGACGTCTTCGCGGAGTGGGACCGGGGCCGCCTGGACTCGTTCCTGATCGAGATCACCGCCCAGGTGCTGAGGACCTCGGACGACGACGGGGCCCCGCTCGTCGAGAAGGTGGTTGACATCGCCCGCCAGAAGGGCACGGGCCGATGGGCGGTCGCCGATGCCCTGGAGCGCAGCGTGCCCCTAACTCTGGTCGGTGAGGCGGTCTTCGCCAGGTCGCTCTCCGAGCTGAAGGCGGAGCGAGAAGCTGCGGCCGATGTCTTACGCGGGCCCGGATCGGCCGGCGGGTCGTTCGACCGCCAGGGCCAGTTGGCTGACCTCGAGGAGGCCCTGTACGCGTCGAAGATCGTGTCCTACGCCCAAGGGTTCCTGCTGATGGCGGCTGCCGCGAACCAGCTCGACTGGCCGCTCGACCTCGCCGCCGTCGCCCAGACCTGGCGGGGTGGGTGCATCATCAGGTCGCGTTTCCTCACTGACATCCGAGCTGCCTACGTGGCGGAGCCGCAACTCGCGAACCTGCTCACGACGCCGTTCTTCGCCCGCGAGCTGGCGTCATGTCAGGCGGGCTGGCGCCGCACGTTGACGCGGGCCATCGGCTCCGGCATCCCCATGCCCGCCATGTCCGCCGCGCTGGCCTTCTACGACGGCTACCGGACCAAGCGCCTGCCCGCGAACCTCATCCAGGCGCTGCGCGACAGGTTCGGAGCGCACGGTTACGAGCGGTTGGACGCTGGGGCGGGCGAGCTGTTCCACTCCGAGTGGTACGGCTGAGCGACAAGTACGCAGTTAGCTCAGGGCGAGGAAGAATAGCGGCACCGCCGACGTCATCAGGTTGGTCAGGAAGTGCGCCACGACGAGCGGCATCAGGCGCCCCTGCCTCATGTAGATGACCCCCGCGAATGCGCCCCACAAGGTGAACGCGACCACGTATACGAGCATCGCCGCCGCCGTTGGCGCCAGGAACACATGCTGGAGGCCGAAAAGCACTGCCGGCACGAGCACGACGAGCGCCGGCGAGAGGCCCTTGGCGGCGAGGTCGCGTTGCGCATGACCGCGGTAGTAGAGCTCCTCGACGGGGGCGTTCGTGATCGGGAACAGCACCGCGACGATGATCGCGAAGACGAGTGAGACCGCTGCGGGCAGCTTCAACATGTCTGCCGTCGCGGGGACGAAGATCGTCTCGAAGCCCGTTAGGTAACCGCTCGGGCCGAACAGGAGCAGCATGACGAGGTTGATCGCTACCGCGAACGGCACGAACAGGGCGAAGAGCCATAGCAGGCCGTAACCGAAGTCGGTCCCACGCAAGTACGGCCGCTCACCCAGCAGCGGACGCACCGCACCCCGCCTCGCCAGGAGCCAGAAGCAAGCGACGTTGACAGGGATGAAGTAGAGCGCGGAGAGCTGAGGCGTCAACGCGGGCGAGAACGGCGCTCCCGTGAACAGGCTCACGAGGCCGGCCGTGAGCCCGGCGGCCAGGGCCAGTAGCAGGATGCGTATGACGACGAGGCGCACACCGAACCCTACCGTTCCAGACGCCTCCAGGCCGGTATGACCCGTATTCAGTCCGGTATCACGCGGCGGCCGCTCAACGTCAGGTAGATGGTCTGCGTGTTGTTGTCGTAGTCGGCCTCGGCTGTGTCGCCGTTCGGGTTGGCGACGTTGACGAGCGCGTAGCGGCCGTCCGGCAGCCCGTCGATGACTACGTCCTGCTCGTACAGCTGGGCGACGTAGACGTCGCCGTACCCCGGC
Organism: Trueperaceae bacterium; assembly: GCA_036381675.1. Lineage (GTDB taxonomy): Bacteria > Deinococcota > Deinococci > Deinococcales > Trueperaceae > DASRWD01. Next base: position 2,787 of record DASVCK010000189.1, on the reverse strand, counting down.
GAGATGCCCTGAACGTCCGCCTCGCAGTCGATCGGGTAGACCAGCCCGCCGTTCTGCGTCGTCAAGGCCTCGTCCACGACGACGTTATCCATGAGGCAGAAGCCCACCTTCTCGTTCTTCGCGACCAGCTGAACCAGCTCGCCGTCCGTATTTACGGACCAGAGCTCGTAGCGCGCGAACCCGGCGAGGTGCAGGTGGCCATGCCTGTGCTCGAACTGGAAGGTGCCGACGAAGTCGGCGCCGACCGTCCCGCCGCCCTCGACGTGCAGCACCTGTTGGACAGCCAGCTCGCCCGTCGTCGGGTCCGCGTGCCCCCTGACCTCGATGGGGCCAGGGCCCGCGTTCCAGATCGTCGTGGTGAACTTGAGTCGGCGGTCGCCCGCGGACCGCTGGTCCACCAGGTAGAACGAAGACGGCTCGAGGATGCGGATATCAGGCAGCAGGATCTCGGGTCCCAGCGCTGCAGGCCGCGCCGTCTGTGCCAAAGGGAGCGTCGCAGCGGGCGGTGTAGGGTGCGCCGCTTCCTGGGGTTCAGGGCCCTCTTTGCACCCCGGGGCGAGCCAGAGCGCGGCGCTGGCCGACAGAACCAAACCCATCACCCGGAGGGCGACACGCATCGTCCCGCCATTGTCTTGGCAGGTGACGTGAGAACGTGTCGCCGAGCCAGTCCGCCTTCTTCAATGACCTACAGTCTCACAGCGGTGCCCGACGCGGTGACCATCAACATGCCGCCGCCCTGCCCTACCGAGATGCTCTCGTAGTCGAGGTCGACGCTGAGGATGGCGTCTGCACCCAGCGCCCGGGCGGCCTGGACCATCTCCGCGATGGCGTTGTCCTTCGCCTCCCGCAGGCTCTGTTCGTAAGCGCCGCTCCTGCCACCGATGATGTCGCGGATGCCGGCCATGAAGTCGCGCAGGATGTTGGCGCCGAGGATGGTCTCGCCGGTGACCAGTCCGAGGTACTCGCGGGCGGGCCGGCCTTCGATGGTTGGTGTCGTGGAGACGATCATGCCAGGACCGTAACCCGGTCCCGGCTCGCGCCTCCGCCCTTCGTACCGGTATTGCGACCGTGGGCCGGCGAGGTCTTCAAGTACCCCTGACACCGGCCCACGCTCCATGAAGGTCACGTGTATCTCGTGGAGGCGACGCTCCTAGCCTTCAGGAAAATACGGGCAGACCAACGCGACATCGAGCTGCCCTGAGCCGCTCACGCCGTTCGGCCCGATCGTCCACTTGCCGACGTTGTGTGCCAGAACTCTGCCGGCTGGGTCCATGAGCCTCATCCATAGGCCCGTCACCGTCTCAGTCTGCGTCGCGTAGTCGATCAAGACCGTCGCCGCCTGCTTGTAGTGCAGCTGGTAGCCGGAGTCGATGTCGGTGAAAGTGCCCAGTGCATTGAACTTGACGGTACTCCTGACCAACTCTCCGTTCCTATCGACGTAATCGATGAAGTGACCGGATTCGACCCACTCGTCCACGAACTTCACATCACCTGCACCTTCGTGCTGCGAGCAGTCGAGTGGGCCCAGGGGACCGAAGTGCTCGCTCGTCCATCGCTCCTTCGTCGGTCTGGCCTGCGCATCCACCAGGGCGGCGCTCTCAGGCGTGCTGCATGCCCCCAGCAGTCCCAGCAAGCCGGCAGCCAACACGAACCCCATCGTGAACATTCCCCTGCGTTGCACACTCATCGTGACCCGCCCTTCCGCACCTCGACACCCACCGGCGAGGAGGTCAAGAGAGGCCCTTCGGCCCCCGCATCTCACAGGTTCGCGACGGCCCGTGACCCCGGCGTGACGCGCCTAGGGCTGACCTGGATTGGCGGCAGCGAACCACTCGTACTAGTCTCCGAACGTGCTCGACGTGCTCTTCAGTCTTCTCGTCGTCGTGGGTACGGCCTGGATCGGCCGTGCCCTGCTGGACGCTCGCGAGCTGGGCTGGGGCAGGCTCCTCCTGGCCGCGCTTATCGGGATCGCCGTGGGGGACGCGACGGCCTTGTTCCTACTGGTGCGCGACGCGAGTGAGCTCCAGACCGTCGACTTCCGGCAACTCCAGCTGGTCTCTCTGCCCTTCCGGGTGATCGCCACCATGGGCGCCATCGTCGTGCTGGAGCTGGTATTCCGCCGGCGTGCGGGAGTGGGCCCTAGTGCGGAACGGCGGGGGCGATTGGCCCTGCGCCCCCGGCTGTACGCGCGGGCCCTACAGGTGTCGCGCATCCTCGCTCGTCACGGGCTGGCACCGTTGGTCGGCTGGAGCAGCGGACGAGGCGCGAGCCTGGACCCCCAGGACCTCGCGGTGCGTGCCCGGCGTGCGTTCGAGGAAGCGGGCGGGGTGTTCATCAAGCTCGGGCAGCTCCTCGCGACGCGCCCCGACCTGTTGCCGCCCGCAGCCCTGAGGGAGCTAGCCAACCTACAGACCGGAGTGGCCCCACTGCCCAAGGAGGCCATCCAAGCGCAAGTGGAGCTGCAGCTTGACCGGCCGTTGGCCGAGGTCTTCTCAGCCTTCGACTGGACACCGCTCGGTTCGGCCTCTATAGCGCAGGCCCATGCCGCGACGCTGACGGACGGGTCGGAGGTCGTGGTCAAGGTGAGGCGACCAGGTCTCGAGAGGGTCATAGACGATGACCTCGCCATCCTGGGCTGGCTGGCTCGCACCATCGAGCGCCGTTTCGCTTGGGCACGCCGGCTGGGCGTGGCCTCGCTGGCGCGCGAGTTCGCCGCAGCGCTACTCGGCGAGCTCGACTTCACCATCGAGGCACGCTACGTCGCCGAGATCGCCGAGGCCGTAGCGA
>DASVCK010000188.1:0-9674 GCA_036381675.1 Trueperaceae bacterium | reverse complement strand
ACGCTGAGATCGACATAGGAGGTGGTGTCGGGCGGCAGTGTCACGAGTGGCTCGCCGTCCTCTTGTGCCGTGAGCCCCCCGACAGGTGGGCTGACACGTGAAGCTTCCGCCGCGTTTGAGGTGGCCTGGGACTGGCTGCTTCGATAGACCTCGAAGCCGGTCTCGTTGTCGCTGTTGTCCTTCCATGCGACGGTGACGTATCCGGGTCCGGGGGTAGCAGTGACGTCGCTCGGGGCGGCCGGCGTCAGATCTGGCGGTTCCGGCGGCAAGCCACAGGCGATTATCACGGAGCCGGTCATGATGCATACCGCCGCGAGTCGGAGGAACAGAGGAACTCGCGGGGTACGTCTCTCCCATGCGACTTCTGACATGTCCACCTCCCAGGTGTTCTGGACACGTCACGAGTAGCAGAAGGACCCCGTCCAAGGCCCGTCCACATACAGTCAGCGCTTCTCGAGCTCGATCCAGCCGTTGGGAACGGCGCCGCAGTCGGACATGTAGCCGCCGACCAGCAGCTCGTTCCGCTGCTCTGCCAGGGCCTGGAAGCGGCAGTTCGCCACCGTGGAGCTGACCAGCTCGAGCATTATCAGCGGCCCCACCTCCCCTGTCACGGTTCCGATCGATAGCGAACCGGGCAGGCTGGACTCCCAGGTGCCCGTGACCGCGCTGCCGGCGACCTGCAGGTCGAGGAGAAGCACCCCGGTGTCGTCACCTTCGCTCGACTCGTAGGTCCCCGTCCATGTACCCGCCAGCGCGACGTCGCGGGCGAACGGGTTGCAGCCGGCGAGGAGAGCCACGAGGACGAGACCAGCGACCAGGACCACACCAGGGGTCCGCCTGCGGACGCCGGTCGTCGCGTTCATCCCGCGGCCTCCACGGCGTCGTCGACGCGCTCAGCGTGCACCCGCACCGCCCCAAGCTCGTCCAGTCGGCGGCCGATGGCCCCCGGCCCGAAACCCAACTCCTCGTGCTGAGCGGCCGGATCACCGTGTGGCACGGTGACGTCGTGGATGCCAAGCCTGACCACGGGAACGCTCTTGCCGCCCTCTGCCAGGTCCTCCAGCACCGCGGAACCAAGCCCTCCGAGGATCGTGTGGTCCTCGGCGGTCACGATGGCCGAGGCGCCTTCCGCGATGCCGCGCAGGAGCTTGGAATCGAGCGGTTTGACGAACCGGCCGTCGACCACGCCGACGTTCGGCCTTCCCTCCGCCGCGCGCAGCGCGTACGCCACGGTGGGCCCCAAGCCGATGACCCACACGGCTCCCCGCCGCGAGGCAGGCTCCTTGAGCACCTCCCAGGTGCCCCACTCGATCTCCAGCCATTCGGAGACCGGCCGGTCCGCGGGTGAGGGAACGCCGCCGCGGGGCCAACGGATGGCCTTGGGACCGCCGAGGCGCAGGGCGGCCTTCAGCAGGCCACGCATCTGCTCGGCGTCGCGCGGCATGGCCACGCTCACGTTGGGGACCGTTCGCAGGTAGGCCAGGTCGTAGATGCCCTGGTGGGTCGCGCCGTCGCCGCCCACCAGGCCGGCGCGGTCGATCGCGAACACGACGTCGAGGTTCTCGAGCGCCACGTCGTGGATTACCTGGTCGTAACCGCGCTGCAGGAACGTCGAGTAGATGGCCACGATGGGCTTCTCGCCACGGAGGGCGAGGCCGGCGCCCACGGTCACGGCGACGTCCTCGGCGATGCCGACGTCGACGTAGCGGTCCGGGTGCGCCCTGGAGTACTCGACGAGACCGCTGCCCTCTCGCATCGCAGGCGTGATCACCCAGACGCGGTCGTCCTCGGCCGCCAGCTTGCCGGCCGCGTCGCCGAACGCCTTCGACCACGTGTGGCTGGATGCCTTGGCGATCGGGTTGTCCGGGTCGAAGCTCGAGGCGCCATGCCAGGCGATGGGGTCGGTCTCGGCGACCTTGTAACCCTTGCCCTTGCGCGTGACGATGTGCAGCATCGTCGGGCCGTCTAGCTGCCTGATGTGATCCAGGTAGTAGAGCAGCTGGTCGATGTCGTGGCCGTCGACGGGGCCAACGTACCGCTGGCCCATGGCGTGGAACGGGTTGTTGCTGGCCGGGTCGAAGAAGCGCCGCGTGGCCTTCTTGGCGCGGCTGGCGAACTCACCCAGCGGCTCCCAGACCCGTATCAACGCTTGCTTCGAGCGGTCCTCGGCCCGCTGGAACCACGGCTGCACCTGCAGCGTGCGCATGTAGTGGTTGATGGCGCCCACGTTCTCGCTTATCGACATCTCGTTGTCGTTGAGGACGATGGTCATGCGCGGTTTGAGATGGCCGATCTGGTTCAGGGCGGCCAGGGCCATGCCACCCGTCAAGGCCCCGTCCCCGATCACAGCCACCACGTCGTAGGGCGCGCGCCTGGCGTCGCGCGAGAGCGCCATGCCCAGAGCCGCTGCCAGGCTGGTGGAGGCGTGGCCCACGGTCAAGGCGTCGTGCGGCGACTCGCTGGTGGCTGTGAACCCGGCCAGCCCGCCCGGTTGGCGGATCGTCTCGATGCGGTCTGCTCTGCCCGTGAGGATCTTGTGGCCGTAGGTCTGATGGCCCACGTCCCAGACGACCCTGTCGTGGGACGTGTCGTAGAGGTAGTGGAGCGCAACCGTCAACTCGACGGCGCCCAGGCTCGACGCGAGGTGGCCACCGGCGATGGAGCAGACGCGCACGATCTCGCTGCGCAGCTCCTCGGCCAGCTGCTTGAGCTGTTCCTGGGACAGGCGCTTGACGTCCGCGGGGGACTTGACGCCCGGCAGGAAAGGACCCTGCGGTCTCACTTCACCTCGGCTCCCGGCAGGGGCACGTTCGTGGCCACCAACAGGTGCCCCGTCCTCAGCATGACCTCGCCTACATACGGCGCGTACCAGAACTGGCGCGAGTTCTCCTCGACGACGTTGGCCTGCTCGTCCAGCAGGCGGGTGGTGAGGTCGATCACGAAGACGTTCAACTTACCGGCCGGTACCTGCACCTGGCGCTCGTCCACGACCGTGTACACGTAGTTGACCTGGCTGACCTCGGGCGGAGACCCGTCACCGAGGCTGAGCGTGATCGTCGTGTCGCCCGACCACTGGCTGCCGACGCGCAGTGAGCCCGGTGCCGGGAACTCCTTCATCGGCGGGTCGTACTCGATCGTGGTGATGCCCAGCCGCACCTGGCTGTGGAGGTAGACCCCGTCGTCCCGGAACTGACGGTAGGAGCGCTGCTCCCAACCCGGCCTGATCTCGCGGAACGAGATCCAGATGCCGCCGTCGACTACGGCGGGCCCCTCCACGATCATGCTGGCGCGGGCGTCGTTGAGACGGGCGCCCTCGGGCAGGTACTGCCAGGCTGCACCGGTCTGGAAAGGGTAGTAGGTAGTGGGCTCGGAGAGCTGCTGCACCTCGACGCGCTCGTTGCTGGCCGTCGGAGCGCAGGCTGCGACCAGGAGCAAGAGGAGCGAGGCGCCTACGGTCAGCGGGTTGAGCTTGTCGCGCATGACCACGAGTGTACCGCGGTCACACCTACCGTCCCTGAGCCGAGAGCTTCACATACCCCGGCCGATGTCGCGCCTGACGAGCGCGCGGGGGAAGTCGATGGCGTCGACCAGGCTGTACGCGCGCTCCACGGCCTCGGCGACCGTGCCGCCCACGCCCACGGCGTTCAGCACGCGGCCGCCCTTGGACACCGGCGGCCTGCCATCGGTCCCGGCGTGGAAGAGCAGTGTGTGCGCCGGCAGCTTGCGAGGGATACCGATGGGGACACCGACCAGGGGCGAGTCCGGGTACCCCTCCGCCGCCATCACGACGCATGCCGCCGCCCCAGAGGACCACCTGACGTCCACCTCTGCCAGCCTGTCTTCGGTCACGGCCTGGAACAGCTCGCCGGCGTCGCTCTTCAGGAGGGGCAGCAGAGCCTGCGTCTCGGGGTCGCCGAAGCGGCAGTTGAACTCCAGCACCTTGAACCCGTCCCGAGTCATCATGGCGCCCACGTACAGCACCCCGGAGTAGGGCACGCCGTCGGCGCGTAGGCCGCGCATCACCGGTGCCACGACCTGCTCGTCCAGCGCCACCTGCTGCTCGGCACTCAGCGGCACGGGAGCGACCGCGCCCATCCCGCCCGTGTTCGGCCCCTTGCCGCCGTCGTAGGCGCGTTTGTGGTCGCGAGAGGGCGGCAGCGCGACGTGGCTCTGGCCGTCGACGAGCAGGATGACGCTGATCTCGGGCCCTGTCAGGCGCTCCTCCAGGACGACCTCGGCGTCCGGCTCCTGGAAGATGGCCTCGATCGCTGTGCGCGCGTCCTCCTTGGAGTCCGCCACGGTCACGCCCTTGCCCGCCCGCAGCCCCGAGTCTTTGACGACGATCGGCGCACCGGCCTTCTCGAGGTGGGCGAGTGCGTCGTCGAGGTCGCCGAAAGCCGCGAACCCGGCCGTGGGCACGCCGTGGCGCGCCATGAACTCCTTGGCGAAGCGCTTGCTGCCCTCCAGCCTGGCTCCCTCGGCGCCAGGGCCCAGCACCTTGTAGCCGTCTTGCCGCAGTGAATCGGCCCACCCGGCGACCAAAGGTGCCTCCGGGCCGATGACGATGAGGTCGGGGTCCTCGGCCTCAGCCACGATCCGCACGCCGCGCTCGTCACCTGCTCCGCCGATGACCCTGGCCGCGTCCGCCATCCCATCGTTCCCGGGCACGACGACCACGTCTTCGACCGAGCTCGCCTTGTCTAGCGCCCAACACAGGGCGTGCTCCCGGCCTCCGGAGCCGATCACCATCACCTTCACGGCGCACCTCCATGCCGGCGTCGCCGGCCGGCCTCTAGGTCACGGTGCCGCGGCACCGCTGAGGACCATCCGCACTGCCTCAGGGTACAGGGCATGCTCCACCGGCAACACCCGCGCGGCCAGGGTCTCCTCGGTGTCGCCGGGCAAGACGGGCACGCTCCGCTGAGCCACGACGGTACCGGTGTCCATCCCCGCGTCCACGAAGTGAACGCTGCAACCCGTCTGGGCCGCGCCCTCCGCGAGCGCCTGCCGGTGCGGGTTGAGCCCGCGGTGCTTCGGCAGCAGGCTGGGGTGGATGTTGAGGATCCGTCCTGCCCAGGCCGTCACGAAGTGGGCCGACAGCAACCGCATGAACCCGGCGAGGCATACGAGGTCGACTCTCGCGGCGGCCAACGCGTCTTGTGCGGCCGCCTCGAACGACCCGCGGTCATGCCACGGGACGTGCTGAGCGACGATGCCGGCCCCACGTGCCGTCTCGAGCGCAGCCGCGTTACCGCGGTCGCTGAGGACCAGCACTACCTCGGCGACCGGGTCGCCTGGCGGGAAGGCGGCGGCCAACGCCTCCATGTTCGAGCCGCGCCCGGAGGCGAGCACGGCCAGGCGGGCCGGTCGGCCCAAAGGGAACGTCACCCGGCGCTCTCGCTGCCCCTGTCGGAGCGATAAGCCTCGACCCGCTCGGGCCGCAGCTTGGTGAGGTAGCGCTTGAGGCCGCTGGTGTTCATGGCCGCGTCCGACGTGATCTTGTAGCGATGGGCGATGCCATCGGGCACGCCCGCCGCCCTCAGCTCTTCGTCCTCGTAGCGCTGCATGCGCGCCAGCAGCGCCTCATCGTCCTCGCCCGCGGTGAACCCCTCCAGGAAGGCCGCCTCCCACGCCCGCAGCACCGCCGGATACGCGCGGAGGTGCGCCACGGCGTCCGGCACGGGGCCGAAGTGCGAGAGCACCAGACGACTGGGCCGCGCCGCGATCTGCTTCTCGGCCATCGCCTCCTTGAGCTCGATGTCCAGCTCCGGCGGCGCCAACGCCGGACGGATCACCGAGGCGCCAGGCAGCACCACGCCAGCCGAGTCACCGCAGAAGAGCGTGCCGTCGCCCAGCAGGTAGCTGACGTGGTGCGAGGCGTGCCCCGGCGTGTGGAGCACCCTGACCTCCAGCCCGCCTAGATCAAGACGGTCACCGTCCGCCACAGCGGTGACCTTCTCTTGTGGCAGCGGCACCATGCGCCCCCACAGGTGCTCCAGAGCGTCGCCGTACACGCGCTCGGCGCTGGCCATGAGCCGGCTGGGGTCAACGAGGTGCGGCGCCCCGACCTCGTGCACGTACACCTGCGCCCCCGTGAGCCGCGCCAGCTCACCGGCCCCTCCTGCGTGGTCCAAGTGTATGTGCGTCACGAGCAGGTGGGAGACGTCCCTTGGATCCAGGCCCAGGGACTCTAGGCCGGCTACCACCTCCGGCACGCTCACGCCCGGCCCGCTCTCCAACATCGCGTAGCCGCCCCTCGGCAGGGCCAGCACGAACGCGCCGATGGTCCCGGGATGCCCGTGGTGCAGCGTGTCGAGGATCCACACCCCGCCGCCAAGGTCCCGCGCCCGCGGGTAGTCGGGCAACGGAGGCCGCGACCTAAGGTCCGCTACCAGTTCCGCGCCGACCTTCCCGCTCACCAGCCGCCTTCCTCGGCGCCGGCGTCGCCCACCGGCGGCAGCGCGTCGTCCTCTGCCGCGACCTGGTTCACGAGGGTCCCTATGCCCTCGACGCTGACCTCGATGGTGTCGCCCACCTCCAGCCTGCCGACGCCCTCCGGCGTGCCGGTGAGGACCAGGTCACCGGGGCTGAGGGTCATGAACGAGGAGATGTACGCCAAGACCTGTGCGACCGGGAAGATCATGTCGCGGGTGTGGCCGTCCTGACGGACCTGGCCGTTGACCACGGTGCGTACGCCGACGTTGGCTGGGTCGATGTCCGTCTCCAGCCAGGGTCCTACGGGGCAGAACCCGTCGGCGGACTTGCCGCGAACCCACTGGAGGTCCGAGCGTTGTTTGTCCCTCGCCGTCACGTCGACCGCGCACGTGTAGCCCAGCACGTGATCCAGGGCGTTCTCGACGCTCACGTTGCGCATGTTCTGGCCGATCACGACGGCCAGCTCGCCTTCGTACTGGAGGTCCTGGGTCCAGGTCGGGTAGGGGATGTCGTCCCCCGAGCCCGACAGCGTGTTCAGGCCCTTGAGGAAGAGACCGGGCTCCGTAGGCAGGTCCCCGCCCAGCGGCATGTTGCCCATCTCGCGGATGTGGTCAGCGTAGTTGCGGCCGACGCACACGATCACGTTGGGCTCGCAGGGCGGCAGGAGCGTGACCTCCTCGATGGGCGTCTCGGTGCCCTCGGGACGACCGGTCATGCTCGTCAGGCGCTTGACCATGCCCCCGTCCACCGTGCCCCACGCCACGCCGTCGTAGCTCCGGTACCTGATCAGTCGCATCCCGCTCCTCCTAGGTCGCTCTGCTCATGATCACGCGCCGACCAGGTCGGTCAGCTCGTGCCACTCTTCCATCAGCGTCAGCAGCTCGGCGTCGAGGGCCGCATGCCTTTCGCCGAGGCCCGCGATGACCTCCAGCTCGGGTCTCGCCACTGACTCCGGCCCGATGGCGGTGAGCTCGTCACCCACAGTGGCCAACTCTTCCCCGACGCTGGCCAGCTCCGCCTCCACGGCCGCGATGCGCTCCTCGAGGCGCTCCAAGTCCTGACGCAGCTGCCACAGGCTGCGCCCGGCGAAGCGCTCGCTGGCCTGTCCGGTGGGCTGCCGGGCGGCTTCCACCTCGCGGTCCTGCGTAGCTGCCGGCGCCGGCTCGCTGACGCTCGCCGAGGCCCGCTCGCGGCGCTTGCGCCAGTAGAAAGACCAGTCTCCCTCGTACTCTCGGAAGTGGCCGCCGTCCACCTCCCAGACGCGGTTGACCAGCTTCGACACGAAGCGCCTGTCGTGCGACACCAGCAGCAGGGTGCCCTGGTACACCTGCAGAGCGGCCTCCAGAGCCTCGATCATCTCGACGTCGAGGTGGTTCGTGGGCTCGTCAAGGACCAGCAGGTTGTGCCGTCCGAGGGTCAGGATCAGCAGCGCGAGCCGAGCCCGCTCTCCGCCCGAGAGGTCGCGGACCTTCTTGAACTGGGCGTCGTAGGGGAACATGAACCGGCCCAGGAGGTCGTGCGCCTCGCGGTCGCCCGTGCGCCTGAGCAGCTCCTCGAACAGCGTCAGGTCGTCGTCGACTCCCGCCAGGTCCTGGTCGTAGTACCCGACCCTGACGCGGGCGCCCGTGAGCACCCTGGCGCGTGGGTCCTGGGACGGCAGGTCGCCCATCAGCGTCTTCAGGAACGTGGTCTTCCCCGCCCCGTTGGGGCCCACGAGGGCGACGCGGTCGCCGGCCCGCAGCTCGACCGAGACGTCCTCGAACAGCGTCCTGTCATAGCGCTGGGTCAGGTGGGAGGCGCTGAGGACGATGTCGCCGGACTCGTCACACGCGAACGTGAAGCGCGTGCTGCGCTCGGGGCCGTCCACATCGTCGACCATGCGGTCGTCGTAGCGCTCGGCGCGACGGAACATGGCCTTGGCTCGGCGGTGCAGCTTCTCGTTCTGGCCGGCCCAGCGCTTCATCTGCTCGGCGGAGGCGTGCAGCCTGGCCGACTCCCGCTCCTGGTTCGCGCGCGTGGCCGCCTGGATGCGTTCGGCCTCTTCGCGCGCGGCGCGGTACGCGCTCGGGTTGCCAGGGCCGACCCGCAGCTCGCCTCTGCTCACCTCGGCCGTCCTGTCGCAAGCGGCGTCGAGGAACGCGCGGTCGTGCGAGACGACCACGGCCGCGCCCGGGTAGCGCGACAGATAGGTCTCCAACCACGCGCGCATGTCCATGTCCAGGTGGTTCGTAGGCTCGTCCAGGAGCAGGAGGTCGGGTTGGGTCATGAGCAGCCGAGCCAGGCCCAGCCGCGTTCGCTCGCCCCCGGAGAGGTTCGCGACGCGGTCCTCGTGCCGGCCCGCGAAGCCCAGGGCCGCCAGCACGCCGTCCCTCGTCGAGCGACGCGCGTAGCCACCCCGCCGCTCGAACGTCTCGTGGACGCGCTCCCACTCCTCGAACGTGTCGTGGTCATCGAGGCCTTTCGCCTCCAGCGCGCTGAGGCGCGCCTCGAGGGCGTCGAGCTCGGCGAACGCCTTGTCTGCCACGTCTCTTACCGTGTCGGTCTCGGTGAACTCCGGGTCCTGCTCGAGCATCCCGATCACGGTGTCTGGCGCCCGGATCACGAGCCCCGCGTCCGGTTCCTCCAGGCCCATGAGTATCCGAAGGACCGTCGATTTGCCAGACCCGTTGCGTCCGATCAGGGCCAGCCTCTGGCCCTCCCGGATCTCGAAGGAGGCGTCGTGGAGCACGACCTGGTCGCCGTATGCCTTCTCCACGCCGCTAAGTGCCGCCAGCGACATGACTTCCGGGATTGTACCAGCGGTTCGCCGGTAGCCCGGACGGGGTGGTGACTCGTATGTGCCGCGGCTAGCGGCGGTGGACGCCGGCGTGGCCAGCTGGGCCGGCGGCGGGCCGTTGCACGGATAGTGTTTTGGCTGGCGAGCCACTATGCACCTGCTTGATAGGGCAAGCCATAGCTTGCATGATGTAGCCCGTCTGGACGAGATCATCCGGACCCTTTCTGGGCCAACTATGCGGGTGTTTGGTAGTGGCATCCCGTCCAAGAAGACCTCTGCCTGCCCGCACCGGCCGCTCGCGCCCCGGCCGCTGCCCGCAGCGACCGCCCGGACGGAGCGAGAAGAAGGCGGGCGCCGGTGCCAACGACTGGCCCGAGCGTCCGCCCGAAAAGCCCGAAAAGCCTACGCGTACCTGAGGTTGTCCTCGCTCTCCAGGTCGAAGGCGTGGAGGAACTGCAGGTCG
>DASVCK010000187.1:0-6243 GCA_036381675.1 Trueperaceae bacterium | reverse complement strand
AGCGCGCCTACTCGAAAGGCGGAGACAACTTGAAGACCGCATCATCCCGAACCATCGCTCTTGCGGCAGTCGCGATCGCACTGGTGGCGGGGTACGTGCTCGCCCAACAGGCGACCGCCACGCTCGGCCTCGCCCACGACGAGAGGTGGGGCGACCATCTGGTCGACTCTGCCGGTAACAGCCTCTACCTCTACGTCTTGGACGAGGACGGCACCAGCGCCTGCGTCGACGCCTGCACCAACAACTGGCCACCTCTGACCGTGGATGCCGGCACAGAGCCCACTGCCGGCGAGGGACTTGACGCGGCGCTCGTCGGCACCGCTGAACGCCCCGACGGCACCCTCCAGGTCACGTACGGCGGCCACCCGCTCTACACCTTCAGGCGGGACGCAGAGCCCGGGCAGACGAGGGGCCAGCGCCTCGGGGACCAGTTCTATCTGGTCTCCCCTGAGGGTGAAGCGATCACCGCAGAGGTGGCAGCTGACGTCGTCACGCTCCCCGAGGAGCAGATGGCAGCGGTCATGGAAGAGGGGCAGCTCGTCTTCTCCGCCAACTGCGCAGTCTGCCACGGAGCCGAGGGGCAGGGCCTCATCGGACCTCGTTTCGTCGGCAACACCGCGCTGGCTGACGGCGACTACGTCGTGGGGCGGGTGCTGAACGGGTTCATCGAGCACGGCATGCCGCCGTTCAAGGACGTCCTGTCCGACGAGCAGATCTCGGCGGTCATCACCTTCGTCCGCAACTCCTGGGGCACTGAGTTCGGCGCGGTTCTCGCAGAGGAGGTTGCCGCAGCGCGCTGAGTCCCGGGGGATTGGGAGTGGCGACTTGTCCGAGCCGCCATGCACATGCAAGTCGTCTTTTCGGAAAGGTAGGGATCGAACCACGATGCAATCACGCTCACGTCGCACATGGCGCAACGTCCTGCTCGGCACTGTCACAGTCGCCCTGCTGGGCACCGCCATGGCCAACCAAGACCTGTTACGGATCCAGCAGGACCCGGGCCAGGTCCCGATGGCTAACGTCAACTACCAGGGAACGAACTTCAGCCCGCTCGACAGGATCAACACCTTCAACGTGCGCAACTTGCAGGTGAAGTGGACGTTCCAGTTGGGCGTCACCGACTCGCTCGAGGCGCCGCCCATCGTGGTCGGCGACACGATGTACATTCTCACGCCCAAGCCGAACACCGTCTACGCGATCGATCTGGTCAACCCCGGCGTCCTCAAGTGGTCGTTCCGGCCCGAGATGCCGGGCCTCGAGCAGGCGACGGCGTGCTGTGGGGCTCAGTCACGCGGGCTCACCTACGCCGAGGGCAAGATCATCTTCAACACCCTCGACGGCCAGCTCTTCGCGCTGGACGCGAACACCGGCGAGGAAGTCTGGCACAACGAGTCCGTCGTCGACCTCAGCATCACCGAGACCACGACGAACGCACCGCTCGTAGTCGGTGACAACATCATCATCGGCAACGAAGGTGGCGAGCGCGGGATCCGCGGTTGGGTCGCGGCCTTCGACCTCAACACCGGCGAACAGAAGTGGAAGTTCTACAACACAGGCCCGGACGACGAGATGGGCATCGGCGACCGCTGGAACCCGTTCTACGCGGCCGACCAGGTCGATGAACCCGGTGTGAGCACCTGGTACGGCGACTCCTGGCGTCTGGGTGGCGGCACGGCCTGGGGTTACTTCACGTACGACCCCATGTCCAACCTCTTCTACTACGGCACCGCGAACTGCGCGCCGTGGAACCCTGACTACCGCCGCGACCCCGCGACGGCGCCGGGCTTCGAGGAGTACCCCACCAAGTACTGCGCATCGATCATCGCGCGTGACGCCACGACTGGCGAGATGGTCTGGGCCTACCAGACCACGCCACAGGACGCCTGGGACTTCGACGAGCCTGGCCAGAACCCCCTCGCTGACATCGTCATCGACGGAGAGCTGCGCCACGTCATCGTCAAGGCCGCCCGCAACGGCATGTTCTACGTCTTCGATCGCCTCACTGGCGAGATCCTCAACGATCCGAAGCCGTACACGACGGTCACCTGGAACAACGGCGTCGACCCCGAGACCGGTCTTGTCGACTTCAACCCGGACACGATGGTCTACACCGACACCCCGACACCCGAACCCGTGTGCCCGTTCATCGCCGGCAACAACTGGTACAACGACGCCTTCTCGCCGGTGACCGGCCTGCTCTACTTCCAGGCCGAGAACCGCTGCGCCACCTTCACCGGGCAGGAGGGTGAGTACACACCCGGCGAGAGCTACGTCCTGATGAGGTTCACGGACACCCACACCGGCCCGGGCGGCTGGTCCGGCGAGCTCCAGGCATGGGACCCGGTCAAGAACGAGAAGGTCTGGGGCCTGAAGTCGGCCGTCGGCTCCGACAACAAGCCGGTCATGGTGACCGGCGGCAACCTGATCTTCGGCGGCACCGACTCCGGTCTGTTCCGTGCCGTCGACGCTCGCAACGGCGAGGTCGTGTGGAGCTTCCGCACCGGCGGTGACTTCCGCGGTTCGCCGATCGCCTTCAACGGACCCGACGGCCGTCAGTACGTCGCGGTCGTCACCTCGAAGTCGCCGAGCGACCCGCAGGTCGGTCAAGACACGGCCGCTGACAACGCCGGCCGCTACCGCCGCGCCGGCACCACGCTCTACGTATTCGGGCTCCCCTGAACTCGGGACCCTAAATAGCGGGCCATCGTGCCCTCACAACGTGCGGAGGGCTGTCATCAGCTCTCCGCACGAAATCTTGTGAAGCTCGATATCGACTGGAGCAGTGATGTTCGTTCCCAACCGTGAACAGCAGCTAGGCCGCCTTGCCGGCCTCGTCGTCGCAGCGCTCTCGGCGCTGGCGCTCATCCTCCCGGGTGCGGCGGCGCAGTCCGCGGCGGACCAGTGGGAGCTGCGCGCCTGCGCGCCGCCTCAGTCCCTACCGTTCTCGGACACCGACCGGTCCGGCTACGAGAACCGGATCATCGAAGCGCTCGCGGAGGAGATGGGCGCCCGGGTCACGTACGAGTGGGTGACCTTCTCCGAGGACCTCATCAACCTCCACTTCGCAGAGGGCCTCTGCGACGTCATCGTGGGCATACCCGACGGCTTCGAGAAGGGCCTCAACACCCTGAGCTACTACACGTCTCCATACGTGATGGTCTACAGGGCCGACTCCGGCCTCGACCTGGGCTCGCTGGACGATCCGAAGCTTCACTCGCTGAGGCTCGGCGTCCATGGAGCCGGCACTCCTCCGCACGCGGCCCTCTCCAGCCGTGGGCTGATCCCCAACATCACCCATCTCTACGGCGGGACGGCCGGCTCCGACGATCGCCTGGCCGTGCTGGTCGACGCAGTCGCCAGCGGCGACATAGACGTTGGGTTCGGGTGGGGACCCGGCACTGCGTACTGGGCGGACAGGGCCGATACCGAACTCGTAGTCAAGCCGATCGAACCGCAGTTCGAGCCACCCAGCACGTTCCAGGTCCAACCCATGACGATGGCGGTCAGGCGCGAGGACACCTCCCTCCAGGCTCTCCTGAACCGGGCGCTCGTCGCTCGTTGGGACGAGGTGCAGGCGATCCTGGCCGAGTACTCCGTACCGGTCCTGGCTGCACCGGCCCCGTTCGCCGGGGACATGCAAAGACCTCAAGTTGACACCGTGGTCGACGTCGGCATCGTGCTTCCCGTGCCCACGGGCGGCAGAACGTACTTCGCCGCGATCAACGATCTCACCGGCATCGCCGCGTTCCGGGGCGCCCAGATCGCCGAGGGCCTCATCGATTCGCGGGAAGAGGCTACGGACGTGGCGGTCGTCTTCCACTACGCGACCTCGCCCAGCCCGGAGTCCGCCAGGCGCGCCGCGGAGCGCCTGGTCATCGCAGACGGCGTCGACGTCATCGTCGGCGGCATCGGGAAGGGGCAATCGGCTGCCCTGGCTGACGTCGCCTCCCGGCACGACGTGCTGTACCTCGACGTAGGCTCCAGCGGCGCCGGGGCGCGGGCGGATGCAAGCTGGAACGCCTTCCATGTGGCTCCGTCACCGGAGGCCTACGTGACGGCCATGACCCGCGCCGTCAGGGAGCGCGCCGGCGACCAGCCGCTCGACTGGTTCGTGGTGCACCTGGATGAGCCCGAGGGCGAGGAACTGGGTCGCATCGCAGTGGACACCCTGTTCGGGCTCGGAGAGAGGGTCGTCGACGGCATCGCTGTCGACAGCGGAGACCCCACGTTCGAGGGCGCGTTCCGCCGGCTGGCCGAGTCGGGCGCCAACGCCGTGATGGTCATCCTGCCGCCCACGGAGCAGCTCGTCTTCATGGGCGGTTACAGGGACCGGGGTGGCCGGGCGTTCCTCGCCCCGTACCCCTTCGATCCTGTCCAGACGCGCAACTTCCTGGCCGCGACAGCCGAGTACGGTGTCGCGTTCGACGCCCCGCGGGTGTTGGCCTGGGAGACCACGCTGTCCGACGGCCGCGCCGGTGACTTCAACCGGCGTTTCACGTCGCGGTTCGGCCAGCCCGCCGACCCCACCGCGTGGACCACGTACGAGGCTCTAATGTTGGTCCAGAGGGCAGCGGAGAAGGCGCGGACCGACGATCCGAGGGCCTTGGCCGCCGTCTTCCTGAGCGGAACTCCCCTCACGACCGCCAAAGGTTCGCTCGTCTTCGGCCCGAACCACCAGCTGACGGGCCAGACCCTCTACTCGGTGGCGATCAACAAGGACGCGAAGTGGGGACCGACGCTGAGCGAGCAGGTCGCCGCCGCCACGCTGAGCAAGACACTGGGAGCAGGTGACACGCTGCCGCAGTAGGCCGCCCGCACGACGCCCGGCCTCAAGTCGATATCGGCTGCGGGCGGCGAGCGCCGCACGCCTCTGCTAGTTCAGCGTGTGGTTCGTCTCGTCGCCCAGCAGCATCAGGTCGTCGAAGCCGGTGTAGGCGGCTGGCTCGGGCGTCATCTCGGGGCGCGGCAGCACGTCAGTTTCCAGGTGGATGGCCGGTGCGGCGGGCGGCTCGGGAGCTACGGCCGCGTTGCGTTCGCGCACGTTGCGCTCGCGTGCCGCATCCTCCGTGACGCGCCGCAGCACCTTCTCAGCCTCGCCGGCCGGCATCGGCCGGGCGAAGAAGTAGCCCTGTGCGTAGTCGACGCCCAGGCGGCGCAGGAAGTCGCGCTGGTAGGCGGTCTCGATGCCCTCGGCCACCACGTGTTTGCCCAGCTTGTGGGCCATCGCGCAGATGGCCTCGACGATCGGGAAGGTGCTGGCCGGGACGTTGCCCCCGTCGTAGAGGTTGGCGGCTATCTCGGTCCAGGCGCCCGCGTGCATGCCCGTGTGGCGCCTGAGGCCGGCGTCGGTGCTCACGGCTCGCTTGGGGTTCGTGACGTTGACGGCCTGATCTACCACCTGAGGTGCCAGGCCCTGGACGAACGAGCGGTCGATCTTGAGCGTCTTGATGGGCAGCCTCTGCAGGTAAGCGAGCGACGAGTAACCGGTGCCGAAGTCGTCGAGCGCTGTGGGGACCCCGAGGCGTTCCAGTCGCAGCAGCGTGCGCAGCGCCAGGTCATAGTCCCGCACGAGGACGCTCTCCGTGACCTCGATCTCGAGCAGCTCGGGCGGGATGCCGGAGTCGTTGAGCGCGCCCTTCACGGTGTCGATGAACGACTTCTGGTGGAACTGCATCGTCGAGACGTTCAGGGCGAGCTTCACCGGGTCGTAGCCCGCCTTCAGCCAGTCGCGCAGCTGCATGGCGACGTCCCGCACCAGCCAGTGGCCAATAGGCGTGATCAGGCCCGCTTCCTCGGCGACAGGTATGAACTCGCCCGGCGACACGATCCCGAGCTCGGTGCTGTGCCACCTCAAGAGCGCCTCGAAGCCCATGAGGCGGTTGTCAGACAGGCGCACCTGCGGCTGGTAGACGACCTCGAACTCGTTGTCGTGCAGGGCCTGGCGCAGTTGGCGTTCGAGCTCCAGCCGCCGGCTCAGCCGCGTGCGGACCTCGACGGTCGAGAAGTAGTAGGAGTTCTTGCCGCCCTCCTTGACCTCGTACATCGCGGCGTCGGCGCTCTTTAGCAACGTCTCGGGAGACTGACCGTCGCGCGGCGCCATGGCTATGCCGATGCTGGCAGACACCTGCAGGTCGCGTCCGTCGATGCGGATGGGCGCGTTGAGCTCCCGCACCAGGCTGCGAGCGACCGAGGCCGCCGCCTTCTCCTCCTTGACCCCGAGGAGGGCCACCGTGAACTCGTCAC
>DASVCK010000186.1:0-5624 GCA_036381675.1 Trueperaceae bacterium | reverse complement strand
CGGCGCGGGACGCGGCTCCGGCGCTTCCAACCGGCAAGGGAGCGCGACGCCTGGGAGTCGAGCTACGAGCGCTGGTCGGAGGCGAACGAGAGGGTCGCCGGGGTGACGATTTGAGCGACAGGAGTGAGGGCCGATGACTATGGGAAGCGACTGGGTCGACCGGACCATCGCGGACGCCTGGGACGAAGTCACCACCAGCGGGATGGATGGCTTGGACCGTCTCGTGTACCGTTCCAACCTGCTCGGTGCCGACCGTCGGATCACCAACACTGGCGGAGGCAACACGAGCAGCAAGCTGCTCTTGCCCGATCCCGTGACCGGAGCCGAACGCCTCGTGTTGTGGGTCAAGGGCTCAGGGGGCGACTTGCGAACCACGGGCCGTGACGGTTTCGCCTCCATCGACCTGGAGCGCTTCGAACAGCTAAAGCAGCGCTACCTGGCGGCGCCAGAACGAGGCCCGAAGAGCCAGGCAGAGGACGAGATGGTCCACCTCTACCGGCATGCGGTGTTCGGCGCCAACCCCAGGCCGCCGTCTATCGACACGCCGCTCCACGCTCTGGTGCCGCACCGCCACGTAGACCACACGCACCCGGACGCCGTGATCGCTCTGGCGGCCGCGGAAGGCGGTGCTGAGCTGACGCGCGAGGTATTCGGCGACGAGGTGGGCTGGCTGGACTGGGTAAGGCCGGGATTCGAGCTGGGGCTGCAGGTAGCCGCGGCCTGCGCGGCCGACCCGCGGCTGCGCGGCTTGGTGCTAGGGCAGCACGGACTTATCTGCTGGGCTGACGACGATGCCGAGTGTTACCGGCTCACCCTGGACCTAATCGCACGCGCCGAGCGGTTCATCGCGGCGCGCTCCAAGGGGCGCGTAGCTTTCCGGGGCATGCGCTTTCCCGGGTTGCCGCCCGCCGCCCGCCGAGCGCTGTGGAGCGAGGCGCTGCCATACTTACGCGGCCTCGTCTCACGGGACAGGTCGTTCGTCGCGACCGTTCATGATGACGAGACTGTCCAGGAGTTCGTGGGCAGCGCCGACGCGGCCAGACTGGCCGAACTTGGCACCTCGTGTCCAGACCACTTCCTGCGCACCAAGATCAAGCCTCTTCTGGTCCCGTGGGTACCGGCTGAAGGCGACGTCGGCGGGCTGGTGGCCGCTGCCGCGGCGGCGCTCGACGCTTACCGCGACGACTATCGCGAGTACTACCGGGCGCACGCCGACGAATCGTCGCCTGCCATGCGCGACCCCAGCCCCACCGTGCTGCTGGTCCCTGGGCTGGGCCTCGTCGCGTTCGGTCGGAACAAGAGCGAGTCGCGAGTCACGGCCGAGTTCTACCTGGCTGCGATCGAGGTTATGCGCGGCGCCGAGGCGATCAGTAGCTACCGGGCGTTGCCGAGGCGAGAAGCCTTCGACATCGAGTACTGGCAGCTCGAGGAGGAGAAGCTGCGGCGGATGCCGGCCGAGAGCTACTTCGAGAGCCGAGTAGTGGTGATAGTGGGGGCCGGCAGCGGCATCGGGCGCGCGGCAGCCATTCAGCTTGCCAAGCTTCGCGCGCAGGTCGTGTGCGCCGACCGGGATGAGGAGGCGGCTAGCAGGACCGCGGCCGAGGTCACCGAGCTGGTCGGAACAGGCATAGGCGTGGCGGGGACCGGGCTCTCAGGCTGCGGCCCGGCGCTAGCGGTGCGCGTGGACGTGACCGACCGAGCCAGCGTTCGCAAGCTGTTCGAAGCGACCACGCTGGCTTACGGCGGCGTGGATGCCGTGCTCGTCACAGCCGGGGTCTACCGTTCGGGGGGTGTGGGTGACGAAGTGGTAGACGAGGCCTGGCACGACACCTTCGATGTCAACGTGAAAGGCAGCTTCCTGGTGGCGGACGAGGCCGCCCGGGTGTGGAGGGCTCAAGGCACGGCGGGGTCTCTCGTGCTTACGACGTCGGTCAACGCCGTCGTGCCCAAGGCCGGGTCGCTCGCCTATGACGCCAGTAAGGCCGCGGCCCAACACCTCGCCCGCGAACTGGCCATCGCTCTTGCTCCACACGTCCGTGTCAACGCGTTGGCACCCGCGACGGTCGTGGACGGCAGCGCCATGTTCCCGCGCGAGCGCCTCATCTCCTCGCTTCGCCGCTACGGCCTATCAGCCGGCGATGACGAGAGCACGCACGACCTGCGCGACCGGTTGGCCGCGTACTACGCCGGGCGCACCCTGACCGGCCAACAGGTCACGGCGGCGCACCAGGCCCAGGCCGCCGTGATGCTACTTGGTGACGCGCTGCCAAGGACCACAGGTCACGTGCTGACCGTCGACGGTGGCCTGACCGAGGCGTTCCTCAGGTAGCGAGAGCCCATCACTGCGAGCGGTGGTTCTCCTACCGCGGGTCCAGAACGGCCAACACCGTTTCGGCGGAAAGAGCGTGGCCTTCTTCGCCCGGATGGTTGAGGCCGTTGGCGAGCAGCTCGTTCGTGTCGCGGCCCGCGGCTGCAAGACCCTCCCACGCCGCGTAGACGTCTGCTACAGCTACGCCCTGGTCCGCCGCCACCCCGCGAACGGCCGCTGCGTAGGCGGCCACGACGCCCTCGGTCTGCAACCGGGTCATCGCGGGCAGGTACTCCCGTTCCATCACGTCGACGTTCGGGTTGTCGCTCGTTGCCATGAAGTTGGGTGTCAACAGCACGACACTCGCGCCACACTCCCGACGGGCACGTGCGCACGCGTTCGCCAGCGAGTCCTCGAAGAGCGGTATCCCCGCGATGCCACCCGTCATGCCCCGCATGCCCACGGCGTCGTTCAGGCCGAACGCGACCAACACGAGCCCCGGTCCGTGACGTATGACGTCATCGTCCAGGCGGGCCAGCGCCTCCGTGACGGTGTCCCCTGGCACGCCCGCATTGACTACCTCTACCCGCTGATCGGGTAGCCGGGAACGCAGGGCAGCGGCGACCTTGGCGTGGTAAGCGATCTCCGGCTGAACGACGCCCGCACGCGTGTGGCCCGCGGTGACGCTGTCGCCGAAGGCGACGATCTTCAAGGCCTCGCTATCAGTCACGGTCCCGGACGCCGTCCGCCGCCGTGCCCGGAGCCGGGCCTAGCCGCGAGCCTGCGATCGGAGCGGCTTGCGGCCGCGCGTCGAACGCCGCCTCGAACGAGTACATGCCCGACGCGAGCTCGAAGACCGCAACGCCCTTAGCAGCTCCAGGCGGCAGCGGTTCTATCCCTGGCGACTTGGTCGCAAGCCGTCCGCCCTCCGTGACGCCGGCAGGATCTGTAGTCGGCAAGTACAGCGTGGCAGTCGTGTTCGGTGGAACGGTCACGCGGTAGCTCAGCCGACCGCCGGCCACCTTCCAGCGGCTCTCGATGGGCCCGCGGATCGAGCGGTAAACGGCGGCGGCGTGATCGACGCCGCCACCAGGCCGCGGCCGGAGCAAGATGTGGCGGTAGCCCGGCCGAGTGCTGTCGGCTTCGATCCCTGCCACGTAGCGATAGAACCACTCAGTGATCGAACCGTAGGCGTAGTGATTGAAGGAGTTCATCTCGGACGTTTGGAAGCCCCGCTCCTCCGTCCAACCGTCCCACCGCTCCCAGATCGTCGTTGCGCCATGCGCGATGCTGTAGCCCCATGACGGGTAGGTCTCCTTCAAGGCCAGTTCGTACGCGACGTTGGCGTGGCCACAGTCCGTCAGCACCGGACCCAAGTAACTCACCCCGAGGAACCCGGTGGATAGGTGGCCGCCGCGCGACCTGATGTCCTCGACCAGGTGGGCGACCGCTGCCCCACGCAGCGGCTCGGGAACCAGGCCTGCATGCAGAGCCAACAGATAGCTGGTCTGCGTATCCCCGTGCACGCGCCCGTCGTCGCTCACGTAGGCGGTCACGAAGGCAGATTTGATGTCCTCGTATAGGCGCCGGTAGCGCGAAGCGTCGTGCTCCAGTCCGAGCACCTCGGCGACACGCGCCATTATGCCGGCGTCCAGCGCGTAGTAGGCGGTCGCCAACACCTCCTTGGGCGTGTCCGCGTCGACACTGAGCCAGTCGCCGAAGTTCATGTTGAGCTTGTTGGTGCGCAGGTGGCCAGGGTTCGCCTCGCCCAGGTAATCCATCCAGCGCTGCATGCCTTCGTAGTGCCTCTCGAGTAGCCGACGGTCGCCGTAGACCTGGTACAGCGTCCAGGGCATGATCACGCCGCCATCGCCCCAGCCAGGCGCGCCGTCGCTCGGTAGCACGGCGCGTGGGGCCACATCGGAGTACGCACCCTCCGACGACTGCGCGTCGGCGACGTCATCTAGCCACTTTGTGAAGAACGGCGCCACGTCCATCAGGAAGGTGGCCGTCCGCATGAAGACCTGCGCGTCACCGAGCCACCCGAGGCGCTCGTCTCGTTGCGGGCAGTCGGTCGGCACGCTCACGAAGTTCCCGCGCTGGCCCCAGAACGTGTTCGCGTGTAGCCGGTTCAGGAGTTCGCTCGACGAGTCGAACTCGCCCACCCGTTGCAGGTCGTCATGGATGACGCACCCGGTCAGGGTGGCTGAGGTCGGCGCCCCTGGCAGACCCTCGACCTGGACGTAGCGGAAGCCATGGAAAGTGAATCGTGGCTCGAAGACCTCGGTTCCCTCGCCTCGCAGCACGAACACGTCGGTCTGCTTGGCGCTTCGTAAGTTGGCCGTGTACAGCTCGCCGTCTCCGCCAAGCATCTCGCCGTACCTCAGCGTGATGACGGTGCCCGGCTTCCCTTCGACCACCAGCCGCGCCCAGCCGACCATGTTCTGGCCCAGGTCGAACAGGTGGACGCCTGGCCGCAGCTCCATGACCGACACGGGTGATAGCTCCTCGGTGACGCGAACCGGTGGCGTTTGCTGGGCCACCAGCCGGGCTGGGGAAGGGCCTACCGTGGCGGCGGCGTGCCAGGTCGCGTCGTCGAAGCCCGGTTCATCCCAGCCGAGCGGTTCGAGCCTGGCGTCGTGCGCCTCCCCCATCAGGAGGTCCGCGAAGGTGATCTTCCCCGTGCCGGTGCGCCAGGAGGCGTCGCTAACCACAACTACGACTTGACCGCCCTCGAGTTCGACCTCGAGTCGCAGAAGCAGCGACGGCTTGTAGCCGTAGCGGAATGCCCGCCAGCGCGGGTCGAAGCCGAGGTAGCCGCTGTACCAACCATCTGCGAGCGCGGCCCCGATGACGTTCTCTCCGTGCCTGAGAAGATCTGTCACGTCGTACGTCTGGTACTGGATGCGCCTGTCGTAGTCGGTCCAACCCGGCGCCAGCAGTGTGTCACCGACTCGCTTGCCGTTGAGGCGCAGCTCATAGACCCCCCGCGCCGTGGCGTAGACGCGTGCGCGCCGCACAGGGCCACCGATGCTGAACGTGTTGCGCAGGTATGGGCTTGGGCGGCGCTCGCCGTGGGCGTGCAGGGACGCGAGCGCCGGGTCGAAGGCGGCGCCACCGGGTTGGCGGGGTCTGGTTCCTCCCGGTGGCAGCGGTCCGCCGAAGGGGCCGGCGTTGCCGAGGCCGATCCACTCGGCCTGCCACTCGCCCTCCGTGAGCAGGCCCATCTCCCAGGAAGCGCCGGAGCTCGTCGCCTGCTGTCCCTGCTCGTCCCACGCGGTGACGATCCAGTCGTAGCGCCGCCCGGAACCCAGCG
>DASVCK010000185.1:0-5716 GCA_036381675.1 Trueperaceae bacterium | reverse complement strand
GACGATCTGGGGTAACCACTCCAGCACACAGGTTCCCGATCTCAGCCATGCCACGGTGGGTGGCAAGCCCGCGGCCGACCTCGTCGACGAGGCCTGGGTCGTGGACCACTTCATCCCCACGGTCCAGAAGCGTGGCGCCGCGATCATCGATGCCCGTGGTGCATCTAGTGCTGCCTCGGCGGCGAACGCGGCGATAGATCATGTGCGGAGTTGGGCGCTTGGGACCCCGGATGGCGATTGGGTCAGCATGGGGATCTCGAGCAAAGAGGCGGGTAACGCCTACGGGGTCGAGGGCGACGTCATCTACTCCTACCCGGTGACGATCAACGGCGGTGAGGTGTCGGTGGTTGAGGACCTCCAACTCGGAGACGAGGTGCGCACGCGCATGAAGGCGTCGGAAGCGGAACTGCTGGAGGAGAGAGCCGCGGTGGCCGACCTGCTTGGTTGAAGGAGCCTGGGAGCGGCGGTGGACGAGTCGTCGCCGGACCGCGGCAGGAGCTAGCCGAAGGTGCCCTGGGGGTGCGTGCGCCGCGTAGCCATGGTGATGAGCCCGTCCGATGCACGTTCCGGAGGGCCGCCCTTCGCCCGCCGCCGGCGTTCACAAGTACAATTCGGAAGTATTCCGACATGGTAGGCTCGCACCACGCGAGGCCCTTTGACGATGTCCGCCAACGGAAAAGCTGACTACAGCGACTCACACAGGGCCGAGGTGCGCCAGGTCCTCAAGGACCGAGGCTTGCGCTATAGCCGCCCGCGCGAGGCGATACTCGCCTACCTGTCCGAGAAGGACCGCCACGTGAGCGCCGAGAGCCTGTACCTCGACCTGAAGGCTCGAGGCGAGGACCTCAGCCTGTCGACGGTGTACCTGAACCTCTCGGCGCTGGCCGAGGCAGGCTTGGTGTGCGAGTTCAAGGGTGCGAACGGCGAGTCGCTCTACGACAGCAACGTGACGCCTCACTACCATGTGGTGTGCAAGGAGACCGGTGAGGTGCTCGACGTTCCGGCGCCGTTGATCGATGGGAAGCCGCTGGGGCTCTACCTCAAGGAGCAGATCGAACGTGCGACCGGCTGGGAGGTCGACGAGCCGCAGCTCAGCCTGAGCGGCACGTCGCCGGCGGCTACGCGTCACTGATAGGACGAGCCTGAATCGCCGCGGTCACGGCGCCGCACGCACGAGCACCGCGGTCAATAGCTTGGGACCGTCACGTCGCCACGACTATCCTCTAGTGCGTGCACCGTCCGGAACCAGGCGTCGCAGGAAGTGGGGCCGGCGTACACATCGAACTACGCGAACTGTCCTCCGTGTCCGAACTGAGACCGGTCGAGCACTTGCAACGGGCGGTCTGGGGTGTGGAGGACCTGGAGATAGTGCCCGCCACGGCGATGTCCGCCGCTACACATGCCGGCGGACTGGTCGTCGGAGCTTTCGTCGCCCACGAGATGGTCGGGTTCGCGTACGGCTTCGTCGCGACCCCGCACGGCAAGGGCATGGCGGGGACCGGCTTGCACTCGCACATGGCGGCAGTGCTGCCGGCGCACCGCAGCGCGGGTGTGGGCCGGGCGCTCAAGCGTTACCAGGCCGAATGGTGCCGCCGGCGCGGCTTGGCGTGGATCAGTTGGACCTTCGACCCACTGCTCGCCAAGAACGCTCGGTTCAACATCTCGGTCCTGGGTGTCCGCGCTCACGACTACTTGGTCGACGTCTATGGGCCCATGCCCGGCGCCCTCGGGGGTGGCATCGCGAGCGACCGGCTGCTCGCGTTATGGGACGTGTCGCCGGCAGTAGCGGCGCGGCCGCTTCCCAACACCGCCGCCGATCAACGGGGTGGCGACGTCTGGTTGCTGGTGTCTGGACCTGACGGCGCACCTACTCTTGGCGACTCCAACCTCGCAACCGGGGCCAACCCCAGCGTGCCGGGAGACGGTTCGCCGCGCGTCCGCATCGCAGTACCGGCAGAAGGCCAGGACGTCTTCGCCGACCGCAACAGGGCGATCGCCTGGCGCGAGGCCCATAGGCGAACGCTCGCTCAGCTGCTGGCACAGGGTTACGCAGTTACCGGGTTCGAAGGCGGGGCTTACGTCTTGACACTGGAAGAAGGGTCCGCAACCGGCCAACAGCAAGCGCGACCTCAACATCTATAAAACTGGACTTGACAATCTCTTAACCTGGCCTTAGCATCATCGCCAAGGAGGTTGGCCATGTCGTACGAGCACCTGTTACGGATGAGTAACGAGAAGGTCGAGGCGCTCCACAGAGAACGCCAGGCGTTGACGCAGGCTAGCCAGGCGGGTCGTTCCCAGCTGGCGCGCGCGATTGCTGCAGGGCTGCGGCGACTTGCCGCCAGCCTCGACGGTGAACCCGCACCGCGGGTCGCCGCAGCGCGCTAACACCGACCAAAGACCCGCTGACGCGTACCAACGGCGCGCTAACGTCAACGAACATCGACAGGAGAAGGCATTGAACGACGTCGACAGGATCAGGCAGATGGTGGAGGACGGGCAGATCACGCCCGAGGAGGGCGAGAACCTGATCGCGGTCCTACAGGAGGTGGACGCCGCCGGTGAGAGGCTCGCCGCCGCCGGTAGCGCGCGCTCCGCATCTGCCGATCGCCAGGACGACCTCCCGGACGAGAAGGAGCTGGACGCCGAGTTCGACAGGGCGTTCGAGGCGGAGTACGAGAGCCAGCTGAGCTCGGCTGACGCCGCACAGACGGTTCCTGACCCTCGGTCGGGTGCCGCGGACCCTGCCGCCTCGGGCGGGTCGGAGCGGCCCGTCGAGCCGGCACAGCCCCCTCAGCAGGAATCGACACAGCCCGTCCAGGCGCAGGACACCGACCATGGCGCCCGGGCGGCCGACTCGAATAACGCGAACGAGCCAGACCCCGATGCGGGGCCCGGTTACGACGACCCTGTCGACAGGAACTTGCAGGAGGCGATGTCGCTCCACGCCACGCTGAGGGCCGCACAGGAGGCCCGGGAGCGCGCGCGTGATCAGGCGCAAGAAGCCATGGAGAAGGCCCGCGAGGCAGCCAGGGAGGCCGCCAGGCAGGGACGTGACGCCGCTCGCGAAGCCATGCGCACCGCGCGGGATGCCGCGCGGGAGGCTGCCAGGGAAGCGCGGCGCGCGTCTCGCGACGCCGCCAGGACCTCGCGGGATGCGATGCGCGCCGTCTCGGCCGACCTCAAGGGCGCGGCCGAGCAACCTGATGAAGCCTCCCGCCCCGGCGCCGGGGTCGCACCCGCCGGGACGAAGTGGCTCTCGGTCGAGATGCTGGCAGGGGAGCTGAAGGTCAAGGCGGTTCCCGGGCTCACGGGGCCGGTCGCCGAGGGCGGACCAGGGCACTTCGACATCCAGGAGACCGACGACGGCTACCGCATCCAGTTCATGCCCGAGCGCGGCACGTTCATCGACCGCATCGTCACCAGCCTCAAGTCGGGTGAGCTCAAGGTTCAGGTTCCCCCGGATTACGGTCTCAACCTCCAGGCCACCGCCGGCGACGTGACGATGAAGGGCGTGCGCTACCTGCGTGGTCGCATGCGGGCCGGCGAGTTGAACGCCGACAGGCTAGAAGGCGTTGACTTCGGGATGACGGCCGGGGAGTTCACGGCGACCATCGATCCACGCCCCGGCTTTCACATCGTCACCATCGGCGCCGGCGACCTGAACGTCAGGCTGCCCCACGACGTCAACGCGCGAGTGAAGGGCCGCGTCTCGATCGGAGACGCCGACGCTCGGGTGAACGGACTACACCGCACCGGCTCAGGCCTCGGCGGTTCAATCGAAGGCACCTTGGGCGACGGCTCCGCGACCCTCGACCTGAGGGTGACCACCGGAGACCTCGACGTGATGACGCAGAGGAGCGCCGATGGCTAGCTCCGAGGAACGCCGCCGGATCCTCGACCTGCTGGCGGCAGGCAAGGTCAACGCCGATCAGGCAGCCTCGCTGCTCAAAGCGCTCGGGCCAACGCCGGCTGAGTCCTTGCCACTACCGCCCGGACCCCGCAGCCCGGAGCCGCCACGGCGGCCCGATCCGGGTTTCGCCGCCGCAGCGCAGGCCTACCCCGAGGCCGTGCGTGCCGGCAAAAGGCCGCGCTTCGTGCGGATCAAGGTTGACGCCGCCAAGGACGACGGGAAGACCACCAACGTCGATGTCCGCGTCCCCTACGCGCTCGCCAAGTTCGCCTTGCGGTTCGTTCCAGCCGGCGCCCGTCGCGAGCTCGAAGCACAAGGAATAGACATCACGCAACTCCTCGAGGCCTCCGAGACGCTATCGGAGGGGAAGATCGTCGAGGTAGACGCTGCCGGGCCGGACGACGAAGGCACGGCCCACATCACGATCGAGGTCATCTGATGCCCATGCTTCCCATGCCAACGCAATGCCCCGTGACTGGCGGGCCGCTTCTCGTCACCAAGCTCGAGTGCGAGGAGAGCGGCGTGACGATCGAGGGCCGCTTCACGCCCAACGAGTTCGCCATGCTGCCAGAGGAGAACCTCGAGTTCTTGCGGATCTTCGTGAAGGTGCGCGGCAACCTCAAGGAGGTCGAGAGGATCCTCGGCCTGAGCTACCCGACCATCAGGCTGCGGTTCGAGAAGCTCCTGTTGGCACTGGGCTACGAGGCCGAGCCAGACACCAGCGAGGAGCGCGCTGAGGTGCTCGATCTCCTCGAGAAGGGCGACCTCGACCCGGATGAGGCCGCCAAGCGTCTGCAGGCGTTGCAGCGCAAGGGGGCCTGAGGACCCGGGGCGGACCGGGGGAGGACCCGGGGAGGACCCGGGGCGGACCCGCGGCGGACCCGCGGCGGCAGTAACCCGCCGCATCCCGGCCGCCAGGGGCCGTAGTTATACTGCCCGCGCATGCCCGACTACTACGCGCTCCTGGGGGTCGAACGTCACGCCGACGCGGGTGACATCAAGGCCGCGTACCGGCGTCTGGCGCTCAAGTACCACCCCGACCGGAACCCAGGCGACAAGGCCGCCGAGGACAAGTTCAAGCAGATCAACGAGGCGTACGCGGTCCTCTCGGACGATGAGAAGAGGACCCGGTACGACCGTTACGGCAGCGTCGGCGACATGCCGATGGGCATGGACATCTTCGACATCTTCGCCTCGGTGTTCGGCGGCAGCGCCGGCATGGGCATGGGCAGGGCGCGCGCCCGCGGGCATCCCGGCGAGGACCTCGAGGTCGAGGTCGAGGTGACGCTCGAGCAGGCGTGGGCAGGCGAGACCGTGAAGGTGCCTGTCGAGCGCATGGAGGCCTGCGAGCACTGCCACGGCGAACGCGCGGAGCCCGGCTCCAACGGCAAGCACGACTGCCCCACCTGCGGCGGCGTCGGCCAGGTGCGAACACAAGCGCAGTCGCTGTTCGGCACCGTCATGACCACCCGTACGTGCCCGGAGTGCCGCGGCGACGGCCAAGTGATCACCGAGCCCTGCACCGTCTGCGGCGGCCGAGGCAGGCAGCTGCGTCAGGCCGAGGTCGAGTTGCCGCTGCCCAAGGGCATCGACGGCGGCTACCGGCTGCGGGTGCCCCAGTCCGGCAACGCCGGCGTGGACGGCGGCCCCAAGGGCGATCTTTACGTCTACGTCACCATGGCACCACACCCCCACTTCGCGCGCGACGGCGACGACCTCGTGCACGAGCTGGAGATCGGCATCGCGCAGGCCACGCTGGGCGGCGCGTTCGAGGTGCCCACGATGGAGGGCACCGAGCCGCTG
>DASVCK010000184.1:0-2855 GCA_036381675.1 Trueperaceae bacterium | reverse complement strand
GACGCTGACGACCCAGAACGACAAGGTCAAGGTCTGGTGGGCGACCCAGCGTCCCGCGGACGCCGCCCGGGCAGAGAAGTTCGTGGCGGAGTTGGATGCCCGGATCTGGCCTGCCCTGACGGGCCTGATGCGCGAGCCACTACCGGACTGCGGCGAGACCTGCCCGGAGGGCGGCGGCGACACGCGCATCGACATCTACCTGGTGCCCGTCAGCCGCAGCGCCGTCACCGGCGCCTCAGCCACCGGCGCGTCCTCGGCCTACATGGTCTTCAACCCAAACGACTCGTTCGCCATCCTGGCCCATGAGTTCATGCACGTGATCCAGTACGCCTACCCGATGGCCTCGGATGACGAGTACGACTGGCTCTTCGAATCGACGGCGCAGTGGGCGATGGACTACGTGTATCCGACGACGAACGGGGATCCTGACATCCCCGCCACGCATGAGGAGCAGGAAGCGGCGAGCGCCTTCCTCTCGGCCCCGGACACGCCGCTCGAGGTGACGAACGACGACCACGAGTACGGCGCCTACGTGTTCCCGTTCTACCTGGCCGGCGCGGGCAAGGACGGCTCGGTGGTGAAGGGCATCTGGGAGCGTGCGAGCATGGCCAGCAGCCTGGCGGCCGTCAACGCGGCGCTCTCGGCCCGGGGTGGTCTCGACGAGGTATGGCCCCTCTTCACGATGCGTAACTGGAACCAGGACCCGGTGGGCGACTACAAGACGTGGGACCAACTGACTCCCGGCGCTCCCGCGAAGGGCAATTTCATCATCGGCTCGCCGGGCAAGGACCCTCTCGACTCCTCCGTCCCGCACCTGGCCGCCTTCTACTACCGCTTCACGTTCGAGAGCGAGAACGTGAAGTCCGTCGTGATCGAGAACCCATACTCCTCAGGGAACGACCAGAGTGCGCACCTCTGGGTGCTCGCGAAGATAGGCGGCCAGTGGCGGCAGCCTGAGGACATCACCCGCGTCGAGAAGAAGCGCTACTGCCGCGAGCAGCCAGAGGAGCACGTCGAGGAGTTGATCATCGTGATCAGCAACAGCGCTTGGCAGGACAGGCAGCACACGCTCGGCGGTGGGAACATCGTCGTCGACTCGCGGGCGCTCGGCTGCACCTGCGACGCCCTGGAGGACGTTACTCAGTGGGCGGGGACGGCCGGGTTCTCGTACGAGAAGATCGCCGACGACGGACAGGACAGGCTCGAGCTCGCGCTGAGCGCCGCCGTGAGCGCAGAGTTCGCGGCCACGATCTCGGGCGGCGGCGGGCCCGCCATGGGAACCACCTCCATAGACAAGACGCTTAGCGGCTACGACCAGGAAGGCGTACTGCGCTTCCTCTCCAGCGTCCAGGGGTCCGGAGCCCCGGTGCCTGCGCCCGTGCAGGGCGACACGTCGACGGTGGTGCTCGTCCTCGACCACGTCGCCTGCCGGTACACGATGGGAGCCAGGACGTACGTGAACGCGGTCGCGACGGACGTCCAGGGGGAGACCACCGATGTGGTCGTCGCCACTGGCAGCTTCTCCACCGCCTGGCGCCCCATACCGGACGACCTGAACCTGACGGGAGGGGGCGGTTTCCCCGTGCACTCGAGCCAGTACATCCTGGGCCAGGACGACCTCATAGACGCGTTCTTGTACGACGACTTCTACCTGAAGTCGATCCTCGGGGAGGAGGGCATGGGCTCCGCGAGCGTGTCATGGAGCCTGTCGCCGGTGCCTCCGGCCCCGTGATGCTCGTCAGTGAGCCTTAGCGAGGCCATCTCTGCCGGTCGCCACCGGCTCGGCGCCGAATAGGCGCACGGCGAGACGGGCCACTGTCGCTTGGGGGCCCCACCAGCAGTGCATCTCGAAGCGGTCGCGGACCGAGCGCTCTCCGGGCTCCAGGGCCTTGCCCAGGGCCTCCACCTCCCCGAAGTCGCCGAACCGGCCGTCGTCGTTATAGACGTAGACGCTGTCGCCTTCGTGCCCCGGGCGCCCGGGCGGCTCCTCGAGGTAGCGCGAGGATGGCGTGTCCTGGAAGTAGCGGACGAACAGGGTGCCGGTGTCACCGGGGCCCTCCCGCCAGGCCGCCACGCTGCCCACGTTCGCTCCCGTCCTCACGCCCACCTTGAACCGGCGCCGGCCGGACAGAGCGATGGTCAGGCCGCTCTCGCCCGGTCGCAGGTGCAAGTCGTCAACCGGCTCGAAGTAGTCCGTGACCGCATTAGCGCCTGCGCCCGGCACGAGCACCGTGGCCGGAGCCTCCACCTGGGCGAGCACCCAGGATTGGCATGCCACGTCGCCGTCGTCAGCAGCGCCCCGCTCCAGCGCCACGTCCCGGCTCCAGCCGAGGTGGCGCAGGCCGGCGGACTCCTCGAGCCGGCGTGCCGGGTCGGCTGCGGGGCTGATCGTCTGCTGGACGTCCAGGGCGAGCCGCCCCGAAGGCTGACTGGCGGAGAGGGACATATGCGTGCCGAGAACCGCCTCAGCGTCGGTGGCCTCCAGTGACCAGTCACCTGGGTCCATCGCCGAGCTGAGCGCATAGGTGCCCAGGAAGTCAGCGCGGTCCCTCACCATGAGCCGCCACTCCGGACCGATCCACAGGCGCTCCGCGCCCAGGTTCCAAGCACCGGTCGCAGCCCACGTCCTGACCTGTCTGCCGGGGAGCACGTCCGGGGCGAGCCAGAGCATGGGCCGGCCCACGTCGTCGAAGGGGACTACCCGAGCGCCGCGGCGCAAGACCACCAACGCACCGGCGCCGGCGGGCAGCACTGCCGGGCCCAGGCCCGCCGCGTCCCACGACTCGACGAACGACTCCAACCCACTGTTCTCCAGACTCTCAGTCATCTGACGTCTCCGTGATGCATCATGACCC
>DASVCK010000183.1:0-13501 GCA_036381675.1 Trueperaceae bacterium | reverse complement strand
TCTGTCGTGGGGCGGTACTACGCGATGGACAGGGACAGGCGTTGGCAACGCACCGCGCAGGCTCACGCCGCGGTGGTGTGCGGTCAGGCGCCGCATCACGCCGCCAGCGCCGCCGAGGCGATCAGCGCCGCCTACGCCAGGGGCGAGACCGACGAGTTCATCGTGCCGACCGTGGTGGGCGGTTACGAGGGCATGGCGGACGGCGACGCCGCGTTCTTCTTCAACTTCCGCGCCGACAGGGCCAGGCAGCTGACGTACGCGCTGGGGCTGCCCGGCTTCGACGGGTTCGTGCGCTGCGCGGCCCCGACCATCACGTTCGCTTCCCTGATGGAGTACGACGCGGAGGCCCACCTCCCGTTCGCGCTGGCCCTGCCACGCCTCGAGAAGGGGCTCTCGGAGGTCGTCTCGCTGGCGGGAGGGAAGCAGTATCACACCGCCGAGACGGAGAAGTACGCGCACGTGACCTACTTCTTCAACCTGCAGCGCGAGGAGCCTTTCCCGGGCGAAGACAGGGTGTTGGTGCCGTCGCCCAAGGTCGCCACCTACGACCTGCAGCCGCAGATGAGCGCCCCGGAGCTGACCGACGCCACCGCGGAGCGCGCACGCGTCGGCCTTGACGACTTCCTGCTCATCAACTACGCCAACCCCGACATGGTGGGCCACACGGGCGTGCTCGCCGCCGCCGTGGCTGCCTGCGAGGCCGTGGACGCAGGACTGGGACGGTTGCTGGAGGCCTGGCGCGCCCGGGGCGGCACCGCCGTCGTGATCGCGGACCACGGCAACGCCGAACAGATGCTCACCCCTGCCGGTGAGCCGCACACGGCCCACACGACCAACCCGGTGCCGTTCGTCATCGTGTCCGACGACCCGGCGGTCGCTGCGCTGAAGCTGCGGGCAGGCGGCGCCCTATGCGACGTCGCGCCCACGGTGCTGGCGCTGATGGGCCTGAAGCAGCCTCCGGAGATGACGGGCGAGTCGCTGATCCTGCGCTGAGCGCCCGCGTAACCGAAAGAAAGCCGCCGCCCGCGAACCTGCGGACGGCGGCTTTCGTGCGCTGGGTGGGCCGGACTTAGAAGTCCATGCCTCCCATGTCGCCTCCCGGCATGGCCGGGGCCTTGTCTTCCTTCTCCGGATGGTCGGCGATGACGACTTCCGTGGTGAGGAGCAGGCCGGCGATGGACGCGGCGTTCTGCAGCGCGGTGCGCGTGACCTTGGCCGGGTCGACGATGCCGGCGGCGAACATGTCGTCCACGAAGGTGTCGGCAGCGGCGTTGTAGCCGTACTTGCCGTCGCTGTTCTGGCGGATGGCGTTGACGATGACGCTGCCTTCGGCGCCGGCGTTGGCCGCGATCTGCCTGGCGGGCTCCTCGAGGGCGCGCATGAGGATGGTGGCCCCGGTGCGCTCGTCACTCTCCAGCGACTCCGCGGTCCTCTTCACGGCGTCGATGGCGTGGATCAGGGTGACGCCGCCACCGGCGACGATGCCTTCCTCGACGGCCGAGCGGGCGGTCGAGAGGGCGTCCTCGAAGCGGTGCTTCTTCTCCTTGAGCTCGGTCTCGGTGGCCGCGCCGACGCGGATGACCGCGACGCCGCCGGCCAACTTGGCGAGGCGCTCCTGGAGCTTCTCGCGGGCGTAGTCGGAGTCGGTGTTGTCGAGCTCGGACTTGATGCCCTTGATGCGCTCTTCGATGACGGCCTTGTCGCCCTGGCCCTCGATGATCGTCGTCTCGTCCTTGCTGGAGCGGACGCGCTTGGCGCGGCCCAGCTGGCCGATGCGGACGTTCTCGAGCTTGTGGCCCAGCTCCTCGCTGATGACCTCGCCGCCCGTGACGGCCGCGATGTCCTTGAGCATCTCCTTGCGGCGATCGCCGAAGCCGGGGGCCTTGACGGCCAGCACGTTGAGCGTGCCGCGCAGCTTGTTCAGGACGAGCGTGGCGAGCGCTTCGCCATCGACGTCCTCGGCGATGATCATGAGCGGCTTGCCGGTCTGGATGACCTGCTCGAGGACGGGCAGGAGGTCCTTGAGGGCGCTGATCTTCTTCTCGTGGATGAGGATGTAGGCGTCCTCGAGCACCGCCTCCATGGCGTCGGAGTCGGTGATGAAGTACGCGCTGATGTAGCCCTTGTCGAACTGCATGCCTTCGACGACGTCCAGCTCGGTCTCGAGGGTCTTGGACTCCTCGACCGTGATGACGCCGTCGCGGCCCACTTTGTCCATGGCGTCAGCGATGAGCTGGCCGACCGCGGCCTCGTTGGCGGAGATGGCAGCCACCTCGGCGACGGCCTTGCTGTCCTCGATGCTCCTGGCCATGTTCTTGACGCTCTCGACAGCGGCCTCGACGGCCTTGTCGATGCCGCGCTTGAGAGCCAGCGGGCTGGCGCCGGCCGCGACGTTCCTCAGGCCCTCGCGCACGATGGACTGACCGAGGACGGTAGCGGTCGTGGTGCCGTCACCGGTGATCTCGTTCGTCTTCGTGGCGATCTCGATGAGGAGCTTCGCGCCGATGTTCTCGAGCGGGTCCTTGAGCTCGATGTCCTTGGCGACGGTGACGCCGTCCTTGGTGATCGTCGGGCCGCCGAACTTCTTCTCGAGGACGACGTTGCGCCCCTTGGGCCCGAGCGTCACCTTGACAGCGTTGGCGACGGCGTTGACGCCCCGCTCCAGAGCGCGGCGCGCCTCTTCCTTGTAGATTAGGTCCTTTGCCATGTTCCCTCTGCTTCCTTAAGAGTCTGGTTCTTTCTCCGCGGGCCCTTTAGCCGAGGACCGCGTGGATGTCGCGCTGGCTCAGGATCATGAGCTCGCGCCCGTCAAGCTCTATCTCGGTGCCCCCGTACTTCGCGAACACGACGGTGTCGCCCACCTGGACGTCGACCGGCTCGCGGGACCCGTTCTCCAGGTACTTGCCCGGACCGACGGCGAGGACCTTGCCCCGCTGGCTCTTCTCCTTGGCGCTGTCGGGCAGCACCAGGCCGGAGGCCGTGGTCTGTGGCTCGTCTACGACCTCGACCACCACCTTGTCGCCTAGCGGCTTCAGGTTCAGCTTCTGGTCAGCCATGCTTCCTCCAATTTTCCGGATGTCTTCTTGGCAGTCTCACCCAGTGAGTGCCAACCACCCGCCATGCTATCCAGGGTCGAGAAGGCCTGTCAAGCCATGTGTTGTCAACCAGGATGACCGGGTACCACTCAGCGCACTTTATACGACCGCACTCAAGTAATCGGCCATGTTTAGTGGCTGGTAGCCCCGTTCGCCACTACCGCCTCAGCCCCGCTTCAGGCCCAGGATGAAGGCCGGCACGAACGCGGCCGCGAACGGCACGTTGTAGGTCAACAGGGCCACCAGGGAGGACCACGTGCCCTGCAACGACTCCCCGGTAAGCATGGGGTCGACGCGCTGCTGAACCACGCCCCAGTTGACGCTGATGAAGCCGGACCAAGCCAGCAGCTGTACGGCTATGAAGAGCAGCCCCAGGACGATCGCGACGACCTTGCCCACCTTCTTCAGCGCGTAGCCCGCGATGAACCCGGCTATGGCGCCGAAGCCGACCTGTTCGACCAAAGGCCACACGGCCGACAGCTCCGGCACCTCCACGGGCGCGAGGTTACCACGCCGCTTGGGAACGGCCCTTCCCAGGAACGTAAGATGACGTCGTGACGAGTCCCCTGCGCACGCGCATCGGCAGCCATGTCGAGGCCGCCCTGAAGGGCGAAGCGCCCGTGGTAGCCCTCGAGTCGACCGTGCTCACCCACGGCCTGCCCCGGCCCCTCAACCTGGCGGCCGGGCAGCGGCTCCAGGCGGTCGTCAGGGAAGCAGGCGCCGTACCGGCGACGATAGGCGTGCTGCGCGGCGAGGTCGTCATCGGCCTATCAGGTGACGAGCTGGCTGAGCTTGCCGAGGCCCGAGACGCTGACAAGGCGTCCCTGTGGAACCTGGCCTCGATCGTAGCGAGCGGCGGCTCGGCCGGCACCACAGTGGCGACGACGTT
This sequence comes from Trueperaceae bacterium, assembly GCA_036381675.1. Classification (GTDB taxonomy): domain Bacteria; phylum Deinococcota; class Deinococci; order Deinococcales; family Trueperaceae; genus DASRWD01. Next base: position 9,517 of record DASVCK010000183.1, on the reverse strand, counting down.
GTGGGCAGCTCACAGCGCGGGCATCGACGTCTTCGCTACCGGCGGCATCGGCGGCGTGCACGACGCCCCGTTCGACGAGTCCGCCGACCTGGCGGCCCTCGCCCGCTATCCGGTGCTCACCGTCTGCGCCGGGCCCAAGAGCATCCTCGACGCGTCTGCCACGTTGGAGCGGCTCGAGACGGCTGGCGTGCCGGTGGTGGGGTTCCGCTCACGCCGCCTCGCCGGCTTCCTCGTGAGCCTCACCGACCTCGAGCTGCCCGCCAGCGTCGACACCCCTGCCCAGGCCGCCGCGGTGCTCAGAGCGCAGCGGGAGCTGGGGTTATCCTCTGGCGTGGTGCTCAGCAACCCCGTTTCCAACGGCATGACACAGGAGGAGTTCGGGTCCCTGAAGTCACGCGCCGAGGCCGAGCTGGCCGAGCGCGGGATCAGGGGCAGGGAGTCCACGCCCTTCCTCCTGGCCGAGCTCGCCACGCTGTCGGGAGGAGCGACCGTGGAGGTCAACACCAGGCTCCTCGAGGAGAACGCCAGGCTCGCCGCGCACGTGGCGGCCGCCTTCGCTCGGCTCTCGCCGCTGGTAGGGGCGCCGTCGTGAGCGACGAGGGCCGCATCACCGGCACGGGGCGCCCACAGGGGCTGGGCGAGCTGCTGCGCAGCTCCCGCGAGAGCCGCGGGCTGGACCTGGCCGACGTCGCCGAGCTGACCCACGTGCGCAAGGAGTACCTGCGGGCTCTCGAGGAGGGCCGCTACCAGGACCTCCCGGAAGACGTCTACACGCGGAACTTCGTAAGGCTGTTCGCCCAGGCCGTGGGCGTAGACAGCGAGCGCGCTCTCAGCGCCTACCAGGTGGAACGCCGCCAGGCCGGCGGCCTCTCCACGCTCGAGGAGCGGCTCGACAAGGAGCGGCGCGGCGAGAAACCCCCGCCACCCAAGCGCAGGCGCGGCACAGACCGGCCGGGACGCGGTTTCTCACTCGGCCCGCTGGTGCCGACGCTGGTGCTCGTCGTGGCGCTCGTCGCCCTGGCCGTCTGGGGGTTCAACCGTCTAATGGCGCCAGGTGGTGGCGCGATCCGCGGCGACCCACCGGTCGTAACCCAGAGTCAGAAGCCGCCGGACGCGGCGCCCGCCGCCGGTACGCCGAGCGCGGGCGAGGAGGCCCAGGAGCAGCCGCCCGGCCCTGCCACGGTGCTCATAACCGTCCTCTCGGAGCCGCCCGGCGCCACGGTCAGCATCGACAGCTTCGTTCTGCCAGGCACCACGCCCATCCAGGACGTGCCCGTGACGGCGCGGCGAGGGCGCGTGCTCAGCGTCACCTTGGACGGTTTCCAGCCGCTCGAGGAGACCGTGGACCTGCTCGAGGACCAGACGCTGACCGTGAACCTGGCACCGCTGCCCGCCGAGGAGGCCGCGGCCGACGCCGGGCCCGCGGCCTCCGACGATCAGCTCGTCATCGAAGTGACAGCACCCACGTGGCTCGAGGTCTACCGGGGCAGCGCACGGAATCAGGGCGAGCGACTCGCGTACTACACGGCACAACCCGGCGAGGTCCTCACGTACGACCTGCCCGTCTACGTCTACGTTGGCAACGCCGCCGGCGTCAACATCACCCAGGGCAGCACGAACATCGGGACCCTGGGCTCCTCCGGTGCCATCGTGGGGCGCGCCTTCGGCAACCAGTGAGGGGTAGCGTGACCGGCCAGCTCGCGCTGGCCTCGCTGCGTCACCGCCCTCTGCGCACCGCTCTCACGGCCCTGGGCATCGCCGTAGCCATCGCCTCCACCGTCGTGTTCATGTCGATCGGCGAGGGACTGCGCAAGGCGTTCGCCGACCAGCTCGCCGGGCTGGGCCCTGAGCTGCAGGTCAGCTATGGCGAAGCCGGTGACGACCTCTTCCCCACCGCGCCCGACCTGCCCGACGAGTACGTCGAGCGGCTCACGCAGGACGCCGAGTCGCTGGGTCTTGCCTCCGTGACGCCGGTGCTCACCTGGCTCCGCGGCGGGCTGTCCGTGTCGCAGTCCTTCATCTTCGAGGGCCTGCCCACGGACGTCCCGCTCGACCGCGTGTTCACGGGCGCGTCGCTGGTCGAGGGCCGTCTCCTCACCCCGGAAGACGAGGGGTCGCTCTTGGCCGTCGTCGGCCAGTCGGTCGCGGACCGCGCCGGCCTCGAGATAGGCGACACCCTGCGGCTCAACCCGGAGGCCAAGTTCGAGATCGTGGGCGTCGCTTCCTCCGGGTCGGGGCTCCTCGACAACATGATCATCGTCCCCTTCACTTCCCTCAGGACCGCCATGGGCGTGGTCGACCGGGTAACGGCGATCCTCCTCAAGCTCGAGCGTCCCGAGCGGGCCGATCTGGTCGCCGCGCAGGTCGAGGCCGCCTACCCCGAGCTCGGCGTGCAGACGCAGGCCGGCGCGCTGTCCGTCGTCCAGGACAGCCTGCGCATCTCCGACTTCGTTCGCCTGGGCATCAGCCTCATCGCCCTCGTGGTCGGCGCCATCGCCGTGGCCAACACGATGATGATGAGCGTGTTCGAGCGCACCCGCGAGTTCGGGGTCGTGAGGGCCGTGGGCGCGAAGCCCAGCTTCCTCTTCTCCCTCGTCGTGCTGGAGTCCGTGCTCCTGTCGCTGGTGGGGGCCGCCGCCGGCGTGGGCCTGGGGACGCTGGCAGCCGGCTTGGTCAACTACGTCGCCAACGACTACCTGGGTCTGTCGCTCGCAGCGGTCACCCCGCGCCTCGTGGCCTTCGCGGTAGCGGTGGCGGCCGTCACCGGCCTGCTGGCCGGGCTACTGCCGGCCGGGCGTGCCGCCCGGGTGCCCATCGCGGTGGCCGTGGCCCGGGAGTGAGGAAGAAGACTGCCTCCCGCCGGGCTGCGCGCTCGGATTGCCACTAAGATGTCCCGGATGAGACGCAACTTGGAACGAGCGTGCCTGCTGGCCGCGACGTTCGTGCTGCTGAGCGCGGCGCACGCGCAGCGGTTCGAATGGCGCGACGTCGTGCAGAACGTGACCCTCGAGCCGGAGGGCACGGTGCTTGTCGAGGACACCAGGACGCTGTGGACGGACGACGACTTCGGCGAGGCGTTCATCTGCCTGGAACTGGAGAGGGGTCAGCGCGTCGACCTGCTGCCCGGCTCCGGCGCCGTCAGCAGCGGCCCTCAGGCGACCGCGTTCACGCAGCCGTGCTCCACGGGCACCGAGCTCGTCGTGCGCAACGAGAGCCGCGTCAGCGAGCGCAGGGTGCGCTTCGTCTACCGGCTCTCAGGCACCATGGACTTCTACAGCGACATGGCGCAATGGTTCTGGAACCTCATCCAACTGGACCACCCTCCCATCGTGGGCTACCAGTTGAGGGTCGAGGCGCCCGGCCCCATGTCCGAGCCCTTCGACGCCTACGTACACCGCTACGCGAACCCGGAGAGCCCGTTCGTCGAGCTATCGGCAGACAGGTCTGTGCTGACCGTGCGCTTCGACCGCATCCCCTCAGGGGCGGGCGTCGAGGTCAACTACATGATGGACCCCGCCCTGTTCATACCCAAGGGGACGGCTCCGGGGCACCAGGCCGAGCTGATCAAGGAGACGGAGGTCGCCAATCAGAGCGACCGAGCGGCGTTCTTCGCCACGCTCAGGCGGTCGCCCTACTGGACGATCCTGCCGGCCGGCATCTTCCTGTTCCTGTTGGGCGGCGTCGTGAGGGCCTACTACCGGCACGGCCGCGAGCCCAGGGTCGCTGCGATGCAGTACCCCTTCGAGCCGCCCAGCGCGCTACCCCCTGCCGCCGTCACGGCCATGCAGCAGCAATCGTTCCAGTCCTCCAGCATGGGCAACGCCTTCATGGCGACGATCATGGACCTCGCCAGGCGCGGCTACGGCGAGTTCGCCAGCAAGCGGGGCAAGTTCGAGATGAACCTGGACCTGGCCCGCTCCACGGAGGGCCTGCAGCCGTTCGAGGCCGACGTCCTGCGCTACCTGAAGAACGCAGCCCAGACGTACCGGCGCGGAGACCCCTCGGAGCTCGAGTTCCGCGAGATGAAGAGCTACTCGCAGCGCTACGCCTCCAGCTTCATGCCTCGCTGGGGCCAGTCCGTGAGGCGGTGGGTGGAGTCCAAGCGCGGCGGCCCGCTCGTCGACGCCGACAGCCAGCGCGTGGCCAACGCCTGGGCGGGCTGGTGCTTCGGCGGGGCAGCGGTCTGTGGCCTGGCGGCGGTGCTGCTGCTGGGTCCCGGCCGGGTGTCGAGCATCGTCGGAGCCGTGCTGTGCGTCATCCTCATCGTGGTGGCGGCCGCCGCGCTGCCCAGGTGGCGCCCCGAGATCGCCGCCGAGGTGGCGGCGTGGCAAGGCTTCAAGCGCACGCTGTCCGACTACACCCGCATGAAGGACGCGCCCGATGACTTCTTCAAGCTGTGGGACGTTTACTACGTCTACGCCGCTGCCCTGGGCGTCGCGGAGCGTTACCTCAGGAACGTGGCGCGCGCGGCTCCGCTGCGGGGCATGGACGAGGCGGCCATGGCCAGCCGCGCCCACTGGATAGGCTCCACCACCCGGCTGTCCAGCCTCGCGGACGTCTCGCGCTCCGTGACCTCCTTGTCCCGGTCGCTCGCGTCGGCGTCCGCGTCGGCTTCCTCGGGCGGCTCCTCGTCGGGCGGCGGCGGGGGCGGGGGCGGCGGGGGCAGCTCCGGCGGCCGCTGACCCCAGGTCGCGCCCGCTGGGCGCACCGCGGTACGATCGCCGGATGCTGCGCACCGAACGGTTGGGCAAGGTCTACCGCACGCCATCGGCGGACGTGCCGGCGCTGACCGACGTGAGCGTGGCGTTCCCCGTGGGCTGCCTCACCGCGATCCTCGGTCCTTCCGGGTCCGGCAAGTCGACACTGCTGAACCTCCTGGCCGGCTTCGATAGGCCCACCGCCGGCCACGTGAGCCTCGACGGGCAGGTGCTGGGTGGGCTGAACGAGGAGGACCTCGCCGACCTGCGCCTCAGGCGCTTCGGCTTCGTGTTCCAGTCCTTCAACCTGCTCTCGGTCCTCGACGCTCAGCGCAACGTCGCGCTGCCCATGGCCCTGGCGGGCGTGCCCAAGGACGAGCGGGCCGAGCGCGCGCTGCGGCTGCTCGCCAGGTTCGGCGTCGAGCACCGGCACGACCACCTGCCGCACCGGCTCTCCGGCGGCGAGAGGCAGCGCGTGGCGCTCGCCAGGGCGCTCGCCAACGACCCCGCCGTCGTCTTCGCCGACGAGCCCACGGGCAACCTCGATTCCAAGAGCGGTGAGACCGTCGTGCGCGCGCTCAAGGAGGTCGCCGCCGAGGGCCGTACCGTCGTGATCGTCACCCACGACCGCGACCTCGCGTCCGTGGCGGACGCCCGCATAGAGCTGAAGGACGGCGCCGTCGTGGGCGTGAACGGCCCGCGCGCTGCCGACGTGACCGCGAAAGTCGCCGGCGACAAGGTCACAGACGCCGCGCCACCCGCAGTGGAGGCGACCGCTCGGTGACGCCCGGCCGTACCGGTGCGGTGGGCTCGTTCGTCCTGGCGCTCGCGATCGCCGTGGGGGCGTTCGGCGCCCACACCTTGGACGGACGCCTGACGCCGGAGCGCATGGGCACGCTCGACACGGCGGTGACGTATCAGTTCTACGGAGGCCTGGGGCTACTGGCGTTGGCCGTGCTCGGCGCGGCGGGACCCAGGTACGCCACGCCGGCCGCCCGGCGTGCGGCGACGCTCCTGAGCGCCGGCCTGCTGCTGTTCTGCGGGGCCCTCTACGGGCTGGTGGCGGGCGGCCCCAGCCTACTGGGACTCGTCGCCCCGTTCGGCGGCGTCGCCATGATCGCGGCCTGGGCCTACCTCGGGATCGCCCTGTGGCGCGGCCCGGTCACGTCCGTTCCCTGACGCGTGAAGACCGGCCGGCGCGGCAGAGCCGCGCCACGGGCGATCAGGTCAGGTCTCCCACCGCTTCCGGCGGAGGTACCTCGCCCGACCTTGCGATGCTCGCGAGCACGTCGTACGAGAGCTTGGGGACCCGCCGCAGGCTCGGGCGCTCGAGCCTGACGAGGCCGAAGCGCTTGTCGAAACCGAACGTCCACTCCAGGTTATCCACCAGGGTCCACACCAGGAAGCCCCTGACGTCGCAACCCGCGTCGCGCGCCGCCAGCGCCGCTCGCAGGTGCGCGACGATGAACCTGGCCCTACCCAAGTCGTCGACCCGCCCACTCTTGCTGGCTACGTCATCGAAGGCTGCGCCGCACTCGGTGATCACGACCGGTGGGTCACCGTACTCGTCTCGCAACGAGGTGAGCACATCGGTCAGCCCGTCCGGGACCACCTCCCAACCCATCGCGGTCACGGGTGCCTCCTTCGGCGGTTCGGCCAGCGCCATGCCGGCCGGCCCGGAGGGGTCAGCCAGCACACGCAGGCGCGTGTAGTAGTTGACGCCCAGCACGTCGATCGGTTGCGAGATCAGTTCGAGGTCGCCGCGCTGCACGTGCCGCTCGAGCATGCCGGCGAGCGCTTCCGGGTAGCCTCGGCCCAGCAACGGGTCCAGGAACGCCTTCCTGTACGCCGCGTCCGCCAGCCCAGCTGCGGCCTCGTGCTCTTCCCCCTCCGCTGCGGCCCCGATGGGCTGCAGGGACAGGATCGTACCCACCTCGGTGTTGGGCGTCGCCTCCCGGAGGCGCGCCACCGCCAGGCCATGCGCCAGGTTCAGGTGGTGGACGGCCGCCAGGAACGTCTCCAGGTCCGCGATCCCGGGCGCGTGCACGCCGCTGAGGTGACCGAGGACCGCCTGCACGTTGGGCTCGTTGAGCACGAACACGCGGCGGGCCCGGCCGCCCAGCACGTCGGCCACGACCTCGGCGTAGTCGGCCAGACGGTAGGCGGTGTCCCGGTCCCGCCATCCGCCGCGCTCCTGGAGGGGCTGCGGCAGGTCCCAGTGGTAGAGGCAGGGCCAGGGGTCGAGGCCCCTCGCCAGCGCCTGGTCCACGAGCCGGTCGTAGCGGTCGAGGGCCTCGCGTCTCGGTCTCCCCTTGCCCTCCGGTTGCACTCGGGGCCAGCTCAGCGAGAACCGGTAGGCGCTGACGCCCAGGGCGGCGACCAGGTCCAAGTCCTGCTCGACGTGGGACAGGTGGTCAGCGGCCACCAGCCGGTCGTCCTCGCTCATGCCGGTGCCAGCCAGGAACCGGTCCCAGATCGACTCGCCGCGGCCCGACGCCGCCTCCGTCTGGAAGGCGGAAGTCGACACGCCGAGGTCGAACGCGGCCGGCAGGGTGATGACGTCTTCGTTGTCCACGACGAAGACCTTAGCGTCCTCCGGGGCCGGGGTAGCATCTGGCCAGTGGCCGAGGGTAGCGCCGAGCCTGACCGCCGCAGGGTGTACCTGGTCCTGGCGGCAGCGCTCGTGGCGGTCAGCTTCGCCGCCGTGTTCATCCGCCTGGCGAACGCACCCGCGCCCGTCGTGGCCCTCTACCGCCTGGCCATCGCCAGCCTGATCCTCGCGCCCAGCACGCTCCGGGCTTTGAGGCGCACGCCGCTCAAGGGGCGAGCCGCCTGGCTCACGGCGCTGTCCGGCCTGGCCCTGGCCATCCACTTCGCGACCTGGATCAGCTCGCTGTCGTTCACGACGATCGCGGCCAGCGTGACGCTCGCCACGACGACGCCGCTGTGGACCGCGCTGTTCGCCTGGCTCGTGCTCGGGGCCGCTCCCACGCTCTCCGTACTGCTCGGTATGACGGTCGCTGTGGCCGGCGCGGCTGTCATCGGCTTCGGTGATCTGGTCGGGGGCACGAACCCGGTGCTGGGCGACCTGCTGGCGCTGGCGGCAGCCGCGTGCGCCGCGGTCTACTTCCTGATCGGGCGAGAGGTCATGCGCGGCGGGGTCTCGCTGCCCGCGTACGTGGGAGCCGTCTACGGCTGGGCGGCGCTGTGGTTGCTGCCGCTGCCGCTCATCGCCGGCGTCCCTTACCTGGGCTACTCGTGGGAGGCGCTCGGCTGGATCGCCCTGCTCGCCCTGGTGCCGCAGGTGGTAGGCCATACGGGCCTCAACTACACGGCGCGCCACCTGGGCGCCACGGTGACGGCGACCGCTGTGCTGGCCGAGCCGATCGGCTCCGGCGTGCTGGCGGCGTTGGTGTTCGGGGAGGTGCCGCCACCCATGACCCTGGTCGGCGCGGTCCTGGTGCTGGGTGGCGTGACGCTCGTCGTCCGCACGGGGGAGCCGCGTGGCAGAGGCCGTGCCGGGACCGGCACGAAGACCGCCTGACCACCAGGGTCCCACCAGCCCCCGAATCATGAGAGCTACCTGAGAGGCCCGGTGTCGCCGGGATCATCTGGCACCAGTTCGCATCCCGAGAGGGTGCAAAAGGTGCTTTCATCTGGTAGTATGACGTACGTGAGTGTCTACTGGGTAGCCACAGCGGAAGCTACCCCAGACGCATCGCGAACCCCACACTCAACCGCCCTAGAGGCGTCAGCCGGGGACCTCTCACAGAACGGTCCGGCCGTCCACAGTTGTGGAAGGCCTTGCGAAGGGAGCGAGCAGCGTTGAAAGACTCAGCGAAGACGTTCAAGAGCGGGGATCAGGTCGTCCTGCCGCCCTACGGGGTCGGCGTCGTGTCCGGCACCACGGATCGCACCGTGGGCGGCACGGTCCAGAAGTACTACCAGGTCGAGTTCCCCAACGGAACGTCTCGCGCTTACGTACCCGTCAGCGCTCCTCTCGGCGCGGGCCTCCGTCCAGCCCTCACCAAGGACGAGGTCCAGAGCGTCCTCGAGCGCCTTCAGAACGGCCGCATCACGCTGCCCAAGCAGTGGGCGGCGCGCCACCGCAAGGTGACCGACATCCTCACCAGCGGCGACCCCTACCAGATCGCGACCCTGGCCAGCGAGCTGCGTCGCTGGGACCTGGAACGTGGCCTCCCCGACCTCGACCGCCAGGCGTACCGGCGCGCCCTGCGCCTACTGGCCGGCGAGATCAGCGCCGTGCTGTCCATCACGGAGGCCGAGGCCCGCGTGCTCATGGGCGTGGCCGAGGAAGACGAGCTCAACTAGGAGCGCCAGGCGCTTAGGTGCGCCTGCTTCGAAACACGACGTATATCCGGCGCCGGGCTCACCGCCCGGCGCTTCCTCTTGCCTTCCCCCCGAGGTAACGCAGGGCTATGGCGTAGGCCGCGTAATCGTCGATCGGCCGCCCGGGCGAGCGCATACCGGGAGGGACCAGACGCATGAGCAGTCCCGGCGGGTTGTCGCGGTAGTACAGCTCCTTGGCCTCGAGGCTGGTGCCGGCCTCCGGCACCAGCACGGGCTCGTGGCCCGCCCCTCTCAAGGCAGCGACCAGCGAGGCGCTGCCGGTGCCGTCGCCCACCAACACCGCCGCACCCGGCGGCACGACCACCTGCTGTGCCTCCTCCGGCCCGATGATCAACCGGCGTTCCAGCGCTCCCGCATCGGTCACGAAGGCTACCCCGACGTTGCGGCCCGGATCGAACGCCACCAGCACGCCTGGAAGCTTACCCATGTAGAAGCGCGCCCCCGCTGGG
>DASVCK010000182.1:0-21418 GCA_036381675.1 Trueperaceae bacterium | reverse complement strand
CGCGAGGTAGGCGACCGCGTCGTGTTCATGGACGCCGGCCAGATCGTCGAGGTGGGCACCCCTGAGCACTTCTTCGAGAACCCGCGCGAGGCCAGGACGCGGGCGTTCCTCTCGAAGATCCTCTAGAGCGGTCCCGCGCTGAAGCCGCCGGCGACGGAGCGACCGGTATGTCACAACGTTCCGGCCGCCGTTTCCATAGACTGAGCGCACCATGAGTGACGCAGCCTCGCGCGGTGTGCGCATCGCCGATTTACTTAAGACGATCGTGGCGCGCGGCGCCTCCGACATCCACCTGCAGGCCGGCGCACCGCCGCACATGCGCGTGGACGGCGAGCTGCAACCCTACGAGGGCGTGCCTCCCCTGACGCCGGAGCAGACCGAGCAGATCGCCCTGGCGATGATGAGCGAGAACCAACGCGACCTGTTCAGGCACAGGCACGAGGTCGACTTCGCCTTCAACATCCCGAACATCGCGCGCTTCCGCTGCAACGTGCTGCGGCAGCGCGGGTCGGTGGGCGTGGTCATGCGCGTGATCCGCGACGCGATACCCAGCTTCGAGGCGCTGGGCCTGCCTGGCGCCGTGACCACGGAGCTGGCCAGCCAGCCGCGCGGCCTGGTGCTCGTCACCGGGCCCACCGGGTCGGGGAAGACCACGACCCTGGCGGCCATGGTGGACTTCGTGAACCGGCGGTTCAACAAGAACATCATCACGATCGAGGACCCCATCGAGATCCTGCACCGCAACCAGAAGAGCCTGGTGGTGCAGCGTGAGATCGGCCTCGACACCAGCGACTTCGTGGGCGCGCTGAAGTACGCCATGCGCCAGGACCCCGACGTGATCATGGTCGGCGAGATGCGCGACAAGGAGACCGTGGAGGCCGCGCTCTCGGCCGCGCAGACCGGTCACCTCGTGTTCAGCACGCTGCACACGCTCGACGCGATCCGCACGGTCAACCGCATCATCGACTTCTTCCCGCCGCACGAGCGCGACCAGATACGCATCCTGCTGGCGGACTCGTTGCTCGGCATCCTCAGCCAGCGGCTGCTGCCCCGCGCCGACGGCCCCGGCCGCGTGCTCTCAGTCGAGGTCCTCGTCAACACGCCGCTCATCCGCGACTACATCAAGGACGAGGAGAAGACGCCGCAGATCAAGGAAGCCCTGATGCAGGACAACCTGCGCGGCATGCAGACGTTCGATCAGCACCTCGTGGAGCTCTACCTGGGCGGCCGGATCACGCTCGAGGACGCCACGTTCATGGCTACCAGCCCGCACGAGTTCCGGCTCATGGTCACGCAGCAGCAGGGCGGTCTGGGCATGGACGAGGAACGCTCGTTCGAGAAGATGCTTCAGCAACCCCGCGGCCCCATGGGCTGAGGGACTAGCCGGCCAGTACGGGAACGCCGGGCCGTAGGTCCACGCGACCTACGACGTGTCCGCGCAGGTCGTGCTCGCTCGCGCCCGTGACCCTCACCCGCACGACGTCGCCGATCTTGACCGTGCCGTCCCCTTCGGCCAGCAGCAAGCCGTCTATGTCCGGCGCGTCCGCGACCGTGCGGCAGACAAGCTCGCCCGGCAGCGCGCCGTAGTCGTCGACGATGGCGTCCACGTCCCGGCCCACCTTCGCGGCGAGTTTCTCGCCGCTGATGCGCGCCTGCAGCTCCATGAGGCGGGCGTAGCGCTCGGCCTTGACCTCCTCGGGCACGGCGCCCGGCAGGTCGTTCGCGTCCGCTTCCGGCACGTCCGAGTAGGTGAACGCCCCGACCCGGTCCAGGCGCGCCTCGCCCAGGAACTCCAGGAGCTGTTCGAAATCCTCCTCGGTCTCCCCGGGGAAGCCGACGATGAACGTGGAGCGGAGCGTGATGTCCGGCCTGATGGTCCGCCACGCGCGGATCGTCTCGAGGTGGCTGACCGCGCCGCCGGGGCGCCGCATCGCGCGCAGGACACGGGTGGAGGCGTGCTGCAAGGGGACGTCGAGGTACGGGAGGACCCTGTCTGCGGCCATGAGCTCGACGAGCCTCGTGACATGCGGGTACGGGTAGACGTAATGGAGCCTCAGCCACACGCCCAGCCCGCTCAGCTCGGTGACCAGGTCCACGAGGTGCGCGCGCACCTCCCTGCCGTCGAGCGTCGAGGTGGCGTGCCTCAGGTCGTTGCCGTAGGCAGAGAGGTCCTGCGCGATGAGCATGAGCTCCTTGGCCCCGGCCGCCACCAGCCGCCTGGCCTCGTACACGACGGCGGCGGCGGGCCGGGAGGCGAGGTTCCCGCGCAGCTTCGGGATGATGCAGAAGCTGCAGCGGTGGTCGCAGCCCTCGGCCACCTTCAGGTAGGCGTAGTGGCGCGGCGTGAGCGTGATCCGGTCCAGGGGTGGACCCAGAGCGTCACTCTTCGTGCCTCTGGCGCTGGCCATGGGCAGCAGGCTGGTGAACGGGTCCCGCCGCAAAGGCAGAGCGCTGCGCACCGCGCGCATCACGCCGTCGACGTCGGCCTGGCCCGTGACGGCCAGCACCCGCGGGTGCCTCTCCATGACCGTCTCCGGCCGCTCGCCCAGGCACCCTGTCACCACTACCTTGCCCGTCTCCTCGAGCGCCTCGCCGATCGCGGCCAGCGACTCCTCGACGGCGGGAGTGATGAACCCACAGGTGTTGACGACGACCAGCTCAGCGTCCTGGTACGTGGGCACGAGCTCGTAGCCGTCGGCTCTCAGGTGGCTGAGGATGCGCTCGCTGTCGACGAGAGCCTTGGGGCAGCCGAGGCTGACGAACCCGACCCTGCCGCTCTCGCGCGTGGTCTCAGCCACGGTGGACGATCGTGTCGGCCGCATGCGCCAGGGAGTCTATCAGGGGCCTCAGGCGGCCGGCGAGGTAGAGGGAGCCGGCCACGACGACCTGCCCGCCGGGCGGCACGAGCGCGAGCGCCCGCCGCAGGGCCAGCTCGGGATCTGCTACCGTCTCGCGGCCGGGCCCTTCCAGGTGAGTGGTGCCTTCGCCGGCCGCGGCCTCCGTGATCACGACGTGGGCGGCACCGGGCTCGAGCGCCGCCAGCGTCGCCGCACCCTGCTTGCGCCCCAGGGCGCCGAACAGTAGGACGTAGCCGGCCCCGACCCGCGAGCGGAGGTGAGCCGCCGCGGCCGGGTCGTGGGCGCCGTCGAGGAGGACCTCAGCGTGCCCCAGCGCGAACCTCTCGCCCCGACCGGGCAACGGCGGCCTCGCGAGCGCTACGTCGATGGCGGACTGAGGCACCGAGAGTACCTTCAGAGCGGCCGCCGCGACGCGCTCGTTGGCGGCCCGCGTCGGCTCACCGGGGGTCAGGGGAGCGACCTCGATGAGATCCGTGCCGCGCTCACGCGCGACAGCCCGCGCCACCTCCAGGCCCGGGCCGGTAGCGGCCGTCACGGCCGGCACGCCCGGCGCGAAGGCGCCCGCCTTCTCGCGCGCGACGTCCTGCAGCGTGGGGCCGATGGTGTTGAGGTGGTCTAAGTCCACGTTCGTGAGCACCACGAGGCGCACGCCTTCGAGGACGGCGGCCGTGGCATCGGTCGCGCCACCGATGCCGGCCTCGAGCACGGCCCAGTCGGCCCCGCCGCGCGCGAACTCCGAGAGCGCGAGCGCCAGCGTGAGCTCGAAGAACGCCGGTCTCTCCGCGGGCGTGGGCGGCCGGCGGCGCAGCAGTTCCCTGGCGCGGGCGACGAACTCGACGACCGCCTCGGGTCCCACCGGCACGCCGTTCATCGCGACGCGCTCCTCGAAGCGCTCGACGTGCGGCGAGAGGAACAACCCCGTGTCGTACCCCGCCGCCCTCAGGCCGGCTGCGATCAGGTCAGAGACGGTGCCCTTGCCGTTGGTGCCTACCACCCTCACGACGTTGGGCGGCGCGCTCAGGCCCAGCGCGCGCAGCAGCCAGCGCGCTCGCCGTGGGTGGCGTTCGCCACCGTCCCGCGTCTGCCCGTAGAGCCATGCGAGCGCCTCTGCGTGAGCTGTGTCCGTCACGATGGTCCTGTTGCGGCGGGTCAGCCGCGCTTATGGCGGCGCGGACGGCGCCGACCACGCCGCCTGGCCTGACCGCGCTTGCCGCCGGATTTCGGCTCCTCGCCGAACGCCTCCATCGTCGCCTCGCTGGAGACGCTCACGATCAAGGAGTCCAGATGACCCTCGGTGAGCCGCTGCGACATCTTGAGGATCGCGTTGCTGCCCGCGACGTCGACGTAGACGACGCTCCCGCCGGGCTGCAGGACGTACGCCCAGGCCCGCTTGTCGCCCAGCGCCGTGCCGAGCTCCACCTCGCCGGCGAACTGGACGCTGACGTCCTTGCCCAGCATCGCGATGCCCGTCACGCTGTTGCCGGCGAGCGTCCTCACCTGACTCAGCAGCGACAACGGGTCACGGTAGGGCCGTATGTAGGGGGCCGTGGCGACGTCCTTGGCGCCGGTGCTGGCGTGCACCAGCCCCGTCTGGGAGTCGAAGTGGACGTCGTAGACGTGCTTGCCCTCGCGCTCCTGCGTCTCCTCGCGGTAGCGGTGACTGTGATGGTGTTGAGCGCTGGCGCGGCTGCGCTGGGTGATGACGGCGTTGCCGAGCTGACCCTGGTAGCCGGCCCTCGACTCCATCCGCCTGACCCTGCCGGCGACCTCGGACTTGATCACGTGCGTGCCCACCGGCTTGCCGCGGTAGGTGAGGCGGTACGTCACGACCTCGACGCTCATCGCTGCAGAAGCGTACCACCGGATCGGCCGGGGACTGGGGTCAGGCGCGCACTCCGGATCCTCGTCGCCGCTCAGAACGGCAGGTCGGTCTCCTGCAGACGGGCCAGCTCGGCCGTGTCGCGGCCCTGCCTGAGGATGTTCCCGAACAGGGATACCAGCGAGGGGTCGAGCTCCTTGCCGCTGCGGGCCTCGAGCTGCTTCTCTACCTCGCGCAGCGGCAACGCCTGCCCGCGCTCGCTCGACAGGACGTCGAAGGTGTCGGCGACCGCGACGATCCGCGCCAGCAGGGGTATGGCGTCCTTGCGCAGGCCGTTGGGGAAGCCGGAGCCGTCCCAGGACTCGTGGTGGTGCCTGATGCCCTCGGCCGCCTCCTCGAGCATGGCTGCGGAGGCGACCATGTTCGCCCCGCGCTGTGGGTGCTCCAGGTCCTCGATGCTCAGGTCGAGCCCGCTGCCCAGCTTGCCGATGTCGTGGAGCATGGCCGCGAAGTAGAGGTCGGCCAGCTGCTGTCTGTTCAGCCCCAGCGCCCTGCCCAACGCCAGGGCGTAGGCCGTGACGCGCTCGGCGTGGCCCAGTTGCGCGAAGTCCTGGGCCTCGAACGCCTGAGTGAACGCACGCGTGAACTCGACGAGGCTGAGCTTGGCGCGCCGCAGCTCCGCGTCGATGCTCTGGGCCTCGCCCAGCACCGAGCCCCAGCGGGTGGCCACCTTCAGCTCCTCTTCGACGAAGGCCTGACCGCCGTGCCGGTGCAGCACGAGCGCCCCATGCCCGATGAACCTGCCGGTCACCGGCACCACGAGCGTAGAGGTAGCGTCACGCAGGCCCAGATCGGCGTACTGCGCGCGCCGCGCCTGGTCGTTCGGTGTGAACATCTCAGGGATGTGGTTGCCCACCACGCGCGGTCCGGGCGACCGCCAGGGGCCGTGTCCGGGTTCGACGTCGAGGAGGGAGGGCCCGTAGCCGAGCTGGGCCTCGAACGCGTAGCCGTCCTCGTCGTCGCCGCGCACAACGTACCCGCGCACGTCGCCCGGCAGCGAGGCGGTCAACGTCTTGAGGACCTCGTCGCTCCGCTCCGACGGCTTGGTCAGGCGTAGCAGCCTCTCGACCGACCCCAACTGGTCCGGAGCCTTGCCGCTCTCGGCCGGGCCGAACAGGCGCTTGATCACTTCACCCTCCCGGCGGCACCGCGGTACGTGCCTGTCCCAGGCGAGGATACCGGCCGCCCGGCCGGGACGATGAGTAAGCTCGTACACTGTCGCCATGCTCGACTTGCGCTTCGTACGCGAGAACCCTGAGACGGTGAGGCGCGCGATGCGCGCGAAGATGATGGAGCCCGACCTGCCGAAGCTGGAGCATCTCCTGCGCCTCGACGAGGAGCACAGGCTGGTGCGGACCGACCTCGAGGAGAAGCAGGCGCGTCGCAACGCCGACAGCCGCCTGGTGGGCGAGATGAAGCGCCGCGGCGAGGACGACCCTGGGCTTATGGCCCGCCTGGCGGAGCTGTCCGGCGAGGTGAAGCGCCTCGAGGAGACCGAGCGCAGCCTCGAGCAGCAGATCTCACAGCTCATGCTGGCGATCCCGAACCTGCCGCACGAGAGCGTTCCGTTCGGCGCCAGCGAGCATGACAACGTCGTCGACAAGGAGTGGGGCGACAAGCCGGAGCTCGACTTCGAGCCGAGGCCGCACTGGGAACTGATGGTGGAGCGCGGCTGGTTGGACCTCGAAGCCGGCGTCAAGGTGACGGGAGCCGGCTTCCCGGTCTTCAAGGGGGCGGGCAGCAGGTTGGTAAGGGCGCTGCAGGCATACTTCCTCGACAGGCTCGCCGCCCACGGCTACGAGGAGATCGTCCCGCCGGTCCTCGTCAACGCGGAGTCGGCTACCGCCACCGGGCAGCTGCCCGACAAGGAGGGGCAGATGTACGAGGTCACCGGCGGCCTGTACCTGGTCCCCACCTCGGAGGTGCCCCTCACGAACCTC
The DNA here is from genome assembly GCA_036381675.1 of Trueperaceae bacterium. Lineage (GTDB taxonomy): Bacteria > Deinococcota > Deinococci > Deinococcales > Trueperaceae > DASRWD01. The sequence continues at coordinate 14,741 of DASVCK010000182.1, read as the reverse complement.
CACCGTGACGAGATCCTGGACACCGACGCTTTGCCCATCCGCTACGCGGCGTACACGGCCTGCTTCCGGCGCGAGGCCGGCAGCCACGGCAAGGACGTGAGGGGCCTCAACCGCGTGCATCAGTTCGACAAGGTGGAGATGGTCCAGTTCACGCGGCCGGAGCTCAGCTACCAGGCGCTGGACGAGATGGTGGCCGTGTCCGAGTCGCTCCTCGAGGAGCTCGGGCTGCCGTACCGCCGCCTGCTCATGTGCACCGGGGACCTGGGCTTCACGCAGGCCAAGAAGTACGACCTGGAGGTCTGGAGCGCCGGCCAGGGGCGTTGGCTCGAGGTGTCGAGCGTCAGCAACTTAGAGGCGTTCCAGGCCAACCGCCTCAAGACCCGCGCCCGGCCCGGCGGGGTCAACGCCAAGGGCAGGCCCGAGCCGGTGCACACGCTCAACGGCAGCGCCCTGGCTTTCCCGCGCACTATCGCCGCGCTCGTCGAGAACAACCAGCGAGCCGACGGCAGCGTGCGGGTTCCGGACGCACTGGCGGGCTACCTGGGCACCAAGGTGCTCTGAGCTTTCAGTCGCCCACGAGGTAGCGCTGCACCAGGTCCTCCGAGCCGGCGGCCGTGAGCACGGTGAGCCTGTCGCCCGGCTGGATGACGGTGTCTCCCCGCGGGTACGTCACGGCGCCATCCCTGACCAACGACACGACGAGGGTCGAAGGCGGCAACCGCGCCTCCGCCAGAGATCGTCCGGCCAGTGGCGAGGACGGCCTCACCGTGGCCTCCAGCAGACCGGTCTCGGGTGGCAGGTCGGTGACGCGCCTGACGCCGCGTCCCAGCGTCGCCTTGTACGTCCTGACGATGCCGCGCATGCCGACGCGGCCGACGACCCTGCCTTCCTCCACCACGGGCAGCCACGGCAACCCCTCGTCGTCGAGCGACTGCAACGCTTCGTCAAGTGGCAGGTCGGCTGGGAGCGGCCGGCAGGTCTTCATCGCGCTGACGAGCCCGGCGCCAGGCGGCGCCTCGAGCAGCGTGGCCGGCGTGACGATGCCGATGGGCTCACCGGCCCTGACCACGACGGCTCCGTCCTCGCCACCTGTCTCCAGGGCCTCCTGGACGGAGGCGTCCTCCGAGACGACGGCGGCCTCCCGCATCGCGTCCCTCACGGTAAGGGCGGACAGCAGAGGGAAAGCGAGCCTCACGCGGTGAGCAGGCGAAGCGGCCCGGTTGGGCAGCTGCGCACGGTAGATCGTTCGTTCGCCGACCAGGGCCGTGGACAGGGCTACGGCGATCATCGCCGGCGCCAGCAGCGAGAGGTTGCCCGTCATCTCGGCGACCATGAGCATCATCGCCAGCGGCGCGTGAGCGATCCCGCCGAACAGCGCCATCATGCCGACGATCACGAGCGGCGCCGGCTCCGACGGCAGCTGCGGCAGCACGCCGTGGCCCAGGCGCCAGAAGGCGGCCCCCAGCAGCCCGCCTATGACCATGCCGGGGCCGAAGATGCCGCCTGACCCGCCCGAGCCGATGGACAGGCCGGTCGCCACGATCTTCGCGAAGGGAAGCGCCAGTACGACCAGCAGGGGCAGCTCGAGGACCTGGGTGCTCATCCCGAGCTGGACCCAGCCGTAGCCGGTGTGCAGCACCTGCGGGAGTGCCAGGGCGAGGAGCCCCACCGCCAACCCGCCGACGGCCGGTTTCAGCCAAGCGGGCCAGCGGAGGCGTTGGAACACCCCGGAGATGCCGTAGAACACCTTGGCGTAGACGATGCCAACGAGCCCGCAGGCGATGCCAAGCAGGGCGTAGTAGGGCAGCTGCAAAGGCGATTCGAGGGCGATGTGTGGCTGCGCGCCGAAGATGGGGTCGAAGCCGTAGAAGGCGCCGAAGACGCTGTAGCCGACGATCGAGGAGATGAGACCCGGGATGATGACGTCGGTCTCGAGGTCGTTCAGGTAGAGGATCTCCGCCGCCATCAGCGCCCCGCCCAGGGGAGCCCTGAAGATCGCTCCGATGCCGGCCCCCATGCCGGCGGCCACCGCGATCCTACGGTCCTGCGCGCTCAGGCGCAGCCAGTCGGCGAGCGCTGAGCCGAACCCGGCCGAGATCTGCGCGGCCGGCCCCTCGCGTCCGCCGGAGCCGCCGGTCCCGATCGTGATCGCGGAGGCGACCAGCTTCACGAGCGGGATACGGCGCCTGACCCGGCCGGCGTCCCTGTGGATCGCGCGGATGGCAGCGTCGGTGCCGTGGCCCTCCGCTTCGGGGGCCAGTCGGGCCACGATCAGCCCGGACACGAGGCCGCCGGCGGAGATCACGAACGGCACCAGCCACGGCGTTACCGCCGTCAGCGGGCTACCGATGGCGCCCTCGCCGGCCGGCAGGGGAGGCTGGTAGCCGCCCAGGCCCACCAGGAACAGCTCGGTCGCCTTCTCGAGCGCGAAGAAGAAGAGCGCGGCCCCGAGCCCCGCCACGACCCCGATGACGGTGCCCAGCACCGCCCACTTGGCCAGCACGTTCTGACCCTCGGAGCCTGCGCGACGTGGCAGCGTGCGGCGTAGGAGCGTCAGGACGCGGCTCACGTGCCGAGACTAACGCTCCTCGCTCTCCGCTCCCACAGATCGACTCACCCGCACCTGGGCGAGTCGCTGCCCGTCCATCGCGGTCACCACGATGCGGTGACCGTGCCACTCGAAGGCGTCGCCCTCGTCGGGGATCCGGCCCAGCTCCGCCGCCACCAGGCCTCCCACAGTCTGGAAGCCGGCGTCCTGCAGGCGGGTCTCCCTGTCCAAGCCCAGCAACTCGGCGAACTCATCGACGTGCAGGCCGCCGTCCACGAGCCAGCCGTCGTCGGTCTCGACGACCTCCGGGTCCTCGGCATCCGGAACCACGTCGCCGACGAGCTCCTCGAGGATGTCGCCGAGCGTGAGCACGCCCTCGAAGCCGCCGTACTCGTCGACGACGACCGCGAGGCGCTTGCCCGTCTCGCGGAAACGGTCCAGCATCGCGAGTATGGGCAGCGTCTCCGGCACGTAGACAGGCTCCTGCATGTGCGCCGCCAAGTCCAGGTCGCCGCTCAGGGCGCCGACGAGCAGGTCGGCGGAGGAGACGAACCCGACGACGTTGTCGAGGTCCCCGTCAGCTACCAGGTAGCGACCGTGCGGCGAGCGACCCACGAGCTCCTTGACCTCTTCTGGACCCGCGTCAACGGGCAGCCAGACGACCTGATGGCGCGGCGTCATGATGTCGTTCACACGCCGCTCCCCGAGCCAGAAGGCGTTCTCGATGATCTCCTGCTCCTCGGGCTCGACGACGCCCGCCTGGCGGCCCTGGGCGATAAGGGTCTCGATGTCGCTCTCGCTGATGGTGTCATCGACCTGCTTGATGCGCAGGAGCCTCACCAGGCCCTCCGTCGACACCGCCAGCAGCCACACGACGGGCCTCGCGAACTGCGAGATCCTATGCATCAGGTTCGCGACGGACATTGCGACCCTGTCTGGGTCCGAGAGCCCCACCCGCTTGGGCACCAGCTCGCCGATCACCAGCGAGAGGTAGGTGATGCCGGCGACCACGAGCCCGAAGGCGACGGGCTGGGCGTAGGGCGCGAGCCAGTCGACCCGCTGGAGACGCTCGGCCAACGGGCCAGCGAGCGCGGCTCCACCGAAGGCGCCCGACACGACCCCGACCAGCGTGATGCCGACTTGGACGGTGGAGAGGAAACGGTTCGGGTTCTGCGCCAGCGCCAGCGCCCGCGCCGCGGCGGCGTTGCCGGCCTCGGCCAGTTGGGCCAGGCGGAACCTGTTCGCCGACACGACGGCGATCTCGGACATCGCGAACAGACCGTTGACGAGGATCAGGACGACGACGATCGCGACAGACATGGAGCGAATATAGGGCCGGCGAGGCGCGGTCGCGGCGCGGCTGCAAGCGTCGGGGCTTGACCCTACCCTGGGGGCATGGCCCAACCTCGGGGCGTGCAGGCGGAAGCGACCACGCGACAGGAGCTCCTGACGATAGGCGCGTTCTCGCGCGAGACCCGGCTCAGCCTCAAGGCGTTGCGGCCCTACGACCACCTCGGGCTACTGACCCCGAGGCGCGTGGACGAGCAGACGGGCTACCGGTACTACGCACGGGACCAGGTCGAGGCGGCGAGGCTGGTCTTCCTGCTACGGCAGCTGGACATGCCCCTGAACGTCATCGCGCAGGTGCTGACGGACGATGCCGGTGCCGCGGTCAGGCGCGTGGAGTCGTACAGGCGCGAGGTCGAGGACGACCTGGCCGTCAAGCGTGGCCTGGTGGGTCGCGTGATGGCACGCCTGCGCGGAGAGGTGACCATGTCGCACGAGGTGAAGGTCAGAGAGGTGCCCGAGCGGAAGTTCCTCAGCATCGAGGAGCGGACCTTGGCCGACGGGGTATCCGAGGTGATACGTCGGAACGCGGACGCGCTGCTCGAGCACGCGCACGCTACCGGGGTCGAGGTGGTCGGCCCGCTCATCGTGATCTATCACGGCCAGGTGTCGATGGACGCGGACGGTCCAGTCGAGGTCTGCCTGCCGGTGATCGGAGCCGTGGAGCCCTTCGGCAGGGCGCGGGTGCGGCTCGAGCCGGCGCACGCGGAGGCCTACGCGCGCATCACCAAGCGGGAGGTGGAGTACCCCAAGATACTGGAGGCGTACGACTCTGTAGGCGCCTGGCTGCACGAGCACGGCAAGCGGGGCACGATGTCGCCGCGAGAGGTCTACTTCGCGAAGTGGGACGAGGTTGGAGACGACGATCCGGCGTGCGACGTGGCGTTCCCGTGCGAGTGAGGCGGGCGGGCCTGCGGTAGCCGCGTGACGGAGCTCAGCCCTCGTCGAGCGTGCGGGGTACCTCGAAGTAGCCGTCCCTGGTCTCGGGTGCTACCGACAGGGCGGCCGCTCGATCCAGGCTGGGCCTGGGGACGTCGGGCCGCCCCGAGCCCCCTTCGCTCACCGCGAGGTCCACGCTTTCTACCGGCAGCTCGTTCAACTGGGTGACGAACTCGAGCACGGCCGCCAGGTCGGCCCTTACGGCTTCGCGCTCCTCTGCCGGCACCACGAGGCGCGCCAGCCGCTCGAGATGCGCGAGCGCCTCGTCGTCTATGCGGGGCTCACCGGCAGGCATGGTCGATGCTACCGCGCAAGCCGTCAGTAGAGCAGGCTACCGAGCCAGTAGAGAAGCGGGGCGAGTAGCAGGGCCGGCAGCAGCGAGGCCACCCTCAGGCGCTTGATCTCCAGCAGGCCGAGGCCCAGGCCCACGATCATGAGGCCGCCCACGCCGTTGACGAGCAGCACTCGTGGGTCGGCCGCGGGGTCGGGGACGAGGTGGGCGAAGAGCCCCGCCGCCACGGAGAGCCCTCCCTGGTAGACGACGATGACGAGCGCCGAGGCCAGCACCCCGAAGCCGAAGGTCGTGGCCAGCGCCATGGCCGTGAACCCGTCGAGAGCCGACTTGAGAACTAGGAACTGAGCCTCGCCGGTTAGACCGTTCTGTATGCTTCCGAGGAGCGTCAGCGGGCCGACGCAGAAGACGAGCGAGGCGGCCACGAAGCCCTCGGTGAACCGGCCCTGGCCCCGCCAGGACCGCTTCAGGCGTTCGCCGAGCCTCTCCAGCCCCTCCTCGATGCGCCACGCCTCGCCCAGGGCGCCGCCCATGGCCAGGGCGAGAAGGCCGATCAAGAGACCCGGCGGCTCGTCCACGCGTCCCAGGTCGAGCGCGTTCATGACCCCGATCAGCACGGTGACCAGCCCGATGGCCTGCATGACGACGAGCGTGATCCGCTCGGGCAGGCGTCCTCGCAGGAGCAGGCCCAGGCCGCCTCCCAGGAGGACGGTGCCTACGTTCAACCATGTCCCCCACGTCTGGCCCAGGAAGCTCAACGCTAGCTCCCGGGACGCCTCGCCGGCTCCGTTGAGTCGGGGCCGGAGCTCGCCTCGCCGGCATCGTCTGCGCCGCGTCCCGAACGGAGCACGAGCACCGTGACGACAACCCCCGCCAGGAGCGGCACGCCCACCAGCCAGATCAGCCATGAGCCTAGGGAGGCGGGTCCGGTGGCCGTGGGGGGCAGCACGAACGGCACGAAGTCCACCGGCTCGCCGTCGAGCACGAGCTCCACGTTGGCGACCGCCTCCTCCTGACGGTAGGTCCTGTCCCTTATCGACAGCGTGTAGTCGCCGTACTCGGGGACCTCGACGCTCGTCTCGTACACGCCCGGAGCGGTCTCCTCGAGCCTGTCGGTGGACACCAAGGGCTCGCCACGGGGCTGGTCGTTCTCGCCGGCCGGGGTCCCCGCACGCAGCTCGAGGAAGACGACGGCGTCCTCGACCTCCGTCAGGGACGTGTCCTGTAGGGAGAGCACGACGGTCGCCGACCGACCGGGCACCGGCGGGTCCGGCGCGAAGCGCACCTCTCCGATGACCAGCATGGGGTGCGCCAGGGCCACCGAGGTGCTCAGCGCCAGCGCCAGCGCACCGATCCGCCGCGCGAACACGCCGGACATACGCTCGGCCGGGCGCCACGACGGACGCCTCGAGAGGCGACTCACCGAGGGTCCTCAGCGCCGTCCGCGGCGCCGCCGGGACGCGGTGCCGCCGCGACCTCGGGTCGCAACCACAGGTACTCGCGCGGCGTGAGGCCGCTCTCGTGGATCGCGGCGGCGAGCTCACGGCCGACGTAACGGTAGTGCCACGGCTCGTAGACGTAGCAGGTGACGTCCTTGGATCCCTCGGGGTAGCTCATGACGAAGCCGAAGCGGTACGCGTTCGCCGCGACCCAGGCACCCTCCTTGGTGTCCGCCCAGTCCGCCAGGTCCCAGGCGGGCGGCCCATCCCACGAGCGCAGGTCGAGTGCCGTGCCCAGCTGATGCTCGGAGTGACCCGGCCGGGCGCTGCTGGCTAGGGCGGCGTCGAGGCCGTCGCGGTCGACCCAGTAGTCGAACGTCCGCTCCTGGTAGGCGAAGCTGCGGTAGGCGGACTGCACGGCCAACCGGATACTTGCGGCCTCGGCCGCGGCCAGCATGGCGCGCAGGTCCTCGAGGATGACGGCTCGAACCTGAAGGCCGCCACCACCGTCGTAGGACGGGGGGAAGGCCAGCGACGCGCTCACCAGGTCGGGCGGCTCGTAATCGGCCGGCAGGGCGAAGACCGTGTCGAGGATCGTGAACGGGTAGTCGTCGTAGGCGACGTGGGTCGCCGGCCAGTCCTCGTAGGTACAGGCCGGCGGCCCGCCGGCGGCGGCCAGGAGCGGCACGGACAGCGCCAGCGTGGCGCCACAGAGTAAGAGGAAGCGGCCCGGCGGCACGCCCAGAAGGTTAACACCGGTGCGGGCGTTCCGGGCGCCGCCGGGTCCTTGGCGGCCCGGTCCATGAGTGATCACGGACGGTCGGCCCTCAGAACGATGGACCTAGAATCGTGCCGCGCATCTCCATGGGCTGGGCCAGGATCACGACCTGCAGCGCGAGGAAAGCCAAGACGTACACGAACATGGGCCACATGGCAAGCACGCCGCGGCGACCGAAGTCCCGCAGCCCGATTCGCGCCGTGGTGTAGAGCGCGAGGACCCCTGCGAGGCCCGAGATGACGGCCTGGATGCCGAAGAGGTAGGCGCTCGGGACCACCTGCGCCAGGCGCCAGTTGGGATCGACGGCGAAGCCCCTGTACTCGAAGAAGTGCTGGAACACCGGCACGATCGAGAGGGCGCCGGTCAGGAAGTGGAAGGTGTAATGCGCCGCCCAGAAGCCGACGCCCAGCGCCAGCACCACGTAGCCCCAGCGCTCCAGCGCCGTTCTCACCCTCACCTTGGCGCCTCCCAGCGCGTCGGCGGCCGTGGCGGCGAGCACCGTGACGCCGAGGCCGAGGAGGGTCACGCCGCCGTAGAGGCAGAGGAGGAGCACGGCCTCGTTGCGCGTGCCGAGGAACCCGGCTAGGCGTTCGGCGGCGTCGAAGAACGGCGGGATCATGGCCAGCGCGTTCATCACGCCGAAGAACGTGAGGAGCACGCCCAGGGCGACGGTCGCCAGCCTGCCGCGCCGCGCCCACGGTGCGTGATGCAGCTCCCGCCCCGGCGCTCGCACGGTCAGCGCCACGTTGTCGTAGGGACAAGCCCGCACGCAGTTGAGGCACAGCGTGCAGTCCATGTTCGAGGTGATCGTCGGCACGAAGAGATCGGTCTCGCACCCCGGGAAGAAGCCGTCGCCATTGGGCGACACGACCTCGGCAGCGGGCACGAAGCCGGCTTTCGATCCGGCCATGGGCAAGGCAAGCGCGGCAGGCATCTCGGTCGCCGTGTAGCGCCCGTGGAGGCAAGGCTTGTGCTCGCAGCGGCGGCATACGTCCGGGTCCACCGCGGTGATCTGGGCGGGCGAGGCGGTGGCGAGCGCGAAGTTGAAGTTGCCGAGAGGGCAGACGTAACGACAGAAAGTCCCGGCCGGGAACAGCACGTCCACCGCCAACGCCGCCCCGAAGTAGCCGATCGCGAGCCAGGCCGTCAGCCACGGGCTGGCCCACAGGTCGAAGATCTCGTAGCTGAGGAAGAAGGCGAGCAGAAGGGCGATCACGAGCCACTTGTTGCGCAGCGCCTGCGGCCAGGCGAGCTTCCGCGGCAGAAGTCGTTCGAGCCTGCGCGACAGACCCCGGGTCAGCATCAGCGGGCAGGCGGCGCAGAAGGCGTTGCCGACCAGCGCGATGCCCAGCACGAGCAGACCGCGGTAGTGCAGCCACACGGCCGTCGTCGCCACGTTCCGCGGGGCGACCTGGCGCCCGGTCAGCCCGTCGACGATCACGAACAGCGCCAAGAGCAGGAGGGGAAGCTGCAGCGCCAGGCGCGCGTAGCGCCAGCGCGCGAAGCGCCTGAGGCCGGGCAGCGACAGCAGGTCGAAGCCGCGCGGCTGGTCCACGAACTGCCGCGGCTCGCGGCCCGTGGCAGGCGCCGCCACGCCGGCCAGCCGGCCGCTCATCGGCCGACGGTCACGAACGTCTCGGCGGTGGCCTCGCGCCCATCAGCGGCGGTGACAGTGGCGCTGAGGATCCAATCGCCCGCCATCGTGAAGGTGAAGCCGGCCGCCATGTAGACGCCGGGCTCGGTCTCGCCGGCCGTGACCAACACCGGCGCCATACCGGCGTGCGTCATGTCGCCCCTGACCTCGACCTCGGCGCCGGTGAGCGGTGCGCCCCCGTCTCTGGCCTCCACTCTCACCACGGCCGGTCCGACGGCGGCGCCGTCCGTCGCCACTGACACCGTCAGTCCGGACTCCGCGGCAGAGGCGCCGGCAGCGTTCTGGCCTCCCGCCGCCTCGTCACCGGGCTTGCAGGCCGTGGCCGCGAGGGTGAGCAGAGAAGCGATCAGGAGCGCGGTGAGCTTGTTCTTCGACGACGGGGTCATGCCGAGGCGATGGTACCAACGCGCGCTCATCGCGGCGGTCCCCAGGGACCGGTTGCCGTCACCGGAAGGGCCGGTCAGAACCGGCCGATCTCGGAGAGGTAGTCCACGACACCCCGGGCCAACGCGGCGGCCAGAGCGTCCGGCCTGGCGAGGAGCCGACCGTCCCCTGGGTTCGACAGGTAGCCCAGCTCGACGAGCAGACCCGGGGTGCGCGGGTGAAGGGCATGGCGGTAACTCCGGTTGTTGAACGCGTAGTAACGGAACATGTTCCCGGTGACGTTGCGGTCGTCGTCGCTCAGGCCCGTCGCGGCGAACACCGCCCTGTCTACCTTGAGCTTCAGCAGCGGCTCGGCCGGGTTCCGCGCCGGCAGGAAGTGCGCCGACTTGTAGCCGTTCCTGTCCTCGTCTGGGTTGGCGTCGACGTGGATGGAGAGGAACAGGTCGGCCCGATAGCGCGGCGGCACGGTGGCCGGCAGGAGGTCGACGACGATGTCCGCCTCGCGGAGCCTCTCCGCCAGCGCCTCCGCTATCGCCAGGTTGACCTCCACCTCGTCGACACCGTCCCAGGTCGCACCCGTGCTCACGCGCAGCGCCTCGAGCTCGTCCGGCTGGTCGCCCGCGTCCAAGTGCCCCACCTGCAAGCCCACCCTCACGGGGCCGCGCCACCGGTTGGCCGCCTCCTGCAGCGCGCGCCAGCGGAAGACCCTGACGTGGTCTCCGAACACCAGCTGCAACGGACCCGGGACCCCGTGCACCACCACGTAGTCCCTGGCGGCGAAGGCCGCGCCGAGGACCATCCAGAGCACGAGGGACAGCAGCAGCGCGACGCCCAGGAAGCGGCGCAGGCGGCGGCGGCTTCGCCCTGGCGTCACATGCGCTCGCCCGTTAGCCAGAACACCGTGTGCTCGTTGACGTTCTCGATGTGGTCGCCCAGGCGCTCCAGGTAGCGCGCCACCTCGAGCAACCTGTTGGCCCTGCCGATGGCCGCCGGCGACTCCATCATGTAAGTGAGCAGCTCGCGCTGGATCTGCTCGTAGAGGTCGTCCACCTCGTGATCCATGGCGTGAGCCTCCCTGGCGGCCTGCGCGTCCGCCTCGGCGTACGCCTTCATCGTCGCTGCCAGCATCTCGATGAGCACCTCGAAGCAGCGCTTGAGGTCGAGGTAACGCTTGAGAGGCGGCTCCTTGGCCAGCTCCAGCGCCGCGCTGGCCACGTGCTCGGCGTAGTCGCCCGCGCGCTCGATGTCGTGCAGAGCGATGTAGCTACCGCCCAGGAAGCGCAGGTCGCTGGCCGCTGGTTGGCGCCTGGCGATGACGGTGAGGATCCGCATCTCGAGCTCGGCTTGCATGCGGTCTACCTCGGCGTCCCCGGCGATGCAGCGCTCGGCTGCCGAGGCGTCCTGCTCGAGCAGCGCCCGCCTCGCCAGGTCGGTGGCCTCCTTCACGAGGTCGAGCATCCGCAGCACGTCGCCGGCGATGGCGCCGATCGCCTCGGTAAGGGGGCTCCTGTCGGCGCCGGCGGGCGAGCTCATGTCCACGACGGGCATGATAGCCAGCGGCGGCCGCGGTCGCCACGGCAGGCCCTAGCGGCTGAAGTCCTCGGGCAGGTGACGAGGCTCCAGCCGGCGGGGCCGTTTGGACCTGACGCCGCCCAGCGGCTCCGGCATGGTCGAGCTGTCGGTCCCCAACGCCCCCAGCGTCAGCCCCCTTCGGCCTGCGCGCCTCGAGAACTCGTCGAAGCCCTCCTCGATCGTGAGGAGCGCTGATCCCTGGTGTGTACCGGTGGCCAGGGCGGCGTGGCGCTGCGTCCTGGGGGCTACTGGCGGGTAGATGCGGCTGCCCGGGAAGGCGCCCCGGTAGGCGCGTGGTCCGAAGAGGGACAGGAGGAGGACGCAGACGACGATTCCGGGCACCATGGCGGCGTGCTCGGCGTAGAGCACGGAGACCGTGACCCTGTCGTGGCTCTGGGCGCTGAGGGCGATCCCGGCCGTCCCCCACGCGAGAACGTAGGCGAGGGCCGCGTTCAGCGGGCCGGCGAAGCGCGAGTCGCGTGGCGAGGGGTAGATCGCCAGCCAGCCGAGCACGACCAGCTCCAGGGAGAGGACGACCTCCGGCCAACCGGGCAGGGAGGCGCTGGCCGCGAAACCGGCGAACAGCGATCCGACCACCGCCCCCGTGACCGGCCCGTAGGCGAGGGCCGCGACGTAGAGCGGCAGTCGATGCAGCCCGGCGACCAGCGCTGCCACCTCGGCGGGTAGTGAAGGCGCCAGGTAGACCTCCAGGACCTTGAGCAGGCAGGCGATGGCCACGGCCCCCAGCACGCGCAGGAGCGTGCGGGGCCTGGCGAGCGCCTTGAAATCACGGCGCGAGAGCCCGCTGGAGAGGGACACGACCGCCAGCAGGATCGCAGCGGCCGTCGAGTAGAGCAGCACCGGGTCGGTGGAGGCCTGATCCCACAGCAGGGCTAGGTCTGCCGCCATGGCCGAGAATCTAGCAGACCGCTAGCGGTCGTCGAGGGAAGGACCGAACGGCGCGGAGTCCCAGGCAGCCGCCACGGCCATGTCGGCGACCATGCGGTGCGCCCTGCGCGCGCTCGCGGTAGGTGACAACGCCCCGCCGAGCGTGCCCTCCAACACCAGATAGGCCCGGTGGACCGGCGCCAGGACCTTGGGCAGGTGCCTGGCCGTGACCAGGTACCCGCCGCGCCTACCTTCGACATGGAAGGCCGGATGCGCCGGGGTGGACGAGCCGCCCAGGTGCACGACCTCGGTGGGCACGAGCAGCGAGTCGTAGCCCAGTCGGCGCGCCCTGAGGCAGAGGTCGATGTCCTCGTTGGTGAAACGGAACGTCTCGTCGAACCCGCCGGTAGCGACGTACGCCTGGCGGGTCATGACGACCAGGCACCCGGACAGCCAGGGGACCTTGGTCGCGACCGAGCCAGCGCGGGCCCGAACGTAGTTCCGTCGATACGGCAGCCCCAGATCCTGTGGACGACCCGAGCGGTCCAGCGCTACCGGCCCGGCGAGCCCGGCGCCGGGCGTGGCCTGTAGCGCGGCCATCAGGTCCGCGAACGTGCCCGGTTGCACCAGGACGTCGTCGTTCATCAGCGCCAGGTAGCGGGTTCTGGCCAGCTGGGCGAGCCCGCGGTTCACCGCGTGGGCGTACGAGCGGTTCTCGGTGTGCACGACCTTTACGCCGCGTGGCCAGCCCTCCTGGCTGGCTGGCGGCCCTGTGCTCGTTGCGACCAGCAGGACCTGGGCGCCCGGAGCAGCGACGCCCACGCGCCGCATGGCGTCGTCGAGGACATGCGCCGGCGCGGCGTGGTGGACGACGACTAGCCCCAGGTCGGTCGCGGCGCCCGAGGTCCGGGCGGGCCCCCTCGGTAGCCGCTCGTGCGCCGCTCGAGCCTCGTCCACTGCCGCTGCCATGCCGGCAAGCATGCCATGTGGATTACGTTGCTGGCTCCGCGCGGGGATAGCATGCGTCCCGTGACTTCTCAGCCCGTCCGCATCGGCGTCGCCCTGGGTGGCGGCAGCGCGCGCGGTTATGCCCACATAGGCGCCTTGGCCTGCCTGGAACGCCACGGGCTGGCTCCGCAGGTGATCGTCGGCACCAGCTTCGGCGCCGTCGTCGGCGCGCTGTATGCCGCCGGCGGCCCCATCGAGGAGCTGGTGGAGCGCGCCAGCGCCACGCGCCGGCGCGACGTCTTCCCCCACGTCGCCGACTTCGGCCTCCACCACGCTGCCCTCTTCCGGGGCAGGCGGCTGGAGGAGTACTTCGACAGGCTCGTGGAGGGCCGGACCTTCGAGGACCTCGAGCGCGAGCTGGTCGTGGTCAGCACAGACGTCGACTCGGGTGAGCGCGTCCTCCTGCGTGAGGGCCCGCTGGCGCCTGCGCTGCGGGCCAGCGCCTCGCTGCCGGGCGTGTTCGCGCCCGTGGAGGTGGAGGGACGACGCCTCATCGACGGGGGCATCGGCTCGCCCGTACCGCTCGACACGCTCCTGGGCATCGGGGTCGACGTCGCGGTCGGCATCGGCGCCGGCATGCAGGCGCGCGACTCCCGCTCCATCCGCTTCGCCAGGCGCGCCATGGGCAGCCGGCTCGTCGGCCGACTGCACGCCAGCGCCATGGGTAAGAGGCCGCGGCACGCCATGGGGCGACTCGGACACGCCCTGGCGATGACGGCAGGCAGTTGGCTCGTGGACGACGGCGGCGAGCAGTTGGAGCCGGCGCAGGACGCCGGCCGCACGGACCCCGGCATCGCGGCTGGCCGGTTCGAGGTGCACACGCGGCCGCCCATCCACTGGCTCAACTTCCACCGCGCCAAGGAGGCCATCGCCGCGGGTGACGCCGCGCTCAGCGCGCTCGTTCCCCGGTTACGCAGGGCCTGTGCCGTCGCCGGCTCGGGCGCCCTGGTGCCGGTGGCGCTACCCGTCGCCGGCGACTAGACGGCCAGGCCCGACCGGACGCCCGGTGTGCGCCTTGGCCCGGGCCCCCAGGATGCGCTTGCCGAACAGGCTGGCGGTGAGCTCGACCAGCGTGGCGGCCGTCCTGTTCGCGATGTCAAGGATCGGGTTCACTTCCACTAGGTCGAGGCTGCTCACCTTGCCGCTCTCGGCCAGCAGCTCCATGAGCAGGTGGGCCTCCCGGTAGGTGAGCCCGCCTGGCACGGGCGTGCCCACGCCGGGCGCGATGGTGGGATCGAGCACGTCGGCGTCGAACGAGACGTGCAGCCTGTCGACGTGTGCGAGGCGGTCGAGGGCGTCGGCGGCCACGGCCGCGATCCCGCGCTTGTCGATCTCGGTCATGGTGAAGGCGGCGATGCCCATGTCGCGGATCGCTGCCGCCTCCGGTGGGTCAACGCTCCGGAGACCGATGTAGATGACGTCTTTAGCCGAGAGAGGCGGCTGGTCACCCCACAGCGACGTGAACCTCTCGTCGCCCAGCCCGAGCAGGTGGGCCACCGGCATGCCGTGCACGTTCCCGCTCGGAGACGTAGCCGGCGTATTCAGGTCGGCATGAGCGTCGACCCAGAGGACGCCGATGCGCTGGCCGGCGGCCGACCCCGGCACCGTGCCCATGCTTATCGAGTGGTCGCCGCCGAGCGAGATGGCAAGCGCGCCGGCAGGACGCGCCCTTAGAGCGTTGGCCGCCGCGGCGCAGGCGGCGGCTATGACGTCGGCGTACAGGGGGTCGCCCGTGCCCTCGGGGCGCCGCTCGTACGACTCCGGTACCGGCACCTCGGCGTTGCCCATGTCCTTCACCTCGTAGCCGAGCGACTCCAGCGACCTGGCGAGCCGTGCCAGGCGCAGAGCGCTGGGCCCCATGTCGACGCCGCGCCGCCCCGCCCCGAGGTCCA
>DASVCK010000181.1:0-3590 GCA_036381675.1 Trueperaceae bacterium | reverse complement strand
ACGTGATGACGGGGGCGTCCGGCGTCGGCAAAGACTCGATAAGGCGGGTCGCGCTGCCACAGCTGAGCGGCGTCTACTACTCCGTCTCGGCGACGACCCGGACCCAGCGCCCCGGTGAGGTTGACGGCCAGAACTACAACTTCCTCACGCGGGAGCGCTTTGACGAGCTCCTCGCCGCGGACGGCTTGCTGGAGCACGCCGAGTACGTGGGCGACTTCTACGGCACGCCCATCGCTCCGGTCGAGGACGCGCTCTCCAAGGGGCAAGATGTCCTGCTGGAACTGGAGCTGGTGGGCGCCAGGCAGGTCAAGAACCGCGTCCCGGAGGCCGTGATGGTGTTCATCGCGCCGCCCACGATGAGCGAGCTGGAGCGGCGCCTGCGCGGTCGCGGCACGGACTCCGAGGAGAAGATCCAGAAGCGCCTGGCTCGGGCCCGCGAGGAGATCAGGGCGATGCGCGAGTTCGACTACGTGGTCGTGAACGACGACCTGTACACGGCCGCGTCCGACTTCGTGAGCGTGATCAGGGCGGAGCGTGCGCGCGCTCACCGCGTCACCGACGAGGACATCGCGCGGACGCTGGCTGGCTGAGGTACTACGGCGCCGGGGACGGCCGGCGCACGAGAGGCGAGCGGCGCCGTGCTAACATCCCAAGGTTGCAAGGAGGCCCTACGTGGCTCAGGAAGGTTACGACAAGCTGCTCGCGCTCACGGACTCCCGTTACCGGTTGTCGATCGTGGTCGCCCGGCGCGCCGCACAGCTCAAGTTCGGGGTCCCCACGGTCCTCGACGTCGATGACGTGCCCAAGAACGAGAACACCGTCTCGCTGGCGATGAAGGAGCTCATCCTCTCCGACCAGATCGTCTGGAACGAGGAAGATAATCTGCCCACCCTCGACGAGGTGCGACGCACGGTCGAGCCGGTTCGGGTGGAGCCCACCCCGTCTTCGTTCAGCGCGATCTTCGGTGATGACGACGACGACTGAGTAGGCGCCACAGACCGTTATGTCGCGCGCGTGCCGGGAGCGGTTAGCCCCGGCACGCGCAAGTATTGTTGCCGGTATACTGCATAAACATGCCGAGCAAGGAGTACAGGCAGAGGCTCATATCCGAGCTCGTGGAGAACGAGTTTCTCTCCACCCAGGCCCAGATCGCCGAGAAGCTGGCCGAGAGAGGCATACGCGTCACCCAAGCCACCGTCAGCCGCGACGTGACGGAGCTTCGGCTGGTGCGCGTGCCCGCAGGCAAGGGTCAGCACCGCTATCGCGCCACACCGCTCACCGGCCAGGAGGACATCGAGGGGGAGCTCAAGCAGCGCTTCCGCTTGTTCGTCCGCGACCTGGACAGGGGCGAGAACATCATCGCGGTGAAGACCGACGAGGGGCACGCCTCCGGCGTCGCCTACGTGATCGACAAGCTGGAACGCGACGACATCGTGGGCACGCTCGCAGGTCAGGACACGATCCTGGTGGTGGCGCGCTCGGCCGACCAGGCAGCGGCGCTCCAGGAGGAGTTCGAGCAGCTGCTGGACTGACCACGGGTACGTCGCGTCAGCGCTTCCAGAGCCGCCAGAACACCGTGCTAGCCTCTGGCAATCTGGAGGCAGCATGCTCTCAGGCGGTACCGAGAACGAACGTCAACATCGCTCGCAGCGGGCCCGGAGGGGTGTCCGCCACGGGCTGAAGTTCCTGCTCGCGCTGGTACTGGTCAGCGCCGGGGCGGCCCTTGCCAGCCCCACGGTCCTGGTGCACCAGTTCGAGAGCCAGGACGTGATCCTGGGCGCGGCGCTGGCCGCGGAGACCGCAGACTCGCTCGACGACAGCGCTGTCGTGATCGGACCGGAGGTCGCCTCGGCGTCCGTCCCGCCACTCGTCGTCGAGGGCGGGTTCATCAACCCGGGCCGGATCCTGCAGCCGGGCGTCATGTACCGGCCGGCCGGGGCCGACCTGCTGCGCAGCGCCTCCAACGTCGACGTCGCCGTCACCGGCTACGTGGAGCAGCGCGACGACAGGCTGAGCCTGTTCGTTGCCGTGGCCACCCGTGACGGCATGCGCACGCGCGAGCTCACCGTTGCACCCGACAGGCCGCTGCAGTTGGCACTGTTGGCCGGCGCCTTCGTGGGTGCCCACTTGGACCAGATCGACCCGGAGGGTGCGCCGCACTACGCGCGACCTGCTGACGCCCCCACGCTCACCGGCGGCTTCGACACCGCCTACGGTGCCTACGCCAGGGCCGTCGCGCTGGCCAGCGCGGGGCTGCAGGCCGATGCCCTGGCCGCCTTGGAGACGGCAGCGGGTGGTGAAGGCGTGCCTGCGAGGGCACAAGAGTTCCTTGAGGACTTGCGGGCTGTTACCGAGGGTGACGCCGCGCCCGCCGACGACGCGACGTCCGCCGCCAGGCGCGCCTACCTGTCGGTACAGACGACGTCTTCCGACGTCGCTACGGGCCGCGCTGCCTTCGCGGCCATGTACGAGGCCACCGGCCTGGCGTCGGCGGCAGCCTGGGAGGCCGCCCTGGCGGCAAGCGTCAACGACCGGGCCGGCGCCGCTGAGGCGTACGAGCGCGCGCTCGAGTACGACTACGGCGCGATCGCGGCCTACTCCTTCAGGGGCTCACGCGGCGAAGAGCAGGACCCGGCCGTGCTGGACTCGCTGCTGGCGTCCGACGACACCAGCAGCGCAGCCCTCCTGGCGGCCGCCGTCGCCTTCGACGTGGCCGGTGGCGACGACAGGCAGGAGACGGCTCTGCGAGCCTTGCACCGGGCGTCGCCGTTCCTCCCTTACCCGCTCGAGGCACTGTCCTACATCTACTTCGACCGTGACGACGCCAGGTCGGCCGCCGAGGTCCTGGCCGTGGCGGTTGAGCTGGAGCCCGAGTCGGACCTGTACTGGACGAACCTCGGCTGGTCCTGGTACCTGCTGGGCGACCTGGCGCGGTCCGAGGAGGCGTCCGTGCGGGCGCTCTCCCTCTCCGGTATGCAGACCGTGGCCGCCTACAACCTGGGCCTCGTGCGCACCGTCACCGGCCGGCTCGACGAGGCGCTGTCGGCCTACGAACAGGCGCTGCGTTTCGATCCCGAGGTCAACGACGAGGCCGTCGAGGACCTGGTGAACGCCCGCTCGCTCTACCCGGCGGCTGTCGAGGTCGACTACGCGCTGGCCCGCCTGCTGGAGGCCGACGGCAGGCGTCAGGATGCTCGAGACGCCTACCGGCGCTTCGTCAGGCGCGCCGGCGAGGACCTCGCCGAGTTCGTGACCGAGGCGCAGGCGCGCCTGGTAGAGCTCGAGAAGCCCCTGCCGCCCATGGAGGTCGTCGGCGACGTGCGGCTCACCCTGGGCCAACGCGGCCCCCAGTCGGGTCCTTACCATCCCGGCGACCCCGTCCACCCGACGTTCGAGCTGAGCACCCAGGGCGACTCGCTGCCCACCAGGGTGGACGTCACGGCCGAGCTGCGGCGCGAGGGCGGCCAGGCCGAGCCCATCCAGGCGGTCGAGGAGACCGTGCAGGTGCCGGACGGGGCCGTGGGCTTCGTTGTCGATCAGGTCCGCCTGGCCCTGCCGGATGACCTCGAGGCCGGCACGTACACGGTGGA
>DASVCK010000180.1:0-12967 GCA_036381675.1 Trueperaceae bacterium | reverse complement strand
TCGTTCTGGATGAACGGCATCACCCCGCGCGCCTACGAGAGCCCCGAGAAGCTCGAGGCCGCCGCCCGCTTCATCCAGTTCGTCACGAGCCCTGACGCCATGCGCCTGTGGCTGGACGTCGTGGGCGAGCTGCCTGCCGCGCGTGAGCTCATCGCCGATCCCGACCTGCTCGCGGACCCCGTCTACGGTCCGTTCATCGCCGGCCTCGAGTACGCGGAGGCCACCCAGTTCGTAGACGAGCTCGCCCAGCGCGACGTCATGCTCGATGCCTACAACCGCGTCCTGCTCGAAGGCATGGACCCGGCCGAGTCGATCATGATCGCCGCTCAGGAGGACCAGGCGCTCCTCGACCAGTTCAACGCCGAGTAGTCGTCTGATCTGACATGACACGAGCGCACGCCGGCGGCATGCCACGGCGTGCGCTCTGCAGTTCACAGGCACCCGCGTTCATCGGGCTGGACACGGCCTTCATGGAGGAAGGATGACGAGCAGTACCTCGCGGCGGCGGCGCGGCTTCTCCCTGGCGCAGCGCGAGACCGCCTGGGCGTACACCTTCCTCGCCCTGCCCATCTTCTTCTTCCTGGCCGTGCGGTTCTGGCCGGCCATACAGTCGTTCCGCCTGTCCCTGTACACGTGGCACGTCGACCCCGCCCAACGTCGGTTCATCGGCCTCGACTACTACCGGGAGATGTTCGGTAACCCCATCTTCCATCAGGCCCTGAAGAACACCCTGCTGTACGCGCTCGTGACGGTACCCATCTCGATAGCGCTGGGACTGGGCATCGCCGTGCTCCTGCAGTCCATCGCCAAGGGTCGCGGCCTGTTCCGCGCCATCTACTTCGCCCCTTACATAACGCCGGCCGTCGCGGTCGCCTGGGTGTGGGGCTGGATGTACAACCAGAACTTCGGACTTTTCAACCGCCTGATCATCCAGTGGTGGGACTTCGCCGAGAGGATCGGAGCGGAGTGGCTGATCGTGCAGCCGCAGGCGTTCCTGAGGAACCCCGACACCGCGCTCTACGCGGTGGCCGCCGTGATCATCTGGCAACAGTTGGGCTTCCAGGTCGTGATCTTCCTCGCCGGGCTCCAGGGGATCCCCAGGTCCTACTACGAAGCCGCGATGATCGACGGAGCGGACGGCTGGCAGCTCTTCAGGCACATCACGTTGCCGCTGCTCAACCCGGTCATGGTGTTCGCCGTCATCATCACCTCGATCACCGTCCTGCAACTCTTCGACCAGATCGTGAACATCAACTTCACCGACCAAGGCGGCCCCCTCAACCGCACGCTGTCGCTGGCCCTCTACATGTTCAACGAGGCGTTCGGGCGCGCCCGTGTCGGCTACGCGGCCGCGATCACAGTGGTCCTGTTCCTGATCATCCTGACGATCACCCTCATCCAGCTGCGCGTGACGCAGAGGCGGTTCGAGTACTGATGGTCACCTCCACCGGTCCCATCACCAGGCGCGACGTGCGGGCGGTCACCGAACGCCCGCGCCGGCCGCGTCGCCGCGGGCCCATGATCGCCGCCTACGTGATCCTGTCCTTGGGTGCGCTCCTTATGGTCTTCCCGTTCATCTGGATGCTGCTCTCCTCGTTCAAGGACGCGCGCGAGGTGCTCTCGCCAGGCATCTGGCCGAGCCGTTTCACCCTCACCAACTACATCGAGGTCGTGACGCGAACGTCCTTCCCGCGCTGGTTCCTCAACAGCCTCATCGTGGCGTCGGCGACGACGGCCTCGGTGCTGCTGCTGTGCTCCCTCGTCGGCTACGTGCTGGCGCGCTTGCGGTTCCCGGGGAAGAACCTGATCTTCATCCTGATCCTCTCGACGCTGATGATCCCCACCGAGATGCTGGTCATCCCGTGGTACGTGATCTCGAGCCGCTTCGACTGGATCAACACCTACTGGGGCCTCATCTTCCCGGGCCTGATCCCGGGGTTCGGCGTCTTCCTCATGCGCCAGTTCTTCCAGACGGTGCCGCGCGACCTGTTCGATGCGGGGCGGATAGACGGCGTGTCCGAGCCAGGGCTCTTCTTCAGGATCGGCCTGCCGCTGGTGGGACCGGGCCTGGCGGCTCTGGGCATCTTCTCGTTCATCGGGAACTGGAACGCCTACCTGTGGCCGCTGATCGCGGGCCAGTCCCCTGCGATGCGCACCGTCCCCGTCGGCATCTCGCTCTTCTCCGGCGAGGCCGGCGCGGCCTGGCACCTCATCATGGCGTCGTCTTCTCTCGCGATCGTGCCCGTGCTCATCGTCTTCGTGCTGCTACAGCGTCAGATCATCGAAGGCGTCGTGCTGACGGGGATCAAGGGGTAGGACTCAGCCGGCGCGCGCCAACCAGTCGTCGACCAACCGCGAGAGCTCCTTCGTCACCGCCTGAGCGATCTTCTCGCCCTTGGCCGCGTCTATCTCGGAGACGTTGCCGTGGTAGCCGACGAACCCTACCGGCGCCTGACCCCGGCCCACCACTTGAGCGGCGCCCCGCCACCATGGGGCCTCGTACGGCACGTCCGGCGGCCTGTCACCGGGCTGAGCCACGCCGCGGGGGTCCAGCGCCGCGGTGGTGGAGATCTCCAGCGGTCCACCATGCCCGTGGCCGCCCGAGTCTGCGAAGAGCCCGGCTGGCGCCAGGCGCCACCAGTTGCACACGAGGATCGACGACTCCGGCGCGTCCGCGGTGACCTCCTCGGCCGCCAGGCGCAGGGCGTACTGGTTCTCGCTGTGGCCGTTGAGGACCAGGAGCCGGCGGACCCCCAGACCCAGGATGGAGCCCATCACCTGGGTGACGTAGGCGAGGAACGCTTGCGGCGCCACCGAAACCCCCGGCCCGTGATCGGCCGTGAGCCGCGGCACGAAGGTGTAGGCGATAGGTGGGAAGACGAGGCAGTCGCGCCTCTCCGCCAGGCGCCTGGCTAAGCCGGTCGCCAAGGTGGTGTCGGTGCCGAACGGAGCGGCGGGCCCGTGGTACTCCACGCTGCCTACGGGTAACACGCAGAACGGCGCGTTGGCGAAGCGCTGCGCTTCTCCGCCACCTAGGTACAGGACGTCGCGTTCCTCGCTCATGCTCCGGCCGTGACCCCCGCTGTGGCCGCTCCCCGCAGCGCGACGATGGCGCGCTCTACCGCGCCCACCCGGGCGCCCAGGGCCTCGGTGTCGGACTCCAACCGCGACCTGGCGCGCTCCAGGTTCTCGGCCATGCTCTCGGGAGCAGGCATCCCGTAGCCGGCACGGCGCTCGACGAAGGCCTGCGGATCGACAGCCCCGCGCAGGGCTTCGGTCGTCAAGCTCGGGCCGCCGGCCGCGACCAGGTCGTCAGGGGTGGCCTCGGCCAGGGGTCGTCCCTCAGCTTGCAGCCGGCGCAGGAGCGCGGCCACCACCCTGTGCGCGCGCGGGAAGTCGAGGCCGGCATCCCGCACCAGGACATCGGCCAGCTCGGTGGCTGTCGTGTCGGTCTGCCGAGCAGCCTCGGCCAGCCGCGCCGTGTCGAAGTCGCCGCCGCTCACGCAGGCCGACATCAGGTCGAGGCCGCCCATGAGCTGCCTGTGCTGGGCCACCAGCCCACCTTGGATGTCCGGCCCGAAGTCGTTGAGGTCCGTGAACGGGATGTTGTGGCTCGAGAACGTGACCATGGCGGCCGACCCGATGGCGCGCGACAGCCGGGTGCGCACGTGCTCGAGCGCGACCGGGTTGCGCTTCTGCGGCATTATCGAAGACCCTTGCACGAGCCCGTCCGGCAGGACGAAGAGGTCCTGGGACGCCCACGTCAGGAGGTCGTCTACGACCCGCCCGAGGTTGAGCGCCACGCTCTGCCCCACCATGGCCAGGTCGAACTCCCAGTCGGCGGAGGCGACGGCGTCGTACGTGTTGTCGACCGGTCCATCGAAGCCGAGCGCAGCCGACGTGCGCTGCCTGTCCAGCGGGTGGCTCGTGCCGGCCAGCGCGGCTGCGCCCAGCGGGCACAGGTTCGCCCTGTCGTAGGCCTGAAGGAGCCGCCCCGTGTCGCGTGCCAACAGGTCTTGGGCGGCCCCCAGGTAGTGGGCCACCGTGGTGGGTTGGCCGGGGCGATGGTGCGTGTGCGCGATGAGCACGGTGCCAAGGTGAGCACCCGCCTTGTCGAGCAGCAGGCCGCGCAGCTCGACGAGCGCGGCGCCCAGCCGGCTCAGTAGGGTGCGCCCGTGCATCTTGTAAACGGTCATGTCGAGGTCGTTGCGGCTCAGGCCCAGACGGATCAGCCCGACGGCGTCGCCGTGCTTGGCCTCCAGCACCCGCTGCATCGCGAAGTAGAGGTCGGGCACGTCCTCCACATACGGAGGGGGCGGTTCCTCGTGCAGGCCCACGAGCGTGGCTCGTAGCTCTCGCCCGGCGCCCAACATGGCGTCGCCGTGCCCGCCGAGGCGCAGCACCTCGTCTAAGTGCGCGGTCATGGCGTCCACGAAGTGGTGCCTGAGGTTCTCGACAGCGAAGCGGTAGTCGGGAGCCAACACGCGCTGCGAGTAAGCGGAGTGCCAAGCCATCTAGCGGACCACCATCCTTAGGGTGGGCTCACGGTACCCCGTGTTGGGGGACGACCTCAGCGCCAGTGCTTGCCGGACACCCGCCAGGCGGTGCGCGCCGAGCGCAGCAGGTCGCGGGTGCGCCAGGCGCGCTCCTCCGACACCCGCCTGAGCAGCACCCATGCGAACACGCGTCCTATGGCCGAGACCGCGAACAGCGTGTGGTACCCGGTCCAGTTGGCCGCGAACCACGGCGCCGGCAGCGCCTGGAACAGAGCCAGCAGCGGGCTCGAGAGGGCCCCGCCAACGAACCCAGCGACGCCTGTGACGAGCGAGTAGCCGGCCACGAAGGACACCCGCCCCTCCTTCGGCGCTGACGCCAGCGCGAGGTTGAAGATGGCGGGCGTGATGGCGCCCCAGGCCACGGCATCGAAGAACGCCGAGATCCAGACGAACGTCAGGTTTCCGGTCAGGCCCGCGAGGATCCAGTTCGCCGGTAGTAGCGCCCCCGCGATGAAGGTTCCTATCGCCAGCACGCCCTTGTTGCCGGCCGCGTCGGCGACCCGGCCCCACAGCGTCGTGGTTGCCAGCGAGGTGAGGGCCGCGATGCTGCTCCAGTACGCCACCTGCGTGAAGCTCATCGAGAGCTCCTCGAGGAAGTACGGCAGCACGAACGGAGCGCCCAGCAGCACCATGAACTGCCAGTAGATGGCGAACTTGAGGAAGCTGCGGAAGTTGCGGTCACGGAAGGGTGTCAGCAGTACGCCTAGCGGCGCCACCTTGCGCCGCGGCGTGGGCGGGTCGTAGTGGAGGGACAGCAGCCCGGCGCCCAGCAGGGCGCTGAAGACGCCGACGCCGATCACGACCTGGAAGCTGAGCGGCGCGGCGACGGCGTCGAGGAACGCACCGGCGCCCAGGTTGGCGCCCATGCCCACCAGCCCGAGCACGCCGGTGCGAAGCCCGAAGTAGCGACCTCGGCGGCCCTCGGGCACGACGTCGCCCATCCAGGCCGTCCAGACGGTCCCGATCGCCGCCTGGAAGCTCGAGGCCACGAAGACCAGCAGCACGACAACGGTCGGCTCCGCACCGGCGGGCAGCCCCATCTGCGGCACGAAGGCCGCCACCAGCCACAGCAGGCGCCCGATGACGCTGAGCAAGACGCTGAGTCCGCGCCGCCTGCCCAACACCTCGGCCGCCCAAGCGCCAAGCGGGCTGGCGACCTGCGCCAGGAACGGCACGCTGCCCACCAGGGCGATGTGCGTCGGGGAGGCGCCGAGGGTCAGGAGGTAGCCGATGAGGACGCTGCCCGACGTCCAGTTGAGGAAGACCTGGACGAGGCTACCTTCTGCCAGGGAGAGGCGCATCGTGCGGCGGACGGCGCCCTCCGGGTGCGCGTCGCGATAGGACGGCTCCGCGCCGACTTGCGGTGCGGCGTCAGCGGAAGGTGGCTCCCGTTTTCCGAGGGTGGTGGACGCGGCTGCGCCCGGCATCAGCCGAGTAGTCTACGCCCTACTCCGTGCCTGAAGCGATGCAGGTGGCAACAAAGTGGCCGGGCTCACTCGCCCAAGTCCAAGCGGTGAATGCGACCGACCGAGAGATCGAGTCAACCTAGAGCTGGACTCTAGACCTGGACGCCCCCGATGTAGACGGCCTTCTGCTCCAGGTACTCGCTCAGGCCCTCGGAACCGGTCTCGCGACCCATGCCGGAGCCCTTGACGCCGCCGAACGGCGCCTCGGCCGTGACCGGCATCCAGTCGTTGATGGCGACCATGCCGGCCTCGATGCGCTCGGAGAGCACCAACGCGGTGTTCAGGTCCTGAGTGAACACGTACGCGGCCAGGCCGGCCTCGTAGGCGTTGGCGCGTTCGACCGCCTCGTCCAAGTCGCCGAAGGACGCCACCGGCATCACCGGCCCGAACACCTCTTGCGAGTCGAGCGGCATGCCGGGCTGAACGCCGGTGACCACGGTGGGCTCGTAGAAGTAGCCTCTGCGATCCGGCCGCTTGCCGCCTACGGCGACCTGAGCGCCGGCCGAGACCGTCGCGGCGACGAGGTCCTCGACGCGCTCGCGCTGCTTGGCGTTGATGAGCGGGCCCACCATCGCGCCCTCCTCGGCGCCGTGCCCCACCTTCATGCCCTGCATGGCCTCGACGACGGCGCCGGTGAAGTCGTCCGCGACGTCCTGGTGCACGAGGAAGCGCTGCGGCGCGATGCACACCTGCCCGGCGTTACGGACCTTGAAGCGGGCCGCGAGCTTGGCGACCCGCCCCAGGTTCGCCGCGTCGGGCATGACGATGACGGGCGCGTTGCCGCCCAGCTCCAGCGCCAACCGCGTCAGCGTCTTGGAGGCGCCGTCCATGAGGATCTTGCCTACCCGTACGCTGCCGGTGAACGCCAGCTTCCGCAGGCGCGGGTCGTCGAGCATGGCCTGCCCCATGGCCTCGGGATCGCCGTTGACGACGTTGATAGCGCCCGCTGGCGCGCCCGACTCCATGAGCGCATGACCCAGGAGGAACGCCGAGCGCGGCGTGTACTCGGCTGGCCGGCCCACGACCGTGTTGCCGGCGGCCAGGGCGGCGGCCCAGGTGCGGACGATGTTGTAGACGGGGAAGTTCCAGGCCGTGATCGTGCCCACCACGCCTAGCGGCTGGGGTACGACCCAGATCCGCCGCTTGGGCGCACTCGGCGGCACGATGCGGCCGTACGCCCTCACGCCCTCGCCCGCGAACCAACGCAGGTAGGAGGCGGCCGAGAGCCACTCGCCCTTCGAGTCGCCCAGCGGCTTGCCGGACTCCCCCGTGGTCACCGCGGCCAGCTCGTCGGCATGCCCCTCGACCCACGCGGCCGCCTTCTCCAGCACGGCGGCGCGCTGGTACGCGGTGCGGCCTGCCCAGTCAGGGAACGCCGCCTGCGCTGCGTCGACCGCAGCGACCACGTCGTCCGCGCCACCGAAGGCCACCTGGTCGATGACCTCCTCGCTGCCGGGATCCACCAGGTCCCAGGTGCCGCCGCCGCGGGCGTCCACCCACTCCCCGCCGATGAGCATGCGCCGCTGCGCGGCGCCGAAGTCGATGTCTTGCGTGCCGGTCTTGTCGCCGTCAGGCATGTGTGAGTGTCCCCTTCCCAAGGCTGGCCTCGGCGGCGGTGATCGCCTCGCCGATGACCGAGGTCGCCTCGTCGAGCTGTTCGTCGGTGATGTCGAGGGGCGGCAAGAACCGCAGGCAGTTCGAGTACAGGCCGGCGCGGATCACGATGACGCCGCGGGCGAGCGCCTGCTTGGTCACCTCGAGAACCAGCTCCGGCCAGGGCGTGTTCGCCTCGTCCATCACGAACTCCACGGCCAGCATCGGGCCCAGCCCGCGCACGTCACCTATGGAGGGGTGGGCGCCGGCGAGGTCCTCGAGGCTGGCCCGCAACCTGTCGCCGACCTCGCGGGCGCGGAGCAGGAACGCCTCGGAGGCGATCTGGTCGAGCGTCGCCAGCGCCGCCGCGCATGCCAGAGGGTTGCCAGAGTAGGTGCCGCCCAGGCCACCGGGATGTGGGGCGTCCATGACCTCGGCTCGGCCCACGACCGCCGCTATGGGCATGCCGGAGCCCAGCGACTTCGCCGTCGCCAACAGGTCGGGCGGTGCCCCGAGGTGGTCGACTGCCCACAGGCTGCCGGTGCGGCCCATGCCGCACTGGACCTCGTCGGCGACGAGGACGATGCCGTGCCTGTCGGCGAGGTCCCTCAGCGCCCGCCAGTACCGTGGGTGCAACGGCACGAACCCGGCCTCGCCCTGCACCGGTTCCACCACGATGGCTGCGATCGCGCTCGGGTCTACCTGGGCGACCATGGCCCTCTCGAGGAACTCGAGGGCTGCGGTCACGTACTGGTCCTCCGAGAGGCCCTTCGGGCGCCGGAACATGTTGGGGAACGGCAGCCGGTAGATCTCGGAAGGGAAGGGCCCGAAGCCCTTCTTGAACAGGCCGTACTTGCTCGTCATGCCCAGCGTCATGTTCGTGCGGCCGTGGTAGGCGCCTTCGAACACGACGATCGCCTGGCGGCCCGTGTGGGCCCTGGCGATCTTCACGCAGGTCTCGATGGCCTCGGCACCGGAGTTGAGCAGGACCGCCTTCTTGGCGAAGTCGCCCGGCGCCAGCTCGCACAGCCTCTCGAGCAGGCGCACCTGCGGCTCGTAGCTGGCGACGATGCCACACATGTGGATCAGGTCCTCGGCCTGCCGCTTGATGGCGTCGACCACGGCAGCCGGCGTGTGTCCCAGGGCCAGTGCGCCTATACCGCCGGCCATGTCGATGAGGCGGTTGCCATCAACGTCCTCCACGACGGCGCCGTGGGCCCTGGCGACGGCCACGTCGGTGAGGCGCGATGCCCCGCGCGCTCCGGCGGCGTCCCGCCTGGCCGCCAGCTCCAGGCTGCGCGGACCCGGCACGGCTGTCCTGAGGGCGATGCTTGGCAAGCTGACTACCTCCTAAGTGCGGTCACGAACCCAAGGCGCGCGAACGGCTTCTCTCGCGCGCGGACTGTCTACATGACGACCTCGCTGCCATCATAGGCGCGCGGCCTGAGCAGCTCGAGGACCTCCATGGCTGCCCGGCGACCGCTCTGCAGGGCGCCATGGACGGTCGCGGCGTCGGCCTCGGGAGCCGTCGCCTCACCCGCCCAGAGCAGGGGCGGCGACGGCTTGGCCAGCTGCTCGCGGGCGCCCTTGTGTCCGGGACGCACGTAGCTATAGCCGCCGCGGGCGTAGGGGTCGCTCACCCAGTCGACGAGTTGGGCGTCCACCGCCTGCAGGCCGGGCCTGCCGAGCTCGCGCCTCAGGCTCTCGAGGGCGTCGTCGAGGGCCTCCTCCTCACCGCGCCTGAGGAGGTCCATCGCGGCGTCGCCGGTCAGGAAGGCCGTCCAAACCACGGCGTCGGTCTCGTGCCCGAACGACGGCGTCCACCACATGGGCGCCCGGCCCGAGGCGTAGATCGCCTTGATGCCGGGCGGCGTCAGCGGTTCGCGGAAGCGGTAGAGGCACTTGACGGCGGGACCCATCCCGAGGCCGCGCAATGCGTTCAGCTTCTCGGCCGGGAGCGCGGGCGTGAACTCAACGTCGCCCGCTGCGAGCACCCCGACCGGGAGTGTGCAGACGAGTAGCTTGGCGTCGTACCGCTCGCCGCCGGCGGTGAACAAGCGCACGCCGTCGGCCTTCAGCTCCACGCGCTCGACGACTGCCTGCGTCCGTATCTCGGCGCCTATGCCCAGCGCCTCCAGCACCGCCCCGTACCCCTCGACGATCCGGAAGTCCTCGTGACCGGTCTGGGCCGAGCCGGCGATCGAGTCGAGCATGCTGGCCGCGTCCAGGTGCCTTAGCGACTCGCCGGCCGCGTTCGCGAACGAGCGGCGCACGTAGTCGACCTGCGCCGGCTCGAAGCCGATGCGCCGCAGGTAGAGGCCGAACGACTCGAGCGGGCGGGGCGGCACGTCTGGCAACGCCCACGACCTCGTGACGTCGAAGCGCGCATCCGCCTCCCGGGCCTCGGCCATCGTGAGCCGTCTTCCGTCCGCCATCCGGACCCAGGAGTCGTCGCGCTTGTTCCAGTGGACGGTGGAAAGGCCCAGACGCTCCAGCCACTCCCAGGTGGGGGCGCGCTCGCCGTGCACGAACTCGGCACCGAACTCCAGCGCGAAGCCGGCGAAGGTCTTGTCGGTGTGGACGCGTCCGCCGAGGCGGTCCCTGGCCTCGAGCACGACGACGTCGAGCTCGGTGTCAACCAGTGCCTGGGCCGCCGCCAAGCCGGCCACGCCGGCGCCCAGCACCACGACGTCTGCTGTCTCGATCACCATCTGTCCTCACGCAACGAGGTGAGAAGGCCTCTTCCGGTCAGGCCTTCCCGTGTTGAACGGCCACGTGGTGGCCGTGAAGTGCGCGCCTCGCCGGCAAGGCGGAGACGCCCTCGACGCCGCTCTGAGCCCGCGGCCTGCGCACCCGACGCAGCGAGCGGTCCGGCCGCGGCTCGTACACCAGCAGCACGGCAGCGTGACCGGCCTTCCACTCCGGGTAGTAGTTCTCGATGATAGCCCGTGCCTCGAAGCCCCTGTTCAGCTGCATGCTGACCGTGGGGTCGTTGAGCTCGCCGGCGATGGCCAGCCTGGCGTACTCCGCGGTGCTGAGCGCGTCGCGGTAGCGGTCGTAGCCCATGAGCATGCCGCCCGCGTACCAGCCGCGCAGGTCGAGGTCATCGATCAGCGCGAGCCGTGCCCTGTACAGCGCGGACCCGACGCCGTGGCGCTGATAGTCGGGGTGGACTGCGATCTCGACGCCGTAGAGCCACTCGCCGTCCGGCTCGTGGTTCCGCAGCCCGAAGCTGCCGATCTCGTCGTACCAGGCCAGCGGGGGCTCGTCAGGCGAGCGCGCCGTCAGCATGGTGGAGGCCATCCCGATGACCTTCTCGGCACCGTCCTCGTACGTGACGGCGACGAACTGGCCCTCCGGGAAACGCTCCAGTTGCTCTGCCACAGCTTCGGGGTTGATGCAGTGGCAGTACCTATCGGTGGGGTATCCGTTGGCGAGGCGGATGACGTCATAGACGCCTTCCGCATGGCGGAGGCGCGTTGGCACCACCGCGAAATCCAGGGGATCCTTGCCTCTCATAACGTTGCTTCTGACAACCAACGCCTGTTGAGGATGTGAGCCCGTAAAAGGGGGAAACTGAAACGGTCTGGGTCCTATGGAGCCCTGTACCGGAAGAGCTTCTCCACAACCTTTACGCGAGAGTTTCGCCTCCCGAGACCATCCAAGATGGCTCATTCGGTCTTACTCACACTTTAGGGTTGTCTCGAAGTGATCTCACGCTCCTTCTTGCCCGTTTAGGCCTGGATGGTAGCACGCGCTTCCGGAAGTCGAGGTTCGCCGCTTCACACGAACGCCGTGAGGGACGCGGTTCTCGTGGGGCTTGACAAGGGCGGCTCAAGCAGTTAGAGGTCAACGGCGCCGGCCGCGGCGCTCACGACCGCCCGCGGTAGACTCCGGCCTGATGCTTCAGCGGGGCGAGCGGAACGGCGCCTGATGGCGAGGCGGCGGGGCGGGAGCGGGGACGCTGCCCGCGCCTTCGGCCAGGCACTGCCGGCCACGATCTGGCTGGTCGCCTTCTTCCTGCTGCCGCTCGTCTTCATCGCCGTGGCGAGCTTCATGTCGCGCGGCGCCGGCGGGGCGCCCGTGCCGCCGACCACGCTCGACCAGTACGAACGCACTTTCACGGTCTTCGCCCCCGTCATCTGGCGCAGCATCAACGTCGCGCTGCTCACCACCGTGCTGTGCCTCCTCCTCGGGTACCCGCTCGCGTTCTTCATCAGCCGGCGCCGCGACCCTCGCGTACGCCTCCTCCTGCTGTTCCTGATCATGCTGCCGTTCTGGACCAACTTCCTGGTCCGCACGTACGCGCTGATCACGATCCTCCAGCGGGACGGCCTGCTCAACGGCCTGCTGCAGTCGTTGGGCGTCATCGCCGAGCCGCTGCAGATGCTCTTCACGCCGGGCGCCGTGCTCGTCGGCCTCGTCTACGGCTACCTGCCGTTCATGGTCCTGCCCATCTACGCGTCGGTCGAGCGCCTTGACATGCGCTACGTCGAGGCGGCGAACGACCTGGGAGCCAACGACCTGCGCGCCTTCTGGCGCGTGGTCTGGCCCCTCACCCTGCCGGGCGTGATCGCCGGCTCGATCCTGGTCTTCATCCCCGCGATCGGAGCGTTCGTCACGCCTGACCTGATGGGCGGGACCCGGGGACTCATGATCGGCAACCTGATCCAGAGCCAGTTCGGCGGCAGGGGCAACATCCCGCTTGGCAGCGCCGTGTCCATGGTCCTCCTCGCCCTCGTGTTCGTCGGCGTGCTCATCTACACGCGCTGGGGACAGGAAGACGACGCGTGAGCGTGCGCGCGGCGAGCGGGTCCGCGCGGGACCGGGCCGACGTCGACGCCGTCCGGCTGCGGCGCGATCTGGCCATCAGGCGACTGGGCCGCGTCCTGCTGTGGGCTTCGCCGTTCGTCGTGTACTTCGTCCTGTGGGTGCCCATCGTCGTCCTCGTGGCGTTCTCCTTCAACGATGGGGCCTCGGTGTCCGTGTGGAGCGGGTTCACCACGCGCTGGTACGAGAACATCCTGCAGGGCACCATCACGGCCGGCACGGAGGCAGCGAGGTTCCAGACCGGCCTGCTCCTCAACGCCGTCCGCAACTCAGTGTTCGTGGGCGTCGTATCCACCCTGGTGGCCACGGCGCTGGGGACGATGCTGGCGCTGGCTCTCGGTCGGGGGCGCTTCCCGGGACGCCAGACCCTGAACGCGCTCTTCTACCTGCCCGTGGTGATCCCGGACATCACTCAGGGTGTCTCGCTGGCCATCTTCTTCAACCTCGTGTTCGAGACGCAGCGCGACCGCATCCGCGCCGCGCTGGCCCCGCGCATCGCCAGCGATCCGGGCGGCTACGAGC
>DASVCK010000179.1:0-3618 GCA_036381675.1 Trueperaceae bacterium | reverse complement strand
GACAAGCTCGTCGGACTGGGGCTCGGTGCGGATGATTACGTCGTCAAGCCTTACAGCCCGCGGGAGGTGGTTGCCCGGGTCAAGGCGGTCCTGCGGCGCTCGACGGGTGCGTTCGAGCCTCAGCGGGTGCTGCGCGCGGGCCCTCTCGAGGTGGACGAGGCGCGGTTCAGGGCCACGTGCGAAGGTGCTGTCCTCGACCTCACCACCAGCGAGCTACGGCTGCTGGCGGCGCTCGCGCGGGCGCCCGGCTATGTGCGCAGCCGCCCACAGCTGCTCGAGGACATCGCTGGCGACGAGGACCGGTGGGCCGATGAGCGAACTATCGACGCTCACGTCAAGAACCTGCGTCGCAAGCTGGGCCCTTGCGCTGACCTGATCGAGACGGTGCGCGGCGTCGGCTACCGCTTGCGGGAGGGCTGATGCCCCGCAACCGTCACGGGGCCCACCGGTACAAAGGCCACCATTGCGGGCGCTGCGGTGGATCGTTCGGGCGTGGCGGTGGACCGCCCTGGGGCCGGCGCTCGCACTGGCGCCGGCGGGGGCTGAGGCGGAAGCTGACGGTGGCCTTCGCTGCGGTCGCGCTGGCAGCCGTCGCGCTCACCGTCTGGCTCACGTTGGGTGCCGTGTTCAGCGCCCAGTCAGAGCTGTTCGAGCTTGCAGCGCAGGACCCCGGAGCGGGCCCGCCCGCGCTGGAAGAGGAGCACGGGCCGCCCTGGTGGGGGCCGTTCGGTCGCGACGGCGCCTTCCTGAGGGGCTCACCGGAGGCCACCGCGGCGGGTCGCGCGCTGGCGAGCGTGAGCCGCACGGCGTTCCTCGCAGCGCTGCTGGCGTTCCTGCTCGCCGGCGTGGCGGCCGGGTTCGTCACGCGGCTGTTCACCAGGCCGCTTGTCGCCCTCACGTCGGCGGCGGAGCGGTTGGGTGAGGGCGAGCGCGGCATCCGCGTGCCGGTACCCGGAGGCGACGACGAGCTCGCTCGCTTGGCAGAGGCGTTCAACGAGCTCGTGGCTCGCCTGGAACGCCAGGAGACCTGGCGCCGCGACATGGTCGCCGATGTGGCCCACGACCTGCGCACACCACTCGCTGTGATGCGCAGCGAGATCGAGGCGTTGCAGGACGGCGTGCGGCCCGTCTCCGCCGAGAGCCTGCAGATGCTCCACGCCGAGGTCATGCTCCTGGCGCGACTCGTCTCCGACCTGAGGACGCTCTCGCTGACCGAGAGCGCGGCCATCGAGCTCGACACGGCAGAGGTGCCTCTGCGCGAGTTCCTGACGGGCATCGCCGAGTTCTTCGCCGCTCGGGCCCGCGCCGCCGGGACCACGGTGGAGGTCGCCCGCGTCCGCCCTGAGGACGCCACTGCCAGGTTCGATCGGCAGCGCATGCAGCGGGTCTTGGTTAACCTCGTCGAGAACAGTCTCACTCACGGTGCGGGGGGCGCGGTCGAGCTTTCGGCCGAGAGAAGCCCGTCCCAGGCGGTGCTCCGCGTGAGGGACCACGGACCCGGGCTCGCCGAGGCCGCGCTCGAGCGTGTGTTCGAGCGGTTCTATCGGGCCGAGGAGTCGCGTACCCGGCGCGACGCCGATTCCGGCGGCTCCGGACTCGGGCTGCCCATCGCCAAGGCCCTGGTGGAGGCGCACGGCGGCACCATCTCGGCCGCCAACCACCCTGATGGCGGCGCCGTGTTGGAGATCAGGCTGCCGAGCTAGGGCGCGGTCTGACCGGCGCTCAGCCCTCGGGATGCAGGACCGGGAACGCCAGCCCGGCGAGCACCGCGCCCGCGAACGGCCCCACGATGTACAGCCACAGCTGGCCGACAGACCCGCCCGCCAAGGCGTCCACGACGATGGGCCCGATGCCGACCGCGGGGTTGAAGGCTGCTCCCGAGATGGCCTCGGCGGCGAACGCGCCGACGGCCACGGTCCCCCCTATGGCCAGGCCGTAGAACGAGTTGCCTTTCGTGTCCTTGGCCGTGGCGGAGGCCAGCACGACCATCACGAGAGCGAAGGTGAACAGGATCTCGGCCACGAGCGCGGCCAGCCAACCCACGTCGGGCCCGGGCGCGACCGTGAACGAGCCGCTAGCGAGGAGCCGGGCGACCCAGGCTGCGACCAGTGCGCCGAGGACCTGCGAGATCCAGTAGGGGATGAGCTCTCTCATCGGCAAGGCGCCTCGCAGCACGGCTCCTAGGCTCACGGCGGGGTTGTAGTGGCCGCCCGATATGTGGCCTCCGGCGTAGACCATGACCATCAGAGCGAAGCCGATCGCCAGCGGGGCGACGGCGATGCCTTGGATCACGACGAGCCCGATCGTGAGCACGAGGAAGAAGGTGCCGATGAACTCCATGATGTATGCACGCACGCGAGACCCAGCCTCCTTTGCGCCGCCGAGGGCGGCCCTTCATGAGCGGTCTGCGCGAGCCTACCGCAGGCGTCGAGCATGAGGAGGGCGGCGGCCCTGGACCGGCCGCCGCTCGTTCGTCTTGCACTTGGGCCTCGAAGGCTCTAGGCCGCCGCGACCTTGGACCTGTGACTACTGTCCAGCCACCAGGCGGTAGACCTTGCCCGTGTCGCCCTGTGGCCCGGCCTGCTGCGTGGTGAGCACGTATATCTCGCCCGCATCGTCCTCGCCGAACGCCAGCACGAACTCGTCGAGCTGCCTGTCGAGCACGAAGTCCCAGCCGCCCGTCTCCTCCGTCGAGGCCACGAACAGCTTGCCACCGGGCGCGCTGAACGACTGGCTCCAGTCGCCGAACACGTAGTAGCCCACCAGCTCGGGGATCGCCGACCCACGGTAAACGTACCCGCCGGACACCGAGATGCCGCGCTCCTCCTCGCCCAAGCCCTCGGTCACGCCCGGGTGGGCGTACGTGAGCACCGGTTCGATGAACTCGTTGCCCAGAGGTCCCGTGGTGGGGCCCTCCTCCATGAACTGGTCGGGTGCGGCGGGGTCGAAGCCGTACGCGCCCTCGCGGAGGTTCCAGCCGAGGTTGCCCGGACCGGTCACGTAGTTGACCTCTTCCCACAGGTTCTGCCCAACGTCGGGCACGAGTAAAGCGCCGGTCTCGCGGTCGACGCTGAAGCGGTACGGGTTGCGGAGCCCCCACAGGTAGATCTCGGGGCGCGCCTCGGTGCCCGACCACTCGCCCTCCGGCAGCTCGAAGCCGCCGGCGAACGGGTTGTCCTCGGGGATGCCGTAGCCCTCAGCCGTATTCACGTCGATGCGCAGGATGCTGCCCTTGAGCGTCGTCACGTCCTGGCCGTTGCCCATCGGCGGGTGGCCTTCACCGACGTCGTTGGCGCCGCCGCCGTCGCCCAGCGCTAGGTACAGGAAGCCGTCGTGGCCGAACAGCACTTGCCCGCCGTTGTGGTTCATCTGGGGTTGCGGGATCTCGAGAAGCACGCGCTCCGAGTCGGCGTCGAGGTGGCTCCCGTCCTCCGCGAGCGTGAACTCGGAGAGCACGGCGGTGTGGTTCCAGCCCGCGGGCGTCCCCTCGCGAATCGGTGCGCTGTAGTAGGCGTACGCCTTGCCGTTCTCAGCGAAATCGGGATGGAACGCGAAGCCGAGCAGCCCGCGCTCGTCGTAGTCCGGGTTCAGCTCGACCATCCGGTCGGCTATGTCGAG
>DASVCK010000178.1:0-2437 GCA_036381675.1 Trueperaceae bacterium | reverse complement strand
GCGGCGCACGCCCTGCTGCCCGGAGCGGGTTCAGCGTGGGCTCCGCGCCGCGCGGCATTCGACCGCACACCCGTTCGCTGGTACCCTGCGCGCGATGCATCCGGCTCTCCAGCGTCGGCGTCGCCACCTCATGATGACCCGGCGCACCACGCGTCGCGGGCAGCGTCGGCGGGGCCTCGCGACCTTCCTGCTCGTCACCCTGGGCGTCTTCGGCCTGACCTTCGTCGGCTCGATCATGGGAACGGCGGGCGGGATGTTCGCCGCCTACAGCTACTTCGCCTCGGACCTGCCTGATCCCAACGTCCTCGACGGCATCGAGCCGGCCCAGTCGACCTACGTCTACGACCGCACCGGCCAGACCCTGCTCGCCCGCTTCGAGTGCCAGAACCGCGAGGCCGTGAAGTTCGCCGAGCTGCCCGACATCGTGTGGCAGGCGACGATCTCCAGCGAGGACCGCACCTTCTGGGAGAACAACGGCGTCGACTTCCAGGGCACGGTGCGCGCGGCGCTGGCGAACCTGGAGGCGGGGGAGATCGTGCAGGGCGCCTCGACCATCACGCAGCAGGTCATCGACTACGCCCGCGTCCTCCAGGAGGAGGGGCAGTCGACCCAGGTGGACGAGGGCGCGACACCCGCACCCAGCGCCATCGAGGTCGACCCGGACGCGCCGGCGGTCGAGAACCCGGAGGAGGCCCCCCAGGAGCAGACCGATGTCTGCCAGCCGCCGGAGCCCAAGAACTCGACCGACTTCCAGGACAAGATCCGCGAGAACATCCTGGCCATGCAGGTGACCGAGGCCTACCCGGGCCGCGCCGGCAAGGAGCGGATCCTCGAGACCTACCTGAACCTCATCTACTACGGCAACGGCTCGTACGGCATCAAGGCGGCGGCGGCCAACTACTTCGGCATCACCGACCTGAGCCAGATGTCGGTGGCGCAGGCCGCCTTCCTGGCCGCCCTGCCGCAGGCGCCGTCCTTCCTGGATCCGTACCAGAACCCGAACGGCGAGCCCGGCAGCGAGGCGGCCGCGGCCGATGCGCTGCGCGAGCGCGACCTGGTCATCGGCGCCATGCAGCAGGAGGGCTACATCACGACGGCCCAGGCACAGGAGGCACGTCGGACGAGCTGGCTCGACATGGAGCCCCGCCGCCTGACGAGCCTCCTGCTCGAGCCGCAGTTCAGCTTCCGGGTTCAGAAGGAGGCGGAGCGCATCCTGGCCAGCCTGGGCGTCGAGGATCCCGCGGCGGCGGTGCGCACCGGCGGGTATCGGATCACGACCACGCTGGACTACCCGCTGCAGCAGGAGGCCAAGCGGCTGGTGGCCGCGCACGTCCATGCGCTGAACACGAGCACCGCCGAGGAGCCCGGCTGCCTCACGCCCCAGGGAAGCCGCTGCCAGGACTTCAACGTCAACAATGGGGCGCTCGTTTCGATCAACTCGATGACCGGCGAGATCGTCGCGTACGTCGGCTCCGTCGACTACTACAACCGCGAGGACCCGCGGGTGCAGGGCCAGTTCGACGTTGCCGGCCTGGGCAAGCGTCAGCCGGGATCCGCCTTCAAGCCGATCACGTACTCATCGGCCTTCAAGTCCCGTGACGCGACGGCCTCGACGATGTTCGTCGACGCCATGACCGAGTTCGGCCTCGGCGACACGAGCTACCGGCCCACGAACGCCGACATCAAGGAGCACGGGCCGGTGCTGGCGCTCGACGCGCTGCACTTCTCGCTGAACATCCCCTCGGTGATGATGCAGTACCTGGTCGGATCCGATACGACGGCGCGCTTCGCCGAGTCGCTCGGCATCGCGTCCGCCGACTACATCATGGGCCAGGACCCGGGCCTCTCCCTGGCCCTGGGGTCGGTGCCGGTGAACCTCACCAACATGACGCAGGCGTACGGCACGTTCGCGGCGCAGGGGAAGCTCCACCAGGCGACGACGGTCCTCGAGATTCGCGACCGCGACAACCGCGTGGTCTACCGGCTGGAGGACGACGGCCCCGAGGTCACCGAGCCGATGACGCCCGCCGAGGCGTACATCCCGCACTGGATCCTCGAGGGCAACACCAACCCGGCCATCAACCCGCTGTGGGGCGATCGCGCCAACCTGTTCACCGTCGACGGGCAGCGGCGTCCCGCCGGCTTCAAGACCGGAACGACCAACGAGTTCCGCGACCTCTCCGGCTTCGGCTACGTGCCCGGCAGCCTGGTCACCGGCACGTGGATGGGCAACAACAACCAGGAACAGATGGCCAACAAGTTCGCCGGCGGCCTCTTCAGCGCGGACGGCCCGCTCTACCTGTGGCACGACTTCATGGTCCTGGCCCTCAACCAGCCGTGGGACTGGAACGGGCAGGCGCCCGTCCCCCAGACGAGCTTCGAGGCACCCGACGGCGTCGTCTTCGCCAACGTCTGCCGCTTCAGCGGCATGTCGGCC
>DASVCK010000177.1:0-10445 GCA_036381675.1 Trueperaceae bacterium | reverse complement strand
CCAGGCTCAGCTTCACGGGCGAAGACCTCCAAGGCGGCCGGTGCAGGGGCATAAGCCTATCGAGGGTCGCAAAACGCCCAACGAGAGACCCGAGAGACACTCACACCACCGGCCACGACGAGCATATCAACCGGAGAACATAATGCAGCTTATGTTTTTACACACCTGGGGGAGAGGTCAAAAGAGGTCTTCAGCCGAAGCTGCGGCGGGTCATGGCGCCCCACTTGCCGCGCTTGCTCCTGACGCCGAACGTGGCGACCAGCCGCACGAAGGCCAGCCACGGTCGGTACCAGATGCTCTCGGTGACGACCGCGTTGAGCAGCCTGAACCTGTCGATGGCGCGACGCGGTGAGTGGGGCAGGACGACATCGAGCGCGGTGGTACCGAGGCTAACCAGGACACCGTAGAGAAGCGCCAGAGCGAAGAACGCCGAGGCGAATGCCACGTCCAGATGACCGAGGACGGCCAGAATAGCCACGAGCAGGTAGCCGGCGACCTCGAAGACGGGCGAGAGCCCCTCCACGAACCACATGTAGGGCAGCGCCACCAGCCCGATGCGGCCGTACCGAAGATTGAACAGCATGTCGCGGTGCGCCCAGAGGACCTCCCACAGCCCTCGGTGCCAGCGGTCCCGCTGGTTACGCAGGATCCGCGGCTCTTCCGGCACCTGAGTCCAGCACACAGGGTCCACTAAGTACTCGATGCGGTAGGGCTCTCCCCTGTCCCTGAAGTGCCTGTGCAGCCTGACGGTCAGCTCGAAGTCCTCTCCGACGGTGTCCGTCCGGTAGCCGCCCACGGCGATCAGCGCGCTGCGCCGGAACAGCCCGAAGGCGCCCGAGACCAGGACCATGCACCGCAGGTGGCTCATGGCGACGCGTGCCGCCGTGAAGGCCCGCACGTACTCGAGCTGCTGCCAGCGAGCCAGGAAGTTGCGCGGCGTGCGGGCTAGGCGCACGCTACCCCCGGAGACGTCGGCGTCGTTGACGAGGCGGATCGAGCCGCCGAGCGCCACCAGGCTCGGGTCATCGAGGAACCGCGTGCCGGCCAGCAACAACGCCTCGGGATCCACGAGGCTGTCGGCGTCTATCACCACGACGATCGGGTACCTGGCTTGTTCCAGGCCGGCGTTCAGGGCGTCGGCGCGACCGCCGTTCTCCTTCTCGACTACCGTCAGCGCCGGATGAGTGGCGCTGCGCCACGTGCCCACGACCGGCGCGTGCTGTGTGAACCGGCGGGGGCTCGCGACCGTCGGGACCAGGTCGAAGGCTTCGCCGAGGAGCCTCATGGTGTCGTCCTTGGAGCCGTCGTTTATCACGACCAACTCGAACTCCGGATAGTGCATGGAGAGGAGACTGCGGACGCTGCCCACGATCGTCGCTTCTTCGTTGTAGGCGGGAACGACGAAGCTGACCGGTAGGTAGGTGGCGGCCCGGGTCAGCGCCGTTTCCTCCAACTGGGATGCCCTTCTGTCCCGCATGAGCAGCGCGCGCGACGCCAGGACGAGCCCTCCGATCTGCGCCCCGTTGATCACCGCGAACGCGGCGAGGACGACGAGCTGGAAGGTGTCGATGACGTTCATGACGCGGGCTCGATCGCAGTCGTTAGCGTGAGACGGGTGACCGGTCTGGCCGGTACCGGCGCCGGCAGCTCGAGGGGCGTCTTGGCCACGGCCAGCGTGATCTCAGCGACGTCCCTGGCGAACCTGTCCGGGTGCGAGCTGGCGGCTTCGCGCAGCGCCCTCTCGCCAGGGGCGCCACTGCGCGCCAAGGCCTGAGCCGCTCCGCGGCGCACGTCCCACGTACGGTCGCCCAACAGCGTCCACAGCGCCGGTATGGCGACGTGGGGCGGCAGCCAGACCAGCGCGTACGCAGCCTGCACCCGAGTGCCGACGTGAGCCGCGCCGGCGGCCTCGAGCACCGCATCATGAGCGCTCCCCGGCACGTGGCCCACACGGGACAGGGCTCGCAGCGCCGCAGCAACGGTCTCGTCCTCCACCGCGCCCAGCAGCGCTTCGGTGGCCAGCTTCAGCGCCTCGGGGCGGTGAGACAGGCCTATCGCCTCCAGCGCCGCGACGTGAGCCACCTCCGGTTGGCCCCGTCGCAACAGGCGCCCACACAACCAGGCAAGGTGGTCGCCGGCGGACATCAACACCGTCGAGAGGAACGTGCGCGTTCCGGCCGGGTCCCTGACAGCGCTCAGGTGCGCCTCGATGGCGGCCACCAGCTCGGGCCCTACCGGCTCGGGCTGCGACCTCTCGGCCAGCACCCGTGTCATGCCGAGGAGCGCGGCTCGGGCGCTCCTGAGGTCGTTGCCGCGCGCGGCGCGCGCGAACAGGGACAGAGCGTCCGGCGTCGCTATCCAGGCCAGGCGCTCCAGGGCCGCCGTGGAACGGCTGCGCGGCACGCCTATGCCTCTTGCTGCGGAAGCGAGTTCCGCTTCGAGCACTCCGCTGCTGTGGAGGCCGGACCTGACGCGCTCGACGCCCTCCCCTGTCATCTGCTGGATCACCCTGGCCGCGGCCTCGGACGCGACGGCGCTCGCCTCGTTGGGAACGACGGGTCCGTCGCCGCCGGCCGCCACTCCGCCCCAGACTTGCGTCCACCCGGCGATGAGGCGCTCGCGACGCCGGGAGACCTCCTGGCGCACCGCGACCAGAGCGAGGTGAGCGAGCGCGACGGTCCCTAGCCCGACGCCGGCCACGGTCAGCGCGAGGACCAGCGAGCGCCATGCGTCTACCGTGCCTTGGCCCGTCACGAACCAGGCGAGCATCGCGAACATGGTCACGCTGACTGCGGCCGCCACGACGAGGATGGCGACGAACAGCGACGCCAGCCCGGTGCCTCGCATCAGCCGCTGTCTGGCCCGCCGACGTGCGCTGCCGTCGCGCGGCTTTCGGGCAGAGGCACCATCGCCCGCTCTGGCCTCGCCGCGCGAGCCGCACGCTCCACCCGGGCCAACAGGCTCCTCAAGTCGAACGGCTTGGGGACCACGTCACCGGCGCCGACGGCGAACGCCAGCTCCACCTGGTCGGGCCCGGCAGCGTTGCTCACCACGACGACGGCCGCTCCCGCCGCTGCGAACTCCCTGACATGGTGCAGGCCGTTCCCATCAGGCAGATGAATGTCGAGCAGCACGGCGTCCGGCGTCGGTCCGTCCGCCAGAGCCTCAAGAGCGCGGGTCAGGTCCTCGAAGGTCGAGACGCGCCACCCCGCGCGTTCGAAGACGCTTCTCGCCAGGACTTGGATCGCCTCGGTATCGTCTACGACCCACAGCGTGCCCACTGCCGTCCGGTTATCGAGGGTGTCGTCACCCTCCCCCACCCCGCTCGCGCCCTGAACGGGCGGTGCGAACGTATTGTGCATGGCGGCACTCTATGTAGGGATTCGCGCCCAGGACGAGACCTAATGCACATGAGAGCCACGGCACGCGTGCCCGAGGGTCCGGAAGCAGTTTCCTTCGTTCCGGCTGCGCTGCCCGCACACCGTAGATGATGGACGCATGACTCCGCGTCGCTCGCTCCGGCCAGTCAGCGTCTTGCTCCTGCTCGTCACAGGCGGCAGCGCCCTGGCGCAAGAGCCCCCAACATACGCGTCGATCGCGCCGATACTCCAGGAGCGCTGCATCTTGTGCCACAGCGGCAGCAGCGCTCCACTCGGACTGAGGCTGGACAGCTACCAGGGGCTGATGGCTGGGTCCAGCAACGGGGCGGTAGTAGTGCCTGGCAATCCGGAGGCGAGCGAGCTGGTCGCGCGGCTGGAGGGTAGGAGCCTCCCCAGGATGCCGCTCACTGGACCGCCCTTCCTCGACGAGGCGCAGATCGCCTCGATCAAGGACTGGGTCCTCGGCGGTGCCCTGCCGGGTGACGCGCCAGGGGCTCCAGGTGATGCCGGCGCTGGCGGGGATGATCCAGGGGCCGAGGAGCCGCCTCCCGCGGACGGCACGTTCGCGTCGGTCGAGGGCATCTTCCTGAACCGATGCGCCGTCTGCCACACCGAAGCAGGTGCCATGGGCGCGCCGCCCGAGGGCCTCAGGCTGGACTCGTACGACCGCATCCTGCGGGGTGGCGACCGCGTCGTCGTGGTCCCTGGCGACCCCTTGGCGAGCGAGGTGTACCGGCGGATCGTCGGGCGCTCCAGGCCGGGCATGCCCTTCGGGGGCCCGCCGTTGACCGAGGCGGAGGTAGAACGTATCGCGGTTTGGATCCGAGCGGGCGCCCCCTCCCCGGACGGGACGGCGGCGCCGGTGCCCGCCGGCGGGGAGGTAAGGCTGGGCGGAACGCTCACGGCCCTCTGGGAACTTGACGGACTGCCGCTGCTGGTCACTGCCGAGACCCGGTTCGATGAAGACCCCGGCGTGGGCGACTACGTCGAGGTCAGGGGCGTCGTCACCGAAGACGGCGGCATCCGCGCCGAGCGGATCCGGGTGAGGTAGACCCGCGCCGCATGGGTTCAGGTGATCTTGCCGAACCGAGCGATGTGACCAGTCTGGATGACGATAGGTTCCTTTGCGCCAGAGACCGCGACGACGAGCCCCCCGGTCACGCTCACCCCGCGGGCCACACCGGTGACGCTGCCATGAGGCTCGGCCGGGTCGCCGAGTGTCACGTCAACCGTCCTGCCAGCCAGGAGATCTACGGCTTCGAACGACTGTTGGATGGCCGGCCCGCCGGCCGCGGCCAGCTCCAGCCCGTTCGCTAGACCGGTGAGGACCGCTTCGCTCACCGCATCAACCGACTGGCCTTCCAGGCGCGTTGCGCCTTCGCCCACTGGGTTGGTCACGTTCACCCCCACCCCGGCGATCACCTGGCCGGAGACGACCTCAGTAAGGATGCCTCCCAGTTTCATCTCCGCCAGGTACAGGTCGTTCGGCCACTTGACGAGCACGCGCGGTGCGCCGGGGAGGACGCCAAGTTCGCCGGCGATGCCCACTCCCAGCGCCAGCGTCAACCAAGGCCAGGCCTGCGGACCAAGGCCCACCGACTGGTAGCTGCCCCCGGGCGGAGACGACCACGCCGTGCCGCGCCTGCCCGTGCCGGCCAGTTGGGCCTCGGCGCGGAGACACAGCCCGGTGACGTCTTCCCCGGCGCCGATGCGGGCGCGCATCTCGACCTGTGTCGAGCCCACTTGTCCCAGGTTCACGATCCGGAACTTCATCCGGGCTCAGTCTGCGGCGGCTGCGGCGTCTTGGCCCGCCAGGGTGTCGGCGTCCTCGGGGCGCCTGACGCTGAACACCCGGCTCACGCCGCGCTCTGTGGTAACGCCCCACAAGGTGTCTGCTACCTCGAAGGTCGCCTTCTGGTGCGTGATGAGGACGAACTGGGTGCCGTGCCGCGCCAGCCGCGTCACGAAGGTGCCGAACCGCCTGATGTTGGCCTCGTCGAGCGGCGCGTCGACCTCGTCGAGCACGGCGACCGGCAGGCCCGTGCCGCCACCGTCGCCCATCAGGGCGAAGAGGAACGCCAGCGCTCCCATCGTCCGCTCGCCTACGGAGAGCAGGTGCAGTGACTGGGTCTGCTTGCCGGGAGGTTGCAGCCTGATGCGCACGCCGGTGGGGCGTCTGCCGTCGGTGTCCACCTCGATCGCGCCGCGACCGTCCTCGCCGAACAGGTGTTGCACGTGCCTGCCGAACGACGACCTGAGCCGTTCCAGGGCGGCATCGAGCAGCTGGGCGGTCTCCTTGTCAATGCGCTCCAGGGCCGTCTGCAGCTCGGCCACGGCCAGGGTCGCCTGCACGGCCTCGACCTCCAACGTCTCGCGCCGCGTCGTGACCTCTGCCAGCTCACCGGCGGCGCGGTGGTTCACCGCACCCAGCGCCTCCAGCGCCTCGGTCACCTCGCGCAGCCGCTGCCGGGCGGTGCGCTCGGGTATGTCAAGGCGCGACACGCCCTCTGGGAAGCCCTTCAGCTCCTCACTCACCATCTCGAGCGACGTCTCGCGGCGCGCCGCCAGGACCTTGGAGTCCTCGATCGCCTGTGCGATCGCCGCCTGCTCGTCAGACCGGCGGGCGAGCTCCTCCTCGTGCTCCATGACGACGCCGCGGGTGCGTACGACGTCCTGCTCTTCGCCCTCCACACCGGCGGGCAGGTCCTCCTTCGCGCGGTCAAGTCTCTCAAGCGCCGCGCTCAGGTCGTCCTCCGCGGCCCCTTGCTGCTCCGCGACCAACGTGAGCTCGGCGCGGATCTCCGCTGACCGGGCTCGCGCCTTCTCCAGACGATTGAGCCCGGCGGCGTGAGCAGCCCAGCGCTCCGCCAGCAGCTCCCGCTCGTGCCTGGCCCTCGTGACCGTGTCCTGGGACCTCGACTGCGCGACCCTCGCCTCCTCGAACTCCCGGCTGGCGCGTTCGAACTCGGCTTGGACGGCCTCCATCGAGGGACCGCGGTCGCCAGCGTCCGCATCGACCCTTCGTTCCGTCTTCGCTCTCAGCGACGCGAGCGCCTCCCGCGTGGCCGACAACCGCTCTTCGAGCTCGACGCGGAGTCTCTCGTTGGCCGCGCGACTCTCCCGAGCCCGGTTGTTGGCATCATCAGCTCTTTGGGCGTCTTCTGACGCCGCCCTGAGCGCTTCCTGCCCGGCGCGCACGTCGTGGCGCGCCTCCTCCAGCTCCTCGAGGGCGACTTCGGCAGCGACGGCAGCCTCCTCGGCAGCGGACTCGGCGGCCTCCAGATCGGCGCCCAACCCGAGGACTGTGCTCTGACCCGAACGCTTGCCGCCGCTCATGGCGCCGCTCGTCTCCAGTAGGTCCCCGTCCAGGGTCACGAGCCGGGGCCGGCTCGTCCGACCGCGTGCGATCGCGGTCGCCGCCTCCAGCTCGGTGACCACGAGCGTGCCTCCGAGGAGCAGGTCCCGGACCGCCGCGAAGCGGGGCTCGACTTCCACCAGCTCCGTAGCTGCGCCAACGA
Source organism: Trueperaceae bacterium (assembly GCA_036381675.1). Lineage (GTDB taxonomy): Bacteria > Deinococcota > Deinococci > Deinococcales > Trueperaceae > DASRWD01. Next base: position 3,547 of record DASVCK010000177.1, on the reverse strand, counting down.
CGCCCGGCCGGGTCACTTCGGAGGGGTCCACGCGCCCGAAGTTGGGCCTGACGAGGTCGAGCGGCAGCACGGTCACGTAGCCGCCACTGTTCTTCACGTACTCGATGACCGCCTGGCCGGTGGCTGCGTCCTCCACGACCACGTACTCGGACCGCCGGCCCAACGCTGCCGCGATGGCTGGTTGGTGCTCGGGGCGCACCCGCAGCAGGTCGGCCACCGAGCCGATGACGCCGCGGATCCCGGACGAGAGGGCGGTGCGGGGGCCTTGGGCGTAGCCGCGCCTGGCCTCGTAGGCGGACCTCAGACGCTCGGCCGCTCGCTTGGTCGCCATGGCTTCGGCTGCTGCCAGGGCCTGACGCTCGTGCACCGTCGCGAGTGCCTGCCTGGCTCGCTCCAGAGCGGCGGAGGCACGGTCCCTGGCCTCCCGCGCCGTCTCTGCGGCAGCGGCCAGGGTCGCCGGGTCGTCGGCTTCGAGGCCTTCTACCGCCGCTGCCAATCGGGTGGCGAGCTCGGTCTCCTGCTGAGCCAGTGAGGAAATGCGCGCCTCCAGGGCCGCCGCGTCACGCTGGCTGGCAGCTTCGCGCTCCCGCGCATCCGCCAGTTGCGCCGCCGCCACGTCCAGCTCGGCTTTCGCTTGCTGCGCGACGCTCGTCGCCGTTTCCAGCTCGGCAGCCAAAGCCCTAAGGCGGTCGTCGGCCGAGGCGACGGTCTCGTCCGGCGCTTCCGGCGCCGTCGTGTCCTGCAGCCGGTCCGCCTCGGCGGTGAGGTCTGAGGCCCGCTGGCTCAACGCGCTGCTCCTGGCGCGCAGTCCGTTGACGCGCTCCTCGGCTACCCGCAGGTCGCCACGTTTGGCCTCCAGGTTGGCGGCCGCGGCTCGGAGGCGCTCCTGAGCCCTGTCGTGGTCGCGCTTCGCGGCGTCAAGCGCGCTGCGGAGTTGTGCCAGTGCCGCCCGGCCCTCGGCCAGCCTCTGCTCGTTCGCTCCCCGTTCCTCGTGGAGAGAGCGCAGCTCGGCCTGTAGCGACTCTTGCCTCAGGAGCGCGGCCGTGTAGCGCAGCTGGAGCGACTCGGCCGTCAGCTCGGCGTGCCGCCTGGCGTCCCTGGCCTCGTCAGTGAGGACCTGTTCCCGTTCCAGTAAGGTCGCGAGCAGCTCCTGCAGGCGCTCCAAGTGCCGGTCGGCTGCGGCCAGCCTGTCAGCCGCCTGGTCGCGCCGGGTCGCCAAGCGGGCGGCGCCCGCGGCCTCAGACACGTATTCGAGGAGGCGCTCGGGGTCCGCCATGAGCACCTCGCTGACCTCGCCCTGGCCGATCACCGCCAGGCCGGAGCGGCCGAGCCCGGAACCGGCCAGCGCCTCCTCGACGTCAAGGAAGCGAGCGCTCCTGCCGTTAAGCCGTAGACGCGTCGTGCCTTCCCGGTCCAGGCTCCGCCATACCTTCACGGAGCCCGATCTGCCCGTCAGCTCTACCTCGACCTCGGCCAGGCCCACCGAGCGCTTGCCGGTCGCGCCGTGGAAGATGAGGTCTGTCTTGTCCTCTGCTCTGAACGCGGTGGCCCTGCCGCCGCCTGTGGTCCAGCGCAGGGCGTCGATGATGTTGGACTTGCCGGAACCGTTGGGGCCGATGATCGCGGTGACCCCGGGGGCGAACTCGATCGTCGTGCGGTCCCCGAAGCTCTTGAAGCCCTGCAGGGTGAGTGACGCGATCCGCACACCGCAAGATAACCCGCTTGCGAGCGGGGCCCTCCAAGGGCCGCGGTCAGTCCTTCGCCGCTACCTCGCCCGCGTCCTGCTCCTCGTCCGGCTCCTCGTACGAGGGCAGGCTCCTGAGCTTCGCATCGTGCAGCTTGCCACCCAGCTGCCCCTGCAACTCGGTGATGCGGTGCTCCATGTTGCGCTGCAGCTGGTCCAGCCGCAGCCGGAGCCTGATGATCTCCTCGACGCCGGCTAAGTTCACGCCGAGCTCTTGCGTCAGGCGCCTGATCTCCCGCAGCTGTTCGATGTTGCGTTGCGAGTAGAGCCGCGTCTTGCCGCTGCTACGACTGGGTTCGATGAGGCCCTTGCGTTCGTAGAGGCGCAGTGTCTGCGGGTGCATATCGACCAACTCGGCCGCCACGCTGATCACGTAGAGCGGCTTGTCCTGGTCGATCTCCTTCTCCTGGTGGCGCTCCTGAATGGGCTCGCTCGGATCGTCGTGACGGTCCTTCAAACGGTCCCTCCAGATGCCAGCTTACGCAACCAGGCGCGCCCGGAGCGAAGTATGCCGTCCACCACACTCACCTGCACGGTGAGGTGGAGGTCGCCTCCGCCCAAGCCGCCGCCCGGCACGACCAGGCTCTGGCCGTCGGATGTGCGCGGCGGCACGGGCACCGTGACGCCCTCGTAGTCGACATAGCCGCCGGCCGCAGCCTGCCACGGCGCGATCGCGATGGTGTCGTGCACGTCGCGGCCCTGTACCCGGGCGGTCGGGGGCAAGAGCACCTCGATGTCCACCATGAGATCACCCGGCGGCGAACCAGGCCCGCCCAGGCCACGAAGCCGCAGCTTCGTGCTGTTCTTCGCGCCGGCAGGGACGCTCACCTCGACGGCGGCCGCGGTGCGCCTCACTCCCCGGCCGTTGCAGGCCGGGCAGGACCCGTCGTAGGTGTTGGTGGAGAATGGACCGGCCGGTGCCGTGACGGCGCCTTCTGTCACCGCCCTGCCCGTGCCGTGGCAGACGGCGCACACGCTGGGTCCCGGCACGCGCACGCGCTTGACTGTGCCGCTCGCGGCCTCTCCTAGTGTCAGGCCGAGCGTCACCTCGCGGGTCTCGCCGGGTAGCAGCCCGCTCCCCCTCAGCATCCCCGCGACCATCCCGAACAGTGCGTCGAACATCGCGTTGCCGGTCACCGAGCCGCCGGCCATGCGCGTCCAATCGATGGGCACCTCGGCCTCACGGAACATCTCGCGCCACTGCTCGCCGGTGTACGTCGGGGTGGTGAAGCCGCCCGCCGGGGCGTGCCCGTACCGGTCGTACCGCGCTCGCGCCTCCGGGTCCCGCAGGACCGCGTACGCTTCGGAGAGCTCCTTGAACCGCTCCTCGGCCTGCTCGTCGCCCGGGTTGCGGTCCGGGTGGTACCGCATCGCCTGCTGGCGAAACGCACGCTTCACCGCTTCGGCGTCCGCGTCACGAGACACGCCGAGGACCTCGTACGGATCGCGCCGACTGCCGTTCACGATGGGATGATACAAAACTTGAGCGCTCCAGACTAAAGCCTGACAGGCGGCTGGCTAGACCCGCTACTTCAGGCGGAGGCACGTCGTGGTGGCGACGCGCTACCATCGCCGGCATGAACCGCCGCTAGGTGCGCTTCTCAAGGAGGTTTGGCGTGCGAAAGAGAGTGGTATTGGTCCTCCTGGTGGCGCTGGCCGTGCTGCTAGCCGGTTGCCGCAACGAGACGCAGAACCGCATACGCCGGAGCATCCAGGACTTCACGGCGACGCGGATGTACATAACGATCTACTCGTACGACGGGAAGCCGGTCTTCCGCGGCATCGTCGACGGCAAGGTCACCC
>DASVCK010000176.1:0-4154 GCA_036381675.1 Trueperaceae bacterium | reverse complement strand
GCCGACGGCGGTAGGCGCCGCGGCGCAGGCGACAGGACCCGTGAGCGGAGGGGAGCGGGCGGGCGAAGCGGACTCATGCCGGTGCCCCCAGGTAGGCCTCGATCACCAGCGGATCGTTGCGGATGGCCGAGGGCGGCCCCTCGGCGATCTTGCGCCCGAAGTCGAGGACCACGATGTGGTCGGAGATGGTCATGACCATTGCCATGTGGTGCTCCACCAGCAGGATCGTGAGGTCGAACTGGTCGCGGATCGCCTTGATGGTCTCGCCGAGGTCGTCGACCTCGCTGTGGGTCAGGCCGTTGGCGGGCTCGTCGAGCATCAGCAGCCGGGGGTCCGCCGCCAGCGCCCGTGCCAGCTCGATGCGCTTGAGCGTGCCGAACGGCAGCCCGGCGACCGGGCGATGGGCGAGGTGCCCGAGGTCGAGGCGCTCCAGCAGGTCGATCCCCCGCCGGCGCTGGGCCGCCTCCTCGCGGGTGGCCCCGATGCGTAACATGGCCCGGCCGAAGCCGATCGAGCCCTCGGCGTGGCCCCCCGTCATCACGTTCTCGAGCACCGTCAGTGCAGGGAACAGCGCCACGTTCTGGAACGTGCGGGCCAGGCCCAGGCGGGCGATGCGGTGCGCCGGCACGTCGAGCAGGTCGGCGCCGTCGAACGTGACCGTGCCGGTGGTCGGCTGGTACAGGCGGCTCAGCACGTTGAAGAGGGTCGTCTTGCCGGCGCCGTTGGGACCGATCAGCCCCGTGATGGTGCCGGCGCGTACGTCGAAGCTGCAATGGTTGACCGCCCGCAGCCCTCCGAAGTCCTTGACGAGGCCCCGGATGCTGAGCAGTACGTCGTCTCCTTCTTGAACCAACTTGGCTGTACCTCTCGCTGCTTTCGTGTGGGAGTTCGGCAGCGATGCTATCACCTGCCGCTCACGGCGGCCCTCGGGCCGTAGCGAACTGGCGCCACGAAGCCTTCCGTGAGCCCGAGCGTTACGCCCCGCGGGCCCGGACGCCAGGGCTAGCTCCCCTGCGCCTCGCGTCCGCGTCGCGCTGCAGCGACCATCTCGGCGAGCCTCACGAACTTGACCCGCGGCCTGCCGGCGGCCTCGCCCGCCGCTACCTCCTCGGCGTCGAGCCCGAACCAGTCGCCTGTCGTGAAGGCGTCGACGCCACGCTCGAGCAGCAAGGCATCGACCGCTTCTCGCGCGGTGTCGCCGACCGGCGGCGGTGCGGCGTCCAGGTCGGCGACGAGCGAAGCCACGCTCTCCATGGCGTCGGCCTTGTTCGTGCCGATGACACCGCTGGCCCCGCGCTTGATCCAGCCCGCGACGTAGACGCCGGGGACGGGCACGCCGCCCGGTGCGTCGAGCACGCGACCGGCATCGTTGGGGACGACGCCCCTGCGCTCGTCGAACGGCAGGTCAGGAAGCGGGACGCCTTGGTACCCGACCGACTTGAGTACCAGCTGCGCCGGCAGGGTCTCGTACTCGCCGGTGCCCACCGCCCTGACCTGGTCGCCCGCCTCCTCGAGTCGGGTCCTCTCGAGCACGATCGCCGACACCCTGCCATCGCCCTCCAAGCGCACCGGTTGGAGCTGGAAGCGGAGGGCGACCGTGCGGGCCTTGCCCGCCTTCTGCTGCTGTGCGAACCCCTGCAGCACCTCGAGGTTCTTCGCCGTCGTGACGTCGGCCTCCGCCGCGGCGCGGCTGGCGGGGATCAACGTCATCTCCTCGACGTTGACGTCCACGTCGGCGTTCTCGAGCTCGCCCAGCTCCCGTAGCTCCTTGGTCGTGAACTTGGCCTCCGCGGGTCCGCGCCTCCCGACGATGGTCACCCGCTCGATGGCGGAGCCGCGCAGGGCCTCGAGTGCGTGGTCGGCGATGTCCGTCAGGCTCAGCTCCTCCACCGACTTGGCCAGGACCCGCGTGACGTCGATCGCGACGTTGCCGTTGCCGATCACGACCGCCTCCTTGGCGCCGGCGAGCAGCGCGGCGAAGTCGTGGTCGACGGCGTCCGGGTGGCCGTTGTACCAGGCCACGAAGTCCGTGGCGGAGACGCTGCCTGGCAGGTCCTCACCGTCGATGCCGAGACGCCTGTCCGTAGCGGCTCCCACGGCGAACACGACGGCGTGGAAGTGGCGCTTGAGGTCCGCCAGGGTCAGGTCACGGCCGTACGTGACGTTGCCCAGGTAACGGATCCGCGGGTCCTTGAGGGTGCGCTCGTAGATGCGCGTCACGACCTTCATCTTCTGGTGGTCAGGGGCGACACCGAAGCGCACCAGGCCGTACGGGGTCGGCAGGCGGTCGAAGACGTCGACCGTCGCCGTCTCGTGTGTCTTGATGAGGGCCTCGGCCGCGTAGAAGCCGGCGGGCCCGGCTCCCACGACCGCGACACGAGGGCCGGGAACGTCGTCCATGAGGCGATTATTACCACTGGAGCGGAGGGCGTCGCGCCCCGGTGTAAGCTCTGCACGCATGGACGCCGCCATGCGCTCACTCGGGCAGGATGGCGTGGCCCCGGGCGGCGGCCCAGCTCCGGCGCCACGCGTCATGAAGTTCGGCGGCACCAGCGTGGGTGACCTCGAACGCATCACCAAGGTGGCGGCCAGGGTCGAGCAACACGTCGGCTCCGGCGGCAAGGCAGTTGTCACCGTCTCGGCGATGGGCCGGACCACGGACCGGCTGATCGGTCAGGCGCGCGAGCTCTCCGAACGTCCGTCCCGGCGCGAGCTGGACGTGCTGCTGGCGACGGGAGAGCAACAGAGCGCAGCGCTCTTGGCGCTGGCGCTGGGCGCCCGCGGCGTGAAGGCGAGGTCGTTCACCGGTCCTCAGGCGGGGTTCCTGACCGACTCGCGGCACGGCGGCGCGCGGATCCTGCGGGTGGACCCGACCCCGGTGCGCACGGCGCTCGAAGAGGTCGACGTGGCCGTGGTGGCCGGCTTCCAGGGCGCCGACGCTGCCGGGGCGATCACGACCCTGGGTCGCGGCGGCTCGGACACCACCGCCGTGGCGCTCGCCGCAGCGCTGGGGGCGCCGGAGTGCGAGATCTTCACGGACACCGACGGCGTCTACACGACCGATCCGCACGTGATCGCCACCGCCACGAAGCTGTCAGAGATCGACTACACGGAGATGCTGGAGCTCGCCAGCCACGGGGCGAAGGTGCTGCACCCCGCCAGCGTCTGGTACGCCAGGCACTACGGGGTGCGCGTGCACGTCCGCTCGTCGTTCACGCGCGCGCCGGGCACCGTCGTCAGAGACCTGAGCGCGAGCGCGGAGGCCAAGATGATCACAGCCAAGCCGGTCACAGGGGTGGCCATCGACAGGGGCCACGTTCGCATCGACCTCCAGACGGTGCCAGACAGGCCGGGCGTTGCGGCCGAGGTCTTCGGCGCCCTGGCGGCCAAAGGCGTCAGCGTCGACATGATCATCCAGGGAGTGCGCGGCGCCGGCGACAGCCGGCAGCAGATGGCCTTCATCGTCAAGCGCGAGACGGTCGCCGAGGCGCTCGAGGCGCTGGAGCCCGTGCTCGAGGAGATGGGAGCGACGGCGAGCGTGGACGAGAGCGTGGCCAAGCTGACCGTCGTGGGCATGGCCATCGCGTCCACGCCGGGGATCGCCGCCCGCATGTTCGAGGCCGTTGCCGGGGCGGGTGCGAACATCGAGGCGATCACATCGAGCGAGGTGAGGCTGTCCGTGCTCATCGACGCCGCTCGCGCCGAGGAGGCCCTGCGGGCCGTGCACACGGCGTTCGAGCTGGACGCCCCCGCCTAGAGACGTGGGCCTCAAGCTGTGCACGCTCGCCTACGTGCGCTCAGGCGGCAAGACCCTGATGCTGAGGCGCCCCAGCAGCGGGCACCACCAGGCCGGCAAGTACAACGGCCTCGGCGGGAAGTTCGAGCCGGGCGAGTCGCCCGAGGCCTGCCTCAGGCGCGAGGTGCTGGAGGAGTCCGGCCTGAGCGTCGAGTCGGCGGACCTCAAGGGCTTCATCACCTTCCCCGACTTCGACGGCGCGGACGACTGGTACGTCTTCGTCTACGTCGTGACGCGCTTCAGCGGCGAGCCCCGCGCCGGGCCGGAAGGCTCTCTGGAGTGGGTGGACGACGCCGCGCTCGCCGACCTACCGTTGTGGGAAGGGGACAGGCACTTCCTACCCTGGCTGTCGCAGCCG
>DASVCK010000175.1:0-8357 GCA_036381675.1 Trueperaceae bacterium | reverse complement strand
GCCGAGGCGATCGCGACCTTCGAACGCGTGCTCAGGGAAGAGCTGGCCGCCCTGGAGGGCCTCTCCGTGAAGGCGCTGCTGGAGCAGCGCTACGATCGCTTCCGAAGCCTGGGCCGCTTCGCCGACGCCGCTTGAACCTCGGACGCCGCTTGAACCTCGGACGCCGCTCAGACCTCAGACGCCGGCGGCGACGGCTCCCCTGAGAGCCGCCACGTTCTCCGAGACCGTGCCCATCCCGCCGAACACCGCGGTGCCGGCGACCACCACGTCAGCACCCGCGTCCACGACCTGCTGCACGTTCGCGGCGGTGATGCCGCCGTCCACCTCGATGAGGCAGTTGGGGTTGGCCCTGTCACGCATGCGCCTGAGCGCCTCGATGCGGCCCAGGCTGCCGGCGATGAACTCCTGACCGCCGAAGCCGGGGTTCACGGACATGATGAGCGCCAGGTCCAGGTAGGGCAGCGCCGCCTCCAGGTAGGTGAGCGGCGTGAGCGGGTTGACGGCCAGGCCGACCTTCACGCCCGTCTCGCGGACCTGTTGCAAGAGCCGGTGCAGGTGGTGATCGACCTCGGCATGCACGGTGATGCCGTCCGCGCCCGCTGCCGCGAAGCGGTCCAGCAGCGCGCCGGGCCGTTGGACCATCAGGTGGACGTCCAGCGGGAGAGCCGTCTGGCTGCGCACGGCGGCGACGACGGCTGGACCGAACGATATGTTCGGTACGAACTGGCCGTCCATGACGTCAAGGTGGAGCCACTCGACCCCGGCGTCCTGTGCCTCCGAGACCGACTGACCCAGGCGGGTGAGGTCTGCCGCGAGGACCGAGGCGGCGAGGACGTAGCCGTTCACGCGGCGGAGTATAGCCCAGGGCGTATGAGCCGCTTGGGCGACCTGGGCCCGAACCGTCCCCGCACCTGCGAAGCCGTGACGAGTCCGTGCGGTTGGTACCCGGGAGCCCGTGTGGGACGCGCCGGCCGCCTTACAATCCGACCTGCAAGGAAGGGGATTCGAACGTGCCAGATTACGCCACGCCCGACAGTTTGGTCAGCACCCAGTGGGTGGCAGAGCATCTGAACGACCCACGCGTGCGCCTCGTCGAGGTCAACGAGGACCCGCTGCTCTACCGTCAGGCCCACGTGCCCGGCGCCGTCGAGATCGACTGGCTCACGGAGCTGCAGCAGAAGGACAGGCGGGACTTCATTTCGGCACAGGCGTTCGCGGAGCTCATGGAGAGCAAGGGCATCAGCAACGACACGACCGTGGTCCTGTACGGCGACAAGTCGAACTGGTGGGCCGCCTACGCCCTGTGGTTCTTCAAGTACAACGGTCACGAGGACGCCCGTCTGATGAACGGCGGCAGGCAGAAGTGGCTGGCCGAGGGCCGCGAGACGACGACAGACGTGGCCGGGGTGCAGAGGGGTACCTACCGGGTGCCCTACCGGGACGCCAGCATCAGGGCCTTCGCCGCCGACGTGCTGCAGCACCTGTTGCTGGTGAAGGACGGGGCGGGCGCGCTCGTCGACGTGCGTAGCCGCCCCGAGTACACGGGCGAGAAGCTGCACATGCCCGACTACCCGCAGGAAGGGGCCCAGCGCGGCGGGCACATCCCTGGCGCCGCCAACATCCCGTGGGGACAGGCCGTCAACGAGGACGGCACCTTCAAGTCGCGGGCCGAGCTCGAGCAGCTGTACGCCAACGCCGGCGTCACCAAGGACAAGGACGTCATCGCCTACTGCCGCATCGCCGAGCGGTCGAGCCACAGCTGGTTCGTCCTGAAGTACCTGCTCGGCTACCCGAGCGTGCGCAACTACGACGGCTCGTGGACGGAGTGGGGGAACATGGTGGGCGTTCCGATCCACCAGGGCGAGCAGCCGTGATCCGCTGCTAAGCGCACCGCTAGGCCGACAGCGTGAGCAGGAACGGAAGGGGCCCCGCGGCGCGCACCGCGGGGCCCCTTCTTCGCGCCCGAGAGGCGGAGGCTCAGGCGGTCTGCATCTCGCGCTGAGCGGTCTTGCCCATGGCGTGCTCGACGGCGCGCTCGATGATCGTGAGGCCTTCCTCCAGCTCCTGGTCGGAGAGGTTGATGGGTGGCAGCAGCCTGATCACGTTGCCGTACGACCCCGTCGGCAACAGGATGAGCCCAGCGTCGCGCGCGAACGCCACGATCTTCGCGACGCTGGCGGTGTCGGGGGTGTAGCCGTCCTCCAGGACGAACTCCATGGCGACCATCGCGCCCTTGCCACGCACGTCCCCGATGCCGGGGTGCCGCGCGCGCAGCTCGTTGAGGCGTGCGCTGGCCTTGGCGCCGATCTGGGCGGCGCGCGCCACCAGCCCCTCCTTCTCTATGACCTCCAGGGTCGCGAGCGCGGCGGCGACCGCGGCGGGGTTGCCTCCGAAGGTGGTGCCGATCTGACCAGGTTCCATCGCGTCCATGATCTCGGCCTTGCCGACGACCGCGGAGAGCGGGAAGCCCGACGACAGAGCCTTGGCCGAAGCGACGAGGTCGGGCTCGAGGCCGTAGTGCTCCACGGCCCAGAACTTGCCGGTGCGGCCGATACCGGCCTGCACCTCGTCGTCGATCCACAGCGCCCCGATCTCGGTGGCGAACTCGCGCAGGCCGCGGAGGAAGTTACCGGGTGCGGGGATGAAGCCGCCCTCACCTGCGACCGGCTCGATGATGAACGCCGCGACCTCCCCGGCGCCGATCGTCACGTTGACGAGGTCCTTGAGGACCTCCAGCGCCGCCTCGCCGGTCTCTTCCTCGGTGCGGGCGCCCCACGGGTTACGGAAGTGGTACGGGTACGGCGCCCTGTAGATCTCCGCGGCGCGCAGGCCGAAGCCGGCCTTGTACGGGTTCGCCTTGCCCGTCAACGAGAAGGCCATGTAGGTACGGCCGTGGAAGGCGTGCGTGAAGGCCACGATGCCGGGGCGCCCAGTGTAGGCGCGGGCGATCTTGACGGCGTTCTCGACGGCCTCGGCGCCGCTGTTGGCCAGGAAGGTCTTCTTGGGCGAGTCGCCTGGCGCGAGGGCGTTGAGGCGCTCGGCCAGCTCGATGTAGCTGGGGTGCATGCCCACCGCGAAGCACAGGTGCTGGAACTCCTCGACCTGCCTCGTGACGGCTTCCACGACGGCAGGGTGGGAGTGACCGATGTTCATGACGGCGATGCCGGTCGAGAAGTCGAGGTACTTCTTACCCTCGACGTCCCAGACGTAGGAGCCCCTACCCTTCACGGGGTGGAAAGGGTGGGTGCTGGTGGCACCGGGGGTGACCGCCGCTGCCCGCCTGTCCCTGAGCTGCTGGTTGGTCATGACAGCCTCCTCTCGCGGGCGGCGTTCACCGGCTCTCGCTTAAGGTTCGAAACCATCTTCGTACTAGCGCTTTGGAATCGAACGCCGATCCGCTCTTCTCGCATCGAATCGTAGCACGAGTTGCGCTCTTCACCGACGCGCGTGCGAGGGCAGCTTCGCCCTCCCTCACGGCACCATACGAGCCGGCTCGCTCCTCGTACCATCGGGTGTGGACGGGTCGCGCAGCGAGCTCAGCTTGACGATCGAGGCCGAGGAGCAGGGGCTCCTGGCTCGTGCGCGGGACCTCGCGGCTCGACTGGGCGCGGCGAGCGTGAGGCTCGAGGGGACCGCCCCGGACGTGCCCGCCGACGCACGCGGCGCGACACAGCGGGCACGCGGCCGAGCGCGGCCCGAGCCCGCTGACGGGCAGACCGCGCGGGAGCTCGTCTTGAGCGTGCGCCGCGACGGGCTCACCCTGCGGCTCGGGACGGGGCCCGAGGTCCGCGCCAGTCGGCCGGCGCTGGTGCCGCCGAAGGGTCATGGCCCCGACCCTCTGTGGCGCGCGGTCCTCGCCGGCGAGTACACGGTCGTTGACGCCACCGCGGGACTGGGCGGTGACGGGTTCCATCTGGCAGCGAGGGGCGCTGTGGTGACGATGATCGAGCGCTCGCCTGTCGTGGCCGCCCTGCTGGAGGACGCCTTGCTGGCGGCGGCGACCGGCGCCCTTGGGCCCGAGGCGGCCGAGGCCGCCGCGCGCGTCCGCCTGGTGGTGGGCGACGCCCGCGACGTCCTGCGGGCCGGCGCCCTGGAGCCGCGCGAGACGGAGGTCGTCTACCTGGATCCGATGTTCCACGCCACCGGCCGCCGGTCGTTGCCGCCGAAGGGCATGGCTCTCTTCAGGGCCCTCATGGGAGCTGACTACGAGGCCGCCGCCGACCTGCTGGCCGCTGCGCGCGAGGTCGCCTCGCGGCGCGTGGTGGTGAAGCGTCACCTGAGGTCGCCACGCCTGAGCGAAGCCGAGCCCAGCGGAGCGATCAGGAGCCGGACGGTCAGGTACGACCTGTACGCGCCGTTATGATGCCGGTTGGTGATGTCAGTGAGCGAGGAGCGCGTCCCACACGTGAAGCGTATCGCCGTCGTAGGGGCCGGGCTGATGGGCAGCGGCATCGCCGCGGTGCTCGTGGCGTCGGGCTTCGAGGTGAGCCTGGCGGATACGTCCTCGGCCGCCCTTAAGCGCGCTGAGGCGCGAGCGAACAGACTGTCGGGCGAGCCTGGCGCCGGTTCTCTCAGCCTCCACAGCGAGGTGGAGGCGGCGGTGGCGGGTGCCGACCTGGTGATCGAGGCCGTGCCGGAGAAACTAGACCTCAAGCGCGACCTGTTCGGCCGCATCGATGCGGCGGCGCCCGCCGCCGCGTACCTGGCCACCAACACCAGCGAGCTGTCCGTGACCGCGATCGCGGCCGCGACGGCCAGGCCGGAGCGCGTCGCCGGGATGCACTGGTTCAACCCACCGGAGCGCATGCGGCTGGTCGAGGTCGTGAGGGCGGTGCGGACATCGGCCGAGACGTTGGCCGTCGTCTCCACGGTCGCCGAGGCCTGCGGCAAGACGGTGGTCACGGTCGAAGACAGGCAGGGCTTCGTGACCACGCGGGTCGTGGCGGCGGTGCTGCTGGAGGGCGCGCGGTTGCTTGAGGAAGGCGTCGCCTCGAAGGAGGACATAGACGCCGCCGTCCGCCTGGGGCTCAACCATCCGATGGGGCCGCTGCAACTGGCCGACTACATCGGCCTCGATACCGTGCTGCTGATCGCGGACGCGATGGCGGAGGCGTACGGAGACAGGTTCAGGCCGCCGCAGGGCTTGCGCAAGCTCGTGGAGGCCGGGAAGCTGGGCCGCAAGTCCGGCGGCGGCTACTACGACGCCTGAGCGACCCAAAGAAAGTGACGCCCCCGAAGGGGCGCCATGGCTGGCCCACAGGGATTCGAACCCCGACCGACCGGACCAAAACCGGGTGTCCTGCCGTTAGACGATGGGCCACCGCCTTGGGCCTGTCGCGGCCCGCGCACGCACGTGAACGCGCGGGTCACCAGTCTATCAACCGGCGCGCCCGCGCGTTCGTGTGCTTGGCTGGCCCACAGGGACTCGAACCCCGACCGACGGAACCAGAATCCGTTGTCCTGCCATTAGACGATGGGCCAACGGCAAACTCGAGCTTACGAACCCGGCGGGCCACGAGTCAACCGGCGCGGTGACGATATCTGCCGCTCCGCCTGAGTACAGCCCGACCGGTTATAGTGGCTGGCGCCCGCGGGCGGCGGACCTTTGCGCCGCGCGTGAGCGAACCTGAGGAGAGGTGCCGGAGTGGTTGAACGGGACGGTCTCGAAAACCGTTGTGTGGCCTTGCTGCACCGTGGGTTCGAATCCCACCCTCTCCGCCATGCGAGCCGCCCCTGACGGGCGGCTCATCCATTGCGGCCCGCGAGGGAGCCAAGGCTCGCCGCGGCGCTGAACGGAAGGCGCCATAGCCGATGTCGGTCACGGTAATCGACCACCCTCTGATCCAGCACAAGCTCGCGGTCATGCGCGACAGCGACACCAACGTCCGTGACTTCCGCGCGCTGTGCACCGAGGTCAGCATGCTCATGGCCTTCGACGCCATGCGTGACCTCGAGCTCGAGGAGGGCGTCGTCGAGACGCCGGTGGCCCAGGCGCGGGTGAAGCGCCTGGCGGGGAAGAAGCTGGCCCTGGTCGCGATCCTGCGCGCCGGGCTCGTCATGGTTGACGGCATCCTCAACATGGTGCCAACGGCCCGCGTCGGGCACGTTGGGCTGTATCGCGACCCCGAGACCCTCAAGCCCGTGCGGTACTACGTGAAGCTGCCCAAGGACATCGACGAGCGCGACGCCTTCCTGCTTGACCCCATGCTCGCGACGGGCGGCAGCGCCGTGGCGGCCATCGACCTCCTCAAGGAGGCCGGGGCCTCGCGTATCCGCCTGCTGTGCATCATCGCCGCGCCAGAGGGCATACAAGCCGTCACCTCTGCCCACCCGGACGTCGACATCATCGTCGCCGCGAAGGACGAGCGGCTGAACGACCACGGCTACATAGTTCCCGGTCTCGGCGACGCCGGGGACCGCATCTACGGCACCCGTTAGGTTTCATCGTGCGGCCGTATCATCTCTGACGTGCAGAAGGCGCTCGTCTCGTACCTCCCGCTCGTCGTCGTCACCTTCGCCGTAGCGCTGGCGGCGGTGGCGGGGTTGGTGCCGCACGTGCGGGCGTTCGCTCATCGGATCCGCGCCCTCCAGGACGGGGGCACACAGCACGGCGGCGGTGTCAGGCAGCACGCGGGGGCCGTCCCCAACATCGGCGGCATCGCTATCCTGGGCGGCTTCCTGGTCGCGCTCATCGCGGGCAGCCTGGTCGCGCCGGACGTGATCGATGCGTACCGCGTCGAGCTGCTCGCGATCGCTCTGGGCGGCGCGCTCATGACCCTCGTCGGCTTCCTCGACGACATGTGGGAGGTCGGGCCGGCGCTGAGGCTGGCCGCGCAAGCCGTCGCCGCCGGTATCCTCGTCGTCAACGGCGTCCGCATCGGCTTCCTTACCGACTACTTCGGGGGAGGCAACTTCCTGTTCCTGTCCGAGAGCCTGGCTATCGTCGTGACGCTCGTCTGGGTCGTCGGGTTCACCAACGCCTTCAACTTCATAGACGGTCTAGACGGCCTCTCGTCCGGGATCGCCGCGATCTCCAGCCTCAGCCTGCTGGCGGTGGCCGTGCAGTTCGACGACCGCGGCGCCGCGGTGCTGCTGTTGGCGGCGCTGGCCGGTTCCGCCCTGGGCTTCCTACGCCATAACTTCGGGCCCGCCACGATCATCATGGGCGACTCCGGCGCCTACCTGCTCGGCTACGTCCTGGCCGCGGTGAGCGTCATCGGTGCGCTGAAGGTGACGGCGGCGGTGTCGGTCGTGGCGCCGATCCTGGTGCTGGCCCTGCCTGTCGTCAACATCACGCAGGTCACGGTGCGCCGCCTGCGGCGCGGCAGCAACCCGGCGCTCGCCCACAACGACCACATCCACGACATGCTCAGGCAGCGGTCCGGCTCCAAGCGCGGCACGGTGATCCTGCTGTGGATGGCCACGTTGGCGCTGGGTGTGGCAGGCATGCTGCTGTCCTCGACGCCGCCGGCGCTCACCTTGCTTACGCTCGCGCTCACGGTGGTCCTGATCGCCGCGGTGTCGCTGGCCCGCCTGGCCGAGGTGAGACGGGACGGCGTGCCGGCGTGACGTGGCGCGGTGCCGCCTCGGGCGGGACCAAGCCGCGCGTCGTGGTGGCCTTCGGCACGCGGCCCGAGGCGAATAAGATGGCCCCCGTCGTCGACGCTTTGCGCAGGGCGGGTCAGGTCGAGGTCCTCACGCTCGTCACCGGCCAGCACCGTGAGCAGCTCGACGACTCGCTCGCCACGTTCGGTCTCTCGGCCGACGCCGATCTGAACGTCATGACGGCCAGGCAGTCGTTGCCTGACCTGGTCGGCAAGATCACGCCGGCCGCGGCTACGGCCCTGCGCGAGCTGCGCGCCGACTACGTCCTCGTCCACGGGGACACGACGACGACCTTCGCGGTGGCCCTGGCGGCGTTCCTAGAGGGGGCGGGCGTCGCCCACGTTGAGGCCGGACTGCGCAGCTTCGACATGCGCCAGCCGTTCCCCGAGGAGGCGAACCGGCGGCTGACCGACGTCCTTACCGACCTCGACCTGCCTCCCACGGCCACGGCCAGGGAGAACCTGCTGGCCGAGGGCAAGCGCGCCGAGAACATGGTCGTGACCGGCAACACCGCGGTCGACGCGGTGCTCGCGAACCGTGGGCGGGCCCGGTTGCCCAGCGGCCTCCCCGAGACGGGGCTGGTGGCCGTCACGATGCACAGGCGCGAGAACCTGGACGTGATGCGCGACCTGGCGAGCTCCCTGGCAGCGGTGGCCAGGGCGTACCCCCAGTACACGTTCGTCTACCCGGTGCACCTGAACCCGCGGGTGCAGGAGGCCGTGCGCCCGGTGCTGTCTGACGTCGCCAACTTC
>DASVCK010000174.1:0-3767 GCA_036381675.1 Trueperaceae bacterium | reverse complement strand
GTTGGCGGCTCCGGCCACCACGCCGCTCACGAGGACGAGGCCGACGCCCAGCAACACGACCCCGACGGGCGAGACGCCGCTGCCCTGCAAGGCGTTCATGAACAGGATCATGGCGCCGGCGAGGAAGTCGGCCATGGACCCCACGGAGAGGTCGATGCCGCCGCTGATGATCACGAACGTCGCTCCGACCGAGATGATCCCTATGAAGGCCGAGCGCGTCAGGACGTTGAAGATGTTGGTGGGCGTGAGGAATGACGGGTGGATCAGCGAGCCGACGACTATGAGCAGCACCAGGCCGAGGAGCGGCGTCAGCTGCTGCCATGGCACCCCGCGCATCCGGTCGCGCCATGTCGTGACGGGCGCGACCTCAGATACCGACATGCGCACCCCCCTGCTCCCACTCGGCGACGCGGCTGTCGCTGCGCAGGCCGGTGGCGTAGGCCATGATCGTCTCCTCGTCCAGGTCCTCGCCGGAGAGCGTGCCGGTCACGACGCCCCTCTGCATGACCACGACGCGGTGGGAGAGTCCCAGTATCTCGGGCAGCTCGCTGGAGATCAGCACCACGGCCACGCCCCTGGCAAGCAGCTCGGCCACGTAGAAGTAGATCTGGCGCTTCGTGCCGACGTCGATGCCGCGCGTCGGCTCGTCGAGGACCACGACGTCGGGGTCGGCCAGCATCATCTTGGCCAGGACGATCTTCTGCTGGTTGCCGCCGGAGAGCGCCTTGGCGGCCACACCGACGTCGCCGACTCGGACATCGAACTCCTCCACGGCGTTCTCGAGCGCCGCCTGCTCGGCACGCAGGTCGACGAACGGCTTGGCGAACAGCTCCAGGGCCTGCAACGTGACGTTCTCACGCAGCGGGTTGTCCAGCAGTAGCCCCTTGCCCTTCCGGTCCTCGGTCAGGTAGGCGACCTTGTCGCGCTTGGCGTCGGCGGGATGCCGCCAGTTGACGACGCGACCGTCCTTGCGGACGGTGCCGGTGGAGGGCCTGAGTCCCAGCACGCCCTCGAACAGCTCGGTGCGGCCGGCGCCTATGAGCCCCGCGACACCGAGTACCTCTCCGCGTCTGACCGACAGCGAGGCGCCCGTGACGAGACCTGGAACGCTGAGGTCCTCGATCGCCAGAGCCACCGAAGCGTCCTCAGCGGGCGGTCGCTTGACCGGGTACATGTCGGCCAGGTCCCTGCCGACCATGCGCCTGGCCATCTCGACGGGGGTCAACTCGGCCACGTCGTACGTCCCGATCTTGGTGCCGTCGCGCAGGATCGTCACCCTGTCGGCGATCGCCTTGACCTCTTCCAGCTTGTGCGAGACGTAAAGGATCGCCACGCCATCGGCGACGAGCCGCCTGACGAGATCGAACAGCACCGCGGTCTCGCGGCCGGTGAGCACGTCGGTGGGCTCGTCCATGCACAGCACGCGCACCTCGCGCGAGACGGCCTTGGCGATCTCCACCATCTGAGCCTGGGAGACGGAGAGGTCGCGTACCTGGCGCGTCGCGGGCACGTCGGTCTTCAGCGAGTCCAGGAGGTCGCGGGTCGCCCGCCGCGTCGCACGGTTGTCAACGATCCCGAAGCGGTGCGGCTCGCGCCCCAGGAAGATGTTCTCCTCGACGGTGAGGTGCGGCACCAGGTTTAGCTCCTGGTGGATGAGCACGATCCCCGCTGCCTCGGCCTCGTTGGAGTCGCGGAAGCTGACAGCGTGCCCGTCCACGCGCAGCTCCCCCGAGCCGGGCGTCAAGTAGCCGGATAGCATCTTCATCAGCGTCGACTTGCCGGCGCCGTTCTCGCCCACGAGGGCGTGGACCTCGCCGGGCCTGACGTCTACGTCGACGGCGTGGACGACCTCTATGGGTCCGAACGACTTGCTCAGCCTCGCCCCGCTGAGCACCTCTTGGGCAGCCATGCGCCTCCCGCCGTCCTAACGACTGGCTCTATCAGCGTCACCGCTCACGAGTTCTAACGAGTATCTAAGTAAATGCTACGGTACCGGCAACACGAGTGACCAGTCAAGCTAGGACGTCCTCGTCTGGAGGCAAGTGAACCGTCACCGAGGCCGCCTGAACCCGGCGCTGGTGCGGCGTCTGAACGTCGCCAAGGTGTTCCATGCCCTGCGGCTGGCGGGGGGCGCCACGCAGGCCGAGCTGGCAGCGGGGACGGGCCTCGACCCGGCCACCGTCTCGGCGGTCGTGCGGCAGTTGCGCGCCGAGGGCTTGGTGGTCGCAACCGTTTTCCCGGCGAGCGACCGGAGGGGCAGGCCGCCCATGCGCCTGGAGCTCGATCCGGCGGCCGGCGTGCTGATCGGCGCGCGGCTCGAGCCGGGCGTGGTACGAGTCCTGGCGGCGACGCTGGACGGCACGCCTCTGGGGAGCTGGCAAGGGGACGCCGGCGAGGATCCAGATGCCGCGATAGCGGACCTCGACCGGGGAGTGAAGACGCTCCTTGCCGAGCTGGGCGTGACCTGGCAGGCCGTGAAAGCGGTGGGCGTGGGCGTCCCGGCGCTGATAGGGCGCGACGGCCACCTAGCGTTCGGGCCGAACCTAGGTTGGCGGGACGTGCCCCTGGGTGAGCGTCTCACCGCGCTGTGGCCGGCGCCGGTAGCGGTGGACAACGACACCAAGGCCGCCGCCCTGGCCGAGAAGCTCTTCGGCACCGCCCAGCAAGCTCGCGACTTCGTCGTCATCGCGGGGCACTCCGGCATCGGCGGAGCCCTCTACCTGGGCGAGCGGCTGCTGCGGGGGTCAGGCGGCTTCGCCGGCGAGGTGGGTCACATCACGGCCGTGCCGGATGGGCGGCCCTGTGGCTGCGGCGACCGCGGCTGCCTGGAGGCCTATCTGGCCGAGCGCGCCGTCGTCGAGCAGTTGCGTGAGCGGTCGGTTGTCGCCGGCAACTACCAGGAGGCCGCTAAGGCCTGCGCCGCCGGCGACCCCAGAGCCCTCCCTCTGTTCGAGGAGCTGGGCGACCTGCTGGGACGGGTCCTCGCCGACATGGTCGACATCGTGGACCCCGAACTCATCGTGCTGGGCGGCGCCATGACGCACGTGGTGCCGTACCTGCTCCCATCGGTCCAGAAGCGGCTGGCTGAGCCTGCGCTCGCCGGCGTCCGCGTGCCGTGTCGGGTGGAGGCGTCGCAGCTGGGGCCCGAGGCCGTGACCATGGGCGGGGTGGCCCTGGCGCTGGAGACGGTCTTAGGCCTGCCCGCCTGGTGGGAGGACAACGACGTCGGGGTCGTCCAGCTCGATGCGGACGGTGAGTAGCGACCAGGGTGATAGGTCCACACGCAGCGAGCCGTCCGGCTCCACGGGTAGCTCCTGCAACTCGCGCTCCAGCAGGTCCGTCATGAAGGCCCTTGCGATCCGCCGGCCGGGGAACCCCAGCACCGCACTGGAGCTACCCGAGGGTGCGCCCCCGACCTCCTGGAAGCGCGCGACGAGCCCGGCGGCGTGCCGGGCACCCTTGAGCGTGGTGAGGACGACGTCGCCGCCGCCGGCCACGGCCAGCCGCCCGCCCGTCGGGTCGTCGTACGGCGGCCTAGGTTGCCTGAAGTCCTGCCGGCTGAGGCGCGTGGCGACCAGCGGCCGCCTGGCCTCCCAACCGAAGCGGTAGGCCTCCGTTGGTGTCAGGTTGCGATCCGAGGTGATCACGTACCGGAAGGCGAGCTCGCCGTCCTGGACGCCCGGGTAGTTGGTGTGCCAGTAGTTGTTGAGCACGTAGTAGTAGACGCGCGAGCCGCGCAGCTCCGGTTGCCGCGGCCATCTTCCCCT
>DASVCK010000173.1:0-5292 GCA_036381675.1 Trueperaceae bacterium | reverse complement strand
GGCCGACCGCTACGTTGGAGGAGCACGTAACCGTCCGGCCGGCAGTCGATGCTTCCGTCCTTGCCAGCAAGCTTTGTCTCGGTAAAACCAACCACCGTAGTCCTGCTCGTGACGGCCTGACCGATCGTCTCGAACATGGCTTTCGCAAACGCTGGAACTGACTGAAGTGCGGCAAGTAGCACTGATGTGGCGCGCACTTCTCGACTCGTGTCCGCTACAACAGGAATCAGGCGGGCGGCTTCCCCGGAAACTACTCCAGTCGGCAGGTTCACGTTTTCCCCCAACAAGTGGATTTATCAGACCCTACGCCTACCAAAGAGCAGAACCCGTGACGTAATCAACCGTCTTCGCTACCGCGTCCGCACGTCGGCCGCGTCACGGAGAGCGTCGCCGACGAAGTTGAAGGCCAGCACGGAGATGACGATGAGCGCACCGGGTGCCAGCAGCCAGGGGTAGAGCCTGAGGGCCTCGAAGCTCTGCGCGTCCTTGAGCAGCAGTCCCCATGAGGTCATCGGCTCCTTGATGCCGAGGCCGAGGAACGACAGCGTGCTCTCGCCCAGGATGTAACCGGGCAGCGCCAGCGTCGCCGCGACGATGAGGTACGAGGTCAGGTTGGGAACGACGTGCTTCACGATGATGGGCAGGTCCCGCGAGCCCAGCGCCCTGGCGGCCGACACGAAGTCCACTTGCCGGACGGCCAGCACCTGGCCGCGCACGACCCTGGCGAGCCCGGCCCAACCGATGAACGCTAGCACCGCCACGATGCCGGCGTAGACCCAGGTCGAGGGCCACGACGACGGGATCACCGTAGCCAAGGCGAGCAGGATGGGCAGACGCGGGAACGAGAGCAGCACCTCGATGAGCCGTTGCAGCACTTGGTCGAGCCAGCCGCCGTAGTAGCCCGAGATGCCGCCTATCAAGATCCCGACGGCGAACGAGATGACGATGCCGATGATGCCCACCGTGAGGGATACCTGCGAGCCGACCAGGATGCGCGAGAACAGGTCGCGGCCGAAGCGGTCCGTCCCCAGCACGAAGTACGTGCCGCCTTCGACGCCGAACAGGTGCACGTCGCTGGGCACCAGCCCGAGGAACTTGTAAGGGTCGCCGTGCACGAACAAGCGCAACGGTAGGCGCGAGTCCTGGTCCTCGACCCACTGCCGCCTGAAAGTGACCGGATCGCGTTCCTGCACCATGGCCCGCACGTACGGCCACACGAGCCTGCCCTCGTGCACGAAGTGGAGGCGCTGAGGTGGCTGGTAGACGTTGCGGTACTGCCTGATGATCGAGTACGGCGCCAGGAACTGCGAGAAGAGGGCGATGAGGTACAGGATGATGAGCACGGCGCCGCCGGCCATACCCGCCTTGGACTTGCGGAAGCGTCGCCACGCCAGTTCCAGCGGGGAGCGGCCCATGCGCTCGGCGCGCCGAGCCCGCGTGAGCCGTAGCCGCTCAGTCATAGCGGATCCTGGGGTCCACCCAGGCCAGAGTGAGGTCAGCCAGCAGGTTGCCGACCATGAGCAGGACGCTCGAAAGCAGCAGCAGCGACATCGCCACGTACTGGTCCTTGTTGATAAGCGAGTCGTAGAGAAGCGGGCCGATCGTGGGCAGGTTGAGGACGATGCTGGCGATGATCGTGCCGTTGATGAGCTCTGGCAGGCTGAGGCCAGCCAGTGACACCAGCGGGTTGAGCGCGTTGCGCACGGCGTGCCGGTTGATCACCACCCTCTCCTCGAGGCCCTTGGACCTGGCGGTGCGCACGTAGTCGGCGCTCAGGACGTCGAGCAGGTTCGCGCGCATCTGGCGCATGACGGCGGCGATGCTGCCCGTGCCGATCGCGAGCACCGGGATCCACATGTGGTTGAGGAAGTCGACGATACGCGGCCAGCTCCACGGCTGACCTATGTACTGGGGGCTGAACAGCCCGCCCACGTTGGTGCCGCCCGACTGCAGGACCATGGCCACCAGCAGGAGGGCGACGAGGAAGTCGGGCGTGGCCAGGCCGACGTAGCCCACGAAGCTCGCGAAGAAGTCCGTGACGCCGTTGCGGCGCAATGCGGTGAAGATACCCAAGGGGACGGCCACGAGCCAGGCGAAGCCCATGGTGATGCCGGCGACCACGATCGTCCACCACAGGCGTTCGCTGATGACGCCCCACACGGGCCGGTTGGCGAAGAAGCTGAAGCCGAAGTCGCCGCGAGTGATGATGCCGCCCACCCAGCGCAGGTACTGCTCGTGTGCCGGCTTGTCGAGGCCCAGCTGCTCGTTGATGCGGGCGACCTGAGCCGGGCTCATGCGCGGGTCCTCCAGGTACCTGTCGGTGAAGGAGCCCGGCGCGAGCTGGATGATGAAGAAGCACACGACCGACACCAGGAACAGCGTCGGGATCATGACGGCGATACGTCTGACGACGTAGACGAACAAGATGCCTCCGGACGATATGTCAGCGTGACAAATACCGGCGAGAGCCGGGCTGGTGGGGCGGCTGCCTCACCTGCCCGGCTCCATCTTCGCCGAGACTAGCGCTTAGCGCAGGTCACTCGACCGTGTACAACGGTACCGGGTTGTACCCGGGGATAACGCCCAGGCTGTAGACGAAGTTGCCGACGCGGTCCCACACGGCGGCGATGTTCGACGGCTTGGCGATCATGATCACCGGCGCGTACTCGGCGTTGAGGCGCTGCCACTCCTTGTAGAGCTCGGCGCGCGCGGCCTGGTCGACCATGGTCGTGCCCTGGTCGAAGATCTCGTAGATCCTCTGCTCCCAGTCGGCCATGGCGTCGAAGTTGGGGGTGCCACCCGGCTCGGCCGGCTGCGTGGAACGGTGCCAGTAGTACAGCGAGCCGCCCGGCTGCCAGATGGGCTTGCGCAGCTCCGGATCGGGCTGGTTACCGAGGGCCACGATGATGGCCTGGTAGTCGCCGGCGAGGCCGGTCGAGAGCAGCGCCGAGTTCTGGACCGCGACCAGGTCGGCCTGGATGCCGATCTGACGGAAGTCGTTCTGGACGATCGTCGCGATGTCGGTGAAGGTCTGGGAGTCCGAGGCGTAGGTCAGGCCGAACTGGAGGTTCGGTCCGCCGTCGGGCATGTTCCGGATGCCGTCGCCGTCGGAGTCCACGGCACCGAGCTCGTCGAGGGCGGCCGCGGCGGCCTCGAGATCGAACATGTTCATGAGGCCGGTCGTGTCCTCGTAGAACGTGCCGTCGGCCGGGGCCGTGGGCGTGCCGGGGATGGTGGCGAGGCCGTTGTAGACGTCCTCGATCACGCGCTCGCGATTGACCGCGAACTCCATGGCCTTGCGGAACTCGTGGTTACCGAACAGCGCGCCGAACGTGGGGTCGTCGAAGTTGAAGGCGACGTGGGGCGGGGAGCCGAACAGCGCGTCGCTGACGACCACGCGGAAGCCCTCGCCCTGCTGCTCGAGGTCCTTGAAGTTCGGGAACTGGGCGCCGGAGATGTTGAGCTGGTCGAGGTTGCCGGCGAGGAACTGAGCGGTCTGGGCCTCGGTGCCCTGCACCACCAGGTAGCGCACCTCGTCGAGGTACGGGAGCTGGGTGCCGGCGGTGTCCTGCTTCCAGTAGTTGGGGTTGCGCTTCAGGACCACCAGCTGACCGGGCGTGTAGCTGTCGTACATGAACGGCCCGGTGCCGACGACCTCGGAGAGGTCGACGTCGGTCGGCCAGGCGTTGTTGATGTCGCCGGCCGTGGCGCCGCCCTCGACGGTGAAGTCGAGCAGCTTGTGCTTCGGCATGATGAAGAAGCGCTGCTGCAGGAGGAAGGCCGCCGAGGGGGCCGGGAGCGTGAAGACGACGGTGTGGTCGTCAACGGCCTCGAAGGTGACCTGCTGCTGCTCGCCGTCAACCGTGTAGGTGAACTGGGCGGCGTCGCCGGCGCGCGCTTCGGGGTTCGTGATGATCTGCTCGTAAGTGAAGACGACGTCATCCGCGGTGAACGGTGTGCCGTCGTGCCAGGTCACGCCCTCACGCAGGTGGAACGTGTAGACGGTGCCGTCCTCCGAGACGTCCCAGCTCTCGGCCAGGCCCGGCTCGAGGGCGTAGGTCTCGAGGTTGAACTCCACCAGCGAGTCGAACACCTGCTGGGTGAGCGTCTGGGTGGCGTTGTCGATCTGCGCGTAATAGAGGAACGTGGGCGGGGCAGCGCCGAGGGGAAGCGTGACGCTTCCGCCCTGAGTGCCCGGCTCGATGCCAAGGCTCGAGTAGTCGACGACCCGCGGCTGGGCTAGCGCCATGCCGGAAGCCAGCAGCGCTGCGGCCAGCACGGTGAGTAGTGGTCTGCGGTGCATCTGTACCTCCCGTTTTCGTGTCTTGCTTACGGCGAGGCCCAGAATAGACCAGTCGCGTACCACTCACAAGTGGGAGAACGAAGGGTAAGGGCACAGTTAAGGCCCCACACTGGCGTCCGGTCGGTCCGCGCCGAGCGCCGCCACCGCCCCGCCGATGGTATAGAAGTGGTACGAGACACGGATCGGCGACGCGGCCCGCCACGAGACCGGGCCGCCGGATCAGGAGGGCGCGATCGCATGGCAGGCAGCGCGGGTCGTGACACGATCGGTGCCGCCGTCGGCTTGGCCGATGCCGGCGAGGAGCCCGCCTTGGGGTCCGGTCAGCTGGCCGGTCTACGACTGGCGATCGACAAGTCTCGGCCCACTCCGGCCTACCTCCAACTGAGCGAACAGCTCACGCGCTCCATCGAGGAGGGCACCCTCGCCGCTGGATCGGCGCTGCCGTCGGAGCGCGTCCTGGCCCTCGACCTTGGCCTGTCACGCATGACGGTGCGACGCGCCTTCGAGGAGCTGGTGGCCGCCGGCGTGGTGGAGCAGCGGCAAGGCTCGGGCACGTTCGTTCGGCCCCGGCCGCTCGAGCAGGTGATCGACCGCGTACTCGGCTTCACCGACGAAGCGCGCAACTTGGGCTTCGAGCCGGGCTCGAAGCTGCTCGCGACTCAGCGCCTGGCGGCCGACGACCATGTGGCCCAAGCCCTGCGGATCCCCAGCCGCACGGAGGTGCTGCAGGTCACGAGGTTACGCACCGCGACCGACGAGCCGCTGGCTCTCCAGGACGCCTACCTGGCGCCCAGACTGACGGAGCTCTCGCTGAAGCTTCTGGAGGAGACCGGCAGCCTCTACAGCACGCTGGACAAGCAGTTCGGCATCAAGCCGGCGCGGGCGCGGCAGACGATCGCGGCGCGGTTGCCGAATGACCAGGAATGCCGCCTGTTGGGCATAGGCAAGCTGGTGCCGGTGCTGGCTCTCGAGCGCACGACCTACGGCGA
>DASVCK010000172.1:0-4590 GCA_036381675.1 Trueperaceae bacterium | reverse complement strand
AAGGACGACCCGAGTGCGCACGCCGAGGTGCTCGCCTTGCGCGCCGCCGGCGTCGCGACCGGCGACAGGCGCCTGGCCGGCGCCACGCTCTTCGTGACGTTGGAGCCGTGCGCGATGTGCTTCGGTGCCGTGCTGCAGACGCAGGTCGCGCGGGTCGTTTACGGAGCCGAGAACCTGCGGGAGGGGGCGCTCGGGAGCGTCATCGACCTGAGAGCGGGGCGTTTCAAGCGGTTGCCGCAGGTGGAGGGCGGCCTGCTGGCGAAGGAGAGCACGGCGCTGCTCAGGCGCTTCTTCGCAGCGCGCAGGTAGCTCGCAGCACCCATCGCCACGGCATCTTCCGGCTCACTTGGCCGGGCTACACTGTGCCACTAGCGTCATGGAGCATCAGATCCGGAACTTCTCGATAATCGCCCACGTCGACCACGGCAAGTCGACGCTGGCTGACCGGATCCTCGAGCTGACCCGGAGCGTCTCGCCCCGCGAGCGTCGCGATCAGATGCTTGACACCCTGGAGCTGGAGCGCGAGCGAGGCATAACGATCAAGGCCACGCCCATGCGGCTCTTCTACACCGCCGCCGACGGGCAGACCTACCTCTTCAACCTCATCGACACGCCGGGACACGTGGACTTCAACTACGAGGTGTCGAGGGCGCTGCGCGCCTGCGAGGGCGTGCTGCTGGTGGTGGACGCCGCCCAGGGAGTCGAAGCGCAGACGATCCAGAACGCCTACCTGGCCATAGACAACGGCCTGGAGGTGCTGCCGGTCATCAACAAGATCGACCTGCCCGCGGCGGACGTGGAGAACGCGAAGGAAGAGCTCGAGGAGGTCGTCGGCATACCCGCCGACCACGCCGTGCCGGTCTCCGCCAAGACCGGCCAGAACATCGAGGCGGTCCTCGAGGGGATCGTCGCGCAGCTGCCGCCACCCAAGGGCGACTCGGCCGGCCCGCTGCGCGCGCTCATCTTCGACGCCGTCTACGACGCTTACCAGGGCGTCATCGCCTTCATCCGCGTCTTCGACGGCAGGATCGGGAAGGGCGACAGGGTCAAGGTCATGTCCACCGGTAAGACCTTCGAGGTGGACAACGTCGGCGTCTTCACGCCCCAACCCCTCGTGGCCGAGAGCCTCGGCGTGGGCCACGTGGGGTGGTTCACCGCCGCGATCAAGGACATCGCCGACACGCAGATAGGCGACACGGTCACGGGGGTCGAGAGGCCCACGGACGACCCGATACCGGGCTTCAAGCCCGCGATGCCCGTCGTGTTCAGCGGCCTCTACCCGACAGACACCGAGGACTACCCGAAGCTGAGGGACGCGCTCGAGAAGCTGAGGCTGAACGACGCGGCCTTCACGTTCGAGCCCGAGACCTCCGAGGCGCTCGGCTTCGGGTTCCGCTGCGGCTTCCTGGGACTGCTCCACGCCGACATCGTCCAGGCGCGTCTGGAGCGCGAGTTCGACCTGGCGCTCATCGCCACGGCGCCCGGCGTCGTCTACAGGGTTACCACGACCGACGGCAAGCAGGTCGAGGTCCAGAACCCGTCCGAGCTGCCCGGGCCGGACCGGATCCTCGAGATCGCGGAGCCCTGGGTGGCCCTGTCCGTCTTCCTCCCCGAGGAGTACGTGGGCGCGGCCATGGGCCTCCTGCAGGAGAAGCGCGGCGAGATGAAGGACATGGTCTATCACGGGCGCAGGGTGGAGCTGCGCTACGACGTGCCCTTCGGCGAGATCCTCTACGACTTCCACGACCGACTCAAGTCGCTCTCGCGCGGCTACGCCTCGATGGACTATCGCTTCTCGGATTACCGGCCGGGGGACCTAGTCAAACTCGACGTGCTCGTGAACGAGGAGAGGGTCGACGCACTGTCCGTCATCGTCCATCGCGACAAGGCCTACGAGGTGGGCAGGCGGATCGTCGACCGCATGTCGGAGGTGATCCCCAGGCAGATGTTCGCGATCCCGGTCCAGGCCGCGATCGGTGGCAAGATCGTCGCCCGAGCCACAGTGAAAGCCTTCCGCAAGGACGTCCTGGCCAAGTGCTACGGTGGTGACATCACGCGGAAGAAGAAGCTGCTCGAGAAGCAGAAGAAGGGCAAGGCCCGCATGAAGCAACTCGGCACCGTGGAGGTGCCGCAGGAGGCGTTCCTGGCGGTGCTCGGCTCGGAGGACTAGGGCCGTGGTGGCGACCCAGCAGGTGAACCGGCCGTTGCGGCGTGGCGGGGGATTGAGCATGCGCATGCAGCTGACCCTCGTCATCGCCGCCCTGGCGCTGCTGCCCAGCCTGGTGATGGTGGTCGTCACGGTGGTGCCGGCGTACAACCGTGCCGGCGGGCTGGCTGGCAGCGACCTGCTCTCGGTCATGCTGTGGCTGGCCGGGTTCGTGCTGGTGGCCGCGGTGACGGGCTACCTCGTCTCCGGCCAGCTGTTGGGACCGCTCCTGAGGCTGACGCGCGACCTGGGCCGGCTCAAGACCTCTACCGGCCACCTGGCCGGCGAGCGCCTGCAGGCCAGGCGTGACGAGCCCAGCGAGGTGAGGGCACTGACGAACTCGTTCAACGACCTCCTCGAGCAGATCGAGATCGAGCAGGGGAGGCGGACCGCGTTCACGGCGGCGCTGATGCACGACCTCAAGACGCCCCTCGTGGCGGCGGCGAACCTGCTGAGCGTGGTGCGCGACGACGACGGCATCGGTCGCGAGCAGAGGGTGGAGGTCATGCAGAAGACGACCCTCGAGCTGCAATCCTTGATCGAGCTGGTGCAGAAGCTGGTGGACGCTCACCGGCTCGAGCGGCCGGAGGTGCCGCTGGCGAGGGAGCCGGTCGACCTGAGGGCGCTGGTGGAGCTGCTGGCGGGCCGCCTGTCCACGCTGGCGGACGAACGCCGCGTGAGGGTCGAAGTGACGGGCAAGGCGACGGCCAACGTGGACCGGCGCGAGCTGGAGCGCGCCCTCTACAACCTGTTCAGCAACGCGGTGAGGTACGCAGAGAGCACGATCCAGGTAGAGGTGCTGCCTGGCCTGGTGCGGATCGTGGACGACGGGCCCGGCCTGGGGGCGCCGCTGGACGAGCTCGCGCAGCCGTTCAACGACCAGGGCGTCGACATCGCCGGCCGCCGTTACGCCGCGGGGGCGGGTGGCCTGGGGCTCTTCATCGCCAGACGAGTCCTCGAGGCGCACGGCGGCCGGCTGGTGGCCGAGTCCTCCGGCCCGCGCGGCACGGCGCTGCTGGCGTACCTGGGGCCGTCGTGAGCGTAAGGGTCCTGCTGGTCGACGACCATCCGCTCTTCCGGATGGGCCTCTCACTGGCGCTCTCCGCCGAGGGGTTCGAGGTCGTGGGGGAAGCTGGCGATGGTGAGCACGCTGTGGCCGTCGCGGCTGCCCAGCACGTCGACCTTGTCCTGATGGACATCCGGATGCCGGGTACCGACGGGATCGAGGCCTGTCGTCAGCTGACAGCGCGCCAGGACCCGCCGGTGGTCGTGATGCTGACGACCCACGACGAGCCGGGGGTCGTGAGGGCGGCGCGACAGGCTGGCGCCCGCGCGTTCCTCTCGAAGGAGACAGCGCCCAAGGAGCTGGCGCGCATGCTCAAGCGCGTCCTGGAGGAGCCGGAGAAGGACTGGATGCCTCACGTGGCCCTGCCCGAGCTGACGCCGCGCGAAGAAGAGGCGCTGACGCTGCTCGGCAGGGGCTACAGCAACAAGGCCATCGCCAAGGAGATGGACCTGAGCCCGGAGACCGTGAAGGACCACCTGGAGCGCGTCTTCCACAAGCTGGACGTGCGCGACCGGCTGAGCGCGGTGAAGCGCGCCACCGAGCTGGGCTTGTTGCGCGGGCGCTAGCGTGGTGTCCGTGCGGGCGCCTGGCGCCAGGGCGGGTCGTCTCCACATGCGCCGGTTGTAGTTCGCGGCGCCCGCTCCGGTCCGCGGCTCTTGGGCAGTAGCCGTGCCGTCCCGGGCACCTGCCTAGGACACATCGGTACCGGCCCGGTAGGGTCCGACCCACCGGGTCCGGGCGGCTCAATATCGCGCCATGAGGGCTCCTGAGGCGACCACCACTGGTTCCCGTTCCACGCTCGGTGACCCTGTTCCGGCGCGAAGCGCGGCCGGCTTCACGCTCATCGAGACGCTCGTGGCGCTCGCGATGCTCGGCGTCGCGCTGGCCATCGGCTTCTTCGCGTTCCGGCCTTCCCTCGAGATGCGCGCGGCTGCGGCCATGCGTTCGCTCCTGCTGCAAGCACGTACCCAGGCCATCTGGTCCGGCCTTAGCATCGCGGTCGTCGAGACGGCGGGCGGCTCGGCGTTCGTAGCGCGCGAGTTCGACCCGGCCAGCGCCTGCACGGAAGGCAGGGTGCTGGCGACGCTGCGGCTGAGGGACTTCCCGGGCGTGCGCCTGAGCGACGGCCTGCGAGCGGGCGGCATCTACTGGCTGCCCAGCGGCGGTGGCCGCTCCTGCGCCGGCGGCGGCGTCATCAGCGACACGGTGCTGCTGCAAGGTCCGCGGGGCGGAGCTGCCGTCGTCGTCTCCAGCCTGGGCAGGGTCCGCCTGGAGGCCAGGCCATGACCGGCGGAGGGGCGCGTGGCACGGTGCTCGT
>DASVCK010000171.1:0-3492 GCA_036381675.1 Trueperaceae bacterium | reverse complement strand
CGAGGAGCTCATGGCCAGGCAGGCACGAGCGGGCTGAGGCACCCAGGGCCCGCTGCCGCTAGCGTCGCGAGGCGCACGGGCCGGTGGTGAAGGCGGGGGAGTTACGCTCTGACGATGAGCCTCCCAGATACGAAGACCGTGCCGGAGACCGTGCGGCGTCCGGTGAAGGACGCGCTACACGGCCATGAGCTGACGGACGACTACCGCTGGCTCGAGGGTGACAACAGCGACCCGAACCGGATGGGCCTTGTCACGCCCGAGGTCGCCGCCTGGACGGATGCCCAGAACGCCTACACGCGTGCCGTGCTCGACGGGTTGCCAGGTCGCAAGGCGCTGGAAGATCGCATCAGGCCGCTGCTGCAGATCGGCTTCGTGTCCGAGCCGGTCCAGCGCGGTGGACGGTACTTCTACTTCAGGAGGGACGGTGACCAGAACCAGTCGCGGGTCTACTACCGCGACGGCCTCAGAGGCGAAGAGCGTCTGCTCATCGACCCCGAGGCGGTAGACCCGTCGGGGCTCACGACCGTCTCGTGGCTCTCGCCAAGCCCGGACGGCCGTCAGCTCGCCTATGGCACCTACGCCGCGGGTGACGAGAACACGAAACTGGAGCTCCTGGAGGTAGACACCGGCAGGAAGCTGCCGCTCGAGATCCACAACAAGGTGCGCCCGCCGGAGTGGCTGCCAGACGGCTCCGGCTTCGTCTACTGGCAGCTGGCCGACCCCACCGATCACTACACGGGCCGTGTCATGTACCATCCCAGGCCGGCCCGACCCGACGCGCAGGACGATGTCTCGGCCGACAAGGTCGTCTTCCGGCAGCTCACGAAGGAGGAGGACGTGAAGCTCGCCACGACCTGGGGTCCGGGCGGGCGCCTCTCGGCCGACGGCCGCTGGCTGCTGCTCCACTACTTCAACGACACGCGTTCGAACGATCTGTGGCTGGTGGACTTCGAGGCTTACCGCCGCACCGGCTTCATGATGCGGACCCAGGTCAGCGTTGGCACGCCCGGCACCGCTTTCGGCTCCGTGATGCCGGGCCCTGAGGGCGACATCCTGGTACTGCACACGTACAAGCACGCCCCGCGCGGGCGCGTCGTGGTGGCACCGGTCTCCTGGCCCAGCGAGCTGGGCTGGCGCGACCTGGTGCCGGAGCCCGAGGACGGCAGCATCGAGGCCGTGGCCATGTCTCAGGGCCATGTGATCGTCACCTACCTCGACCGAGCCGTCAGCCGCGTCGTCGTCTTCGACCTCACCGGGAAACGCGTGGGCGAGGTGCCGCTGCCCGCGATGGGCTCGGCCAACGTGGCCGCGAACAGGAGCTCGACGGAGGCGTTCCTGACCTTCACGAGCTACGGTCACCCCCCGGCCGTCTACCGCTTCGACGTATCAGATCCCGAGGGCTCGTTCGAGCTGTGGGAGCGCCCGGAAGCGCCCGTTGACCCGAACACGATCGAGGTCAAGCAGGTCGAGTACGCCTCCAAGGACGGCACGCCCGTCACGATGTTCATCGCTCATCGCAAGGGCCTGGAGCCTGGCGGGGACGCGCCGACGATCCTGTACGGGTACGGCGGCTTCGGCGTCAGCGAGCTACCCGTGTTCTCCCCCACACTGGTTCCTTGGTTCGAGGACGGCGGCGTATACGCCCTGCCGAACCTGCGCGGCGGCGGCGAGTACGGCGACGCATGGCACGAGGCTGGCACGCTGGGCAAGAAGCAGGACGTGTTCGACGACTTCATCGCCGCCGCCGAGTGGCTGCTCGACAACGGCTACACGAGGCGAGAGCGGCTGGCGATCGCCGGCGGCTCGAACGGCGGGTTGCTCACCGGCGCCGCGCTCACGCAGAGGCCCGACCTGTTCGCGGCCGTGTTCGTCGGTGTGCCCCTCCTCGACATGCTGCGCTTCCAACACTTCCTGATGGCACGCTACTGGGTGCCGGAGTACGGCTCGTCCGAGGATCCCGTGCAGTTCGAGTGGCTGCGCGACTACTCGCCGTATCACCGCGTGCAGGACGGGGTTCATTACCCGGCGGTCCTGCTCACGGCTGGGGAGAACGACACCCGCGTGCACGCCATGCACGCGCGCAAGATGGCTGCCATGCTGCAGGCCGCCACGGCCAGCGATCCGGCGCAGGACCCGGTCCTCCTGTGGGTGGACCGCTCGGCGGGCCACGGTCAGGGCAAGCCGCTCGACCTGAGGTTGCGGGACGCCGTGGACCAGCGGATTTTCTTCATGTGGCAGCTCGGGATGCTGGATTAGGCGACTGCGGTCATCGCCCCCATCGCGTTCGCGACGGCCTGGGGGTAGCAGCGCGGGGACCTGCCCGTGGAGACGAGGTAGACGCCAGACTGCGGGGGGCTTTTGCGCTGGTCGCGGATAGCCTTGAGGTCGCCGTGCAGCTAACGCACGTCTCCCTGCCGGAGCTCGGCCGTACGACGGGTTCGCGACACTCCGGCTCCTAGACGCGAGCCTAGAATCGGTAGGCATGAGCTTGCCACTTCGCAGCGGCACGGGCCCTGCCGGTCATGATGCGGACAAGGGGAACGGTGCCGCGTTCGCCGCCCAGGCGGCAGAGTTCCGCGCGCAGTACGTAGACAAGCTGGCCGCGCCGTACGGCTGGTGGGCCATCGCCTCGCTGGACTGGCTGCAGCCGGGCCGCAACGTCATCGGCTCGGCCCCTGACGCACAGGTGCCGCTTCCCGCCGGCGCACCGGAGCACGCGGCCATGTTGGAGCTGCTTGACGAGCAGGTCATTGTCACGCCACTCGCCACGGGTGTGACGCTCGACGGCGAGGAACTCGTAGAGCCGCGTGCCACCTCGGGCGTGGCCGTGCTGCTGGTCCCGGTCGAGGGCCAAGGCGGGTCGCTACCGCTGCGCGTCAACCTGCTGAGGCGCGGCGACCGCTTCGGCGTGCGGGTGTACGACCCGCGCATCGCGGCCGCGCGCGACCGCGAGCGTGACGTCGCCTGGTACCCGTTCGACCCCGCTTGGGTCGTCGATGCCCAGTTCCTCGCGCCGCTGCCTGGCGAGACGATCGAGGTCGTGAACGCCCTCGGGCAGGTCACGGACGCCGCGGTGGCCGGGAGGGCGATCTTCGAACATGACGGCAAGCAGGTAGCGCTGGTCGCCACTCCGGCCGGCACGCCTGGCCGCTTGTTCTTCAACTTCCGGGACGGCACCAACCTGACGGGCACCTACGGCGGCGGCAGGTTCCTGAACGTCGACGGGCCGGTTGACGGCCGGATCGTGCTCGACTTCAACCGTTGCCACCACCCGCCCTGCGCGCACACGCCGTACGCCACCTGCCCCATCCCACCGGAGGAGAACCGACTGCCGTTCGTGGTGCGCGCCGGCGAGAGATACGCCGACACGGTGCCGAGCAGGAGCGATAGTTGAGCAGCGGAGCTTAGGTGCGGCAGCTTAGGTGCGGCAGCATAGGAGCGGCAGCTTAGGTGCGGCAGCATAGGAGCGGCAGCTTAGGAGCGGCAGCTGAA
>DASVCK010000170.1:0-3844 GCA_036381675.1 Trueperaceae bacterium | reverse complement strand
AACCGCGCCGCCGTAGCGCCGTTCGCCGTCAGGGTCTGCGCCAGCTCGAAACTGGTGTTGCCCACCTTGACCACGCCGGTCGTGACGGCGCACTCGTCCTCGAGGTGAACCTGGTGCACGAAGTCTATGGCCAGGTGGGCGAGGATCAGCCCCCTGTCCGTCATGCCCAGCTCGCGCAGGAAGGCGAGGCGGCCGAGCTCCGCGAACGTCGCGTACACGGCGTTGTTCACATGCCCCAGCCGGTCGGTGTCGGAGAAGCGCAGCTGCACCGGGTAGGGGCTCGACACCGCGCCGGCCGGGGCCTCCCGGCCGTTTCCACCGGTCTCCGCCTGGGCCGCACCCACCCGCGACTCGGCCGCCTTCGCGTGACGGTCCTTCGCGTTCACGTCCGCGCCCTCGCTACCCGGCCGGAGGCGCCCCCTGCTGCCCGCCCCGCCCGTCGCCGGGGCAGTCTCTGGCAGTGGGGGCAGTGGACGGTGCCTCTCTGACCCACGACGGTCCTGACCATCTCGGTGCCGCAGCGCGGGCAGGGCTGGCCGCCCTTGCCGTACACGGCCAGGCGCTCGAAGAACCCTCCGGCCCCGCCGTCCACCCTGCGGTAGTCGCGCAGAGTCGTGCCGTTGGCGGCGATGCTCTCGGCGAGCACCGCCCTGATGGCGCCCAGTAGCTCGGCCGCCTTGGCCTTGGGCACGTCGCTGGCGGGCGTCAAGGGGTGGATGCGGGCGCGCCACAGGGCCTCGTCGGCGTAGATGTTGCCGACGCCCGCGATGGGTCGCTGGCTCAACAGGTAGGTCTTCACGGCCGTCCGGGACCGGCCCAGCCTGGCCGCGAAGCCCTCGACGGTGAACGTCTCGTCGAACGGTTCCGGCCCCAGCGCCGCCAGCGTGGGCAGCGAGCCGTACTCGCCGGCCGGCACCACGAGGAAACGCCCGAACCGTCTCGCGTCGCGGAAGTACAGGGTCTTGGGGCCTTTCCCTCCCAGGTGCACCTTCACGCGGACGTGCAAGGCGGCAGCGCCGGCTGGTTCCTCGGCGGAGATCGAACCCGTCATGCCCAGGTGGATCACCAGCTCGTCACCGGCCGACAGCGGGGCCAGGATGAACTTGCCACGCCGGCCCACGCTCAGCACCCTCTGTCCGGACGCACGCTCCAGCGCGGCGTACTTGGGACCGGGCGGCGCCAACAGCTCGACGCGCCTGATCTCGCGCCCGGCCAGCCAGGGCTCGAGCTCCCTTCGCACCGTCTCGACCTCAGGCAGTTCTGGGATACGTGATCTTCCCTTCGTACAGAGCCCGTCCCACGATGGCCCCCTGCAGCCCCAGGGACTCGTACAGGCTCAGGTCCTCGTCCGAGCCCACCCCGCCACCGGCGTAGAGCGCGCCGGGGAACGCGTCGCGCACGGCACGCACCGGCCCGTCGTCGATGCCCTGCAGCGTGCCGTCTCTGGCGACGTCGGTGAAGATGAGCAGCTCCACGCCCGCTTCGTGCATCGACCGCGCCAGGTCGGCGGCAGTCACGTCTGTCTCTTCGGTCCAACCGCTCACGGTCACGCGGTCCCCGCGGGCGTCGACCGAGACGACGACTCGCCTAGGGCCGAACCGTTCCAGCAGCTCTGTCACGAGCGCCGGCTCCCGCACCGCGGCAGTCCCCACGACGACGCGATCGGCGAACTCGAGTCTCTCCGCGGCGTCCGCGACGCTCCGCACGCCGCCCGCCACCTCGACCTTCGCGTCCACGCCCCGGCATGCGGCGGCTATCGCAGGCAGGTTCGAGCCCGAGCCCAGCGCCGCGTCCAAGTCGACGATGTGGAGCCAGCGCGCGCCCTGTGCGTCGAACCGCCGCGCCGCTTCCAATGGGCCCGCGTGGTAGACCGTCTCGCGCTCCGGATCGCCTTGCAGCAGCCGCACGGCCCTGCCGAGGCGGACGTCGACGCAGGGGATGACCTCGAACATGCTGCGCAGAGCCTAACTTCTACGTTGTCATTGCATCGTCCGGCCTTGACGAGGGCGGAAGGGAACCCTTACCTTAGCGGGATGCAGTCTCGCAGGGACGCGATACTCAACCTGGCCTCCCTGCTCCACACCGCTCCCGGCAGCGAATCAGAGGTGGAAGCAGAGGGTCTCCTCGAGCCCAGTGAAGAGCTACTGGCCGCAGACGGCCTGACGCTCGACGGACCGGCCGAGTGGGAGCTCCATGTCATCAACACCGGGGGCGACGACGACTTCGTCGTCAACGGCGAGGTGCGCGGCACGGCAGTGCTCGAGTGCCGCCGCTGCCTGACCAGGGTGACGGTGGACCTGGAGACGGACTTCGTGTACCCCATGTCCTACCGGCCGTCCGATCGTCCTCTCCGGCTCGAGGAGCTGGAGGAGGCCGACGAGGAGCTGCTCGTGTTCGGTCAGCCCCAGGTTGACTTCGCCCCCCTGCTCACGGAGCTCCTCGCGATCGAGGTGCCCCTGACCGCGCTGTGCAAGGAGGAGTGCCTCGGCCTCAACGAGGACGGCGTGAACCTCAACGAGCACCCGGAGCTGGCCGGGCAGCGTCCGAAGCCGGCAGAAGTCCCTGCTAGGATCAAGGGTCTCGACGAGGCCCTCAAGGAGCTGGACAGGAAGAGCAGGGCCTGACAGAGCGTGAACGAAGTGCCGGGCCCGCCAACGCGCTGGGCCAGGAACTCGTAAGCTAACGGACGGCCCGCTCACGGGCCACCAGGAGAGAGACGAAGCAGATGGCAAAGCACCCAGTACCCAAGAAGCGCACCTCGCGTGCCAGCCGTGACGCCAGGCGGTCCCATCACGCGTTGAAGGAGCCGGCGCTCGTGGCTTGCCCGCAATGCAAGGAGCCCAAGCCGCCTCACGTCGTGTGCCCAGAGTGCGGCTACTACGACGGTCGCCAGGTCTTCGCGGAGGCCTAACGTCATAGGAAACGTCGGCCCGAACGGGCGTAGCGGCACGAGGGCAGGCATCACGCTCCTCGGGGCCTACGCCCCGCCGAACGTGCTCAGCAACCATGACCTCGAGCGGATGATGGACACGTCCGACGAGTGGATCACGTCGCGCACGGGCATCAAGCGACGCCACGTGGCCGGCGAGGACGAGTACACGAGCGACCTGGCGTTCCGGGCGGTCGAGGACATCTTGGCTCGCCACGGCGATGACGCCCTGGCGGGCGTGGACATGGTCATCATCGCGACCAACACGCCGGACGCCCTGTTCCCGGCCACGGCCGCTCTGGTACAGGACCGCTTCAAGCTGTCCGCCGGGGCGTTCGACCTGCTGGCCGCCTGCCCCGGCTGGATCTACGCCGTGGGCGTGGCGCGCGGGCTGGTAGAGACCGGCCAGTGCCGCCGGGTGCTGGCGATCGGCAGCGAGGCGCTCACGAAGATCGTCGATTGGGAGGACCGCTCCACCGCGGTGCTGTTCGGTGACGGCGCCGGGGCTGCGATCATCGAGGCGGTGCCAGAGGAGTTCGGCATCAGGTCCGTGGTCATGGGTGCGGACGGCTCGGGCGGGGAGCACCTGCACCGCCGGGCCGTGGGCAAGTGCCTGCCCGGCGGCGTGCCGCTGGCCGAGCATGTCTACATGAACGGCCGCGAGGTCTTCAAGTTCGCCGTGCGCGTGATGACCACCTCGACCTTCGAGGCCATCGAGAAGGCTGGCCTGCAACCCGAGGACATCAGCCTCTTCGTGCCGCACCAGGCGAACTTGCGCATCATCGACGCCGCCCGCGAGCGCCTCGGGCTCGAGCGCGAGCGCGTCGTCGTGACGGTGGACGAGTACGGCAACAACTCGACGGCCAGCATCCCGCTCGCCATGCTCCACGCTGTTGACAACGGACAGGTGCACGA
>DASVCK010000169.1:0-9646 GCA_036381675.1 Trueperaceae bacterium | reverse complement strand
CCCCTGACGTGGCAAGGCCAGAGCTTCAACCTGATAGACACGCCCGGTTACGCGGACTTCGTGGGCGAGATACGCGGAGCGATGGCGGCCGCGGACGCGGCGATGATCGTCGTGTCGGCCGTGTCCGGCGTGGCGGTGGGCACGGAGCGGGTTTGGAGCTCGAGCCTGGAGCGCGAGCTCTCCACCATGGTCGTCATCAACAAGATGGACCGGGAGAACGCGGACTTCTTCAGGACCATGGCCGAGATCGAGTCCACCTTGGCCGGCAACCTGGCTGCTATCCAGGTGCCCATAGGCCAGGCCGAGACGTTCCGCGGCATCGTCGACCTGCTCGACATGCAGGCCTACGAGTGGCCCGAGGGCGAGCCCAAGCCCGTCGACATGCCGGACGAGGTGGCCGGCATCGCGCAGGAGTACAGGGAGCGCCTGGTGGAGGCCATCGTCGAGACCGACGACGAGCTCATGCTCAAGTACCTCGAGGACGCCGAGCTGGGTTCGGGCGAGCTGCGCAGGGCCTTCGATGCGGCGGTCGTGCGCAACGAGCTCACGCCCGTGCTCGTGACTTCCGCCATCAAGGAGATGGGCATCAGCCTGCTGCTCGACTTCATGCTCGAGGGCGTCAGGCGGGTCGAGGACCACGCTCCCCTGCGGGTCGACCGGGGCGAGTCCCCGCAGCTCGGTGACGACGCGCCGTTCACGGCCCGCGTGTTCAAGACCGTCATCGACCCGTACATGGGCAAGGTCTCGCTGATGCGCGTCCTCGGCGGCACGCTCAAGGCGGGCGACACCGTGGTCGACACCACCAAGGGCGAGGACCTCAAGACGGCTCACCTCTACGTCCCCGAGGGCAAGGACCTCAAGGAGGTCAAGGAGCTGACCTCCGGCATGATCGGCGCGATCACGAAGGCGGACGTCGTCTCGACCGGAGACACGCTCGCCCAGCCGGGCGTGGACGTCGTGCTCTCCCAGATCCGCATGCCCGAGCCTGTGATGGCCGTGGCGGTGTTCCCGAAGACGCGGGCGGACGAGGACAAGCTGGGAGAGGCGCTGCACCGCCTGATGGACGCCGACGCGGGCATGCGCCTGGAGCGCAACGCCGACACGCGCGAGACGGTCCTGTGGGGCATGGGCCACGTCCATCTGGAGATCGCGGCCCAGGTGCTCAAGGAGCGCTACGGCGTCGACATCGAGACCCGTACGCCGTCCGTCGCCTACCGTGAGACGATCGCGGGCACGGGCGACGCCAGGTACCGGCACAAGAAGCAGACGGGCGGTGCCGGCCAGTTCGCCGAGGTCGCGCTGCGGGTGGAGCCCCTGGCGCGAGGGGCGGGCTTCGAGTTCGTGTGGGGCGTCGTCGGCGGGTCCATCCCGACGCAGTTCCAATCCAGCTGCGAGAAGGGCGTGAGGGCAGGCATGACTGCCGGAGCGCTAGGGGGCTACCCAGTTCAGGACGTGAAGGTGACCGTCTACGACGGCAAGGACCACCCCGTCGACTCCAAGGACGTCGCGTTCCAGGCGGCGGCTTCGCACGCCTTCAAGGAGGCCATGGCGCAGGCTGCTCCCCAGCTTCTCGAGCCGGTCATGCTGGTCAAGGTCAGGGTTCCAGACCGCTTCACCGGTGACGTCATCTCTGACCTCAACACGCGGCGCGGTCGGATCCTCGGTATGGACGCCGAGGGCTCCGTCAGCCTGGTGAGCGCGCACGTGCCCATGGCGGAGCTGCAGAGCTACTCGGCCGACCTCAGGTCGATGACGGGCGGGCGCGGCGCGTACTCGCTGCGGTTCGACAAGTACGACGGCGTACCCCACAACGTGGCCGAGCGCATACTCGCCGAGCGCTCGAGCCAGGCGGCGCGGGCTGCCGGCTAGCAAGGCGTTGGCGGCCGCCCTTAAGGGCTTCGGCGGCTGGACCTGGTCAGAGCTTGGAGAGGCGTTCCAGCACGTCCTGGGCCAGCTCGCGGCCCAAGTCCTCGGCCTCGCGCGCTTCGCCTGTGACGCTCGCCTGCACCGACGTCTGGTCCTTGACGACGGCGCCGACAAGGGTGAGCTCGCCGTCGTCGGTGACGGTGGCTGCGGCTCCCACCGGCATCTCGCCGGCGGCGGCAGCGAACGCCCGCTCGGCCCTCGCCCGGTCGAAGCTGGGACGGTGCTGCAGCGGGTACACGGACTCCACCGCCAGGTCGTCGTCGGCGCGCACCACGAGTCCCACGCCGCCCTGCCCGGGCGCGGGCGTGAAGGCGTCTATGTCCAGCAGACCACCGAGGTGGTTGCGCAGCTCGAGCGCGATCAGGGCTGCGGCCGGCATGACGATGGCGCCCAGCTCACCTGACGTCACGAGCGGCAGACGCTGCTCCGGGGTGCCGGTCAGCAGCCGTGTCTTGAGGCCAGCTCTCGCTGCGGCCAGGAACGCCGCGTCCCGATCCGAGAAGACGCCCACCACGGAGCCTTCCGGCAGCTCTGAGAGCGTGCTGGCTCGCTTGGCCACGAGGGCGCTGCGAGCCTCGGCGCGCTTACGCACCGCGGCCAAGGTCAGCTCCTCGGGCAGCGTGGGCGGCAAGGTGTCCAGCTGTACTACGGCCACGTCTATCTTCGAAGCGGAGAGCGCGGCTAGCACGGCCTCGGAATCCTCGCCGCCGGTCAGGGTCCTGACGGTGACATGCAGGTCGGGCCACTCCTCGCCCAGGTCCTCCATGACGCCTCGGCCGTGGCGCACGGCCAGGGTCCCCTCCCGGTTGCCAAGCACTATCCTCGCCATGGACAGCAGTCTAACCGAACCCCTCGCGGTCCTAGCCGAGCCTTTAGCGCGTGCCTGACCGGATTTCCGGCTCAGGCCAGCGCCTTGGCGGCCTCCTGCAACCGGCTCACCCTGTCGGTCAGCTCCCACGGGAACCCGGGCCCTCCGAAGTGGCCGTAAGCGCTGGTGGGGACGTAGATGGGGCGCTTCAGGTCGAGCTCTGCGATCAGCGCAGCCGGGCGGCCGTCGAAGCACTCCCTGACGGCGTCGGCCAGCCTGTCGTCGGGCAGGGCGCCGGTGCCGAACGTGTCCACGTACATGCCGACGGGCTTGGCGACGCCGATCGCGTAGGCGAGCTGCACCTGGCAGCGTCGCGCGAGACCGGAGGCGACCACGTTCTTCGCGATGTAACGAGCGAAGTAGCTGCCCGAGCGGTCCACCTTCGTGGGGTCCTTCCCGCTGAAAGCTCCTCCGCCGTGCGGGGCCGCCCCGCCGTACGTGTCGACGATGATCTTGCGGCCGGTGAGGCCCGCGTCAGCGCCGGGCCCGCCCTCGACGAAGCGGCCCGTCGGGTTGACGAGGAAGCGCGCTCGCGACGAATCAAGTTCGGGCGGCAGCACGCGCTGGATCACGTGCGAGACGATGTCGGCCCTCAGCTCCTCGAGCGCGATGCCGTCGTCGTGCTGGGCGGACAGCACCACGTTCTCGACGGCAGTGGCGACGTCGCCATCGTAGACCAGGGTCACCTGCGTCTTGCCGTCAGGCCGGAGGTAGGGCAGCTCGCCGCTGCGCCTCACCTCGGCCAGGCGCCGCGCCATGCGGTGGGCGAGCGTGATGGGCAGAGGCATGAGCTCCGGCGTCTCGTCGATCGCGTAGCCGAACATGAGCCCCTGGTCGCCCGCGCCCGTCAGATCGTAGAGGTCGCCGCTCGCCGCCTCCTGGGCCCGGTTCACCCCTTGAGCGATGTCGCCTGACTGCTCGGAGAGGGCGATGAGGACCGCCGAGTGATCGGCGTCGAAGCCGTACGCGGCGTCCGTGTAGCCCACCTCGCGAGCG
This sequence comes from Trueperaceae bacterium, assembly GCA_036381675.1. Lineage (GTDB taxonomy): Bacteria > Deinococcota > Deinococci > Deinococcales > Trueperaceae > DASRWD01. The sequence continues at coordinate 5,856 of DASVCK010000169.1, read as the reverse complement.
GCGTTCCTGACGCAGGCCTGGACGTCGACGTCGGCCGTCGTCGTCACCTCGCCGGCCACCAGGGCAAGGCCCCTGGTGAGGAGCGTCTCGGCGGCGACCCTGGCGTTGGGGTCCTGTGCCAGGATCGCGTCCAGGACGCTGTCGCTGATGCGATCGGCGAGTTTGTCCGGGTGACCCTCGGTCACGGATTCGGCGGAAACGAGTTTGGACATGCTCACTCCTGGGCCGATGGGGCGGAGGCAAGGATAACAACGGCACCTATACTCCGTCTGTGGCCACGGCAAGCCTCACGTTGCGTCCCGCACGGCCCTCCGATGCGTCCGAGGTCACCCGGCTGCTCAGCGGCATCTACCGCGAGGAGCGGTACTTCGTTGGCGACGGCCCCTCGTCGTCCACCTCGCTCGCCGCGCGCATCGGCGTGGACGACCCTCAGCGCTCCCTCTACCTCGTCGCCGCCCGCGGCACGGGAGTGGTGGGTTGGTGCGAGCTGCACAGGTCGCCGGCGTGGCGGCTGGAGCACGTGGCCGTGCTCACGCTGGCGGTGTCGCCGACCGAGCGGCGCCACGGCGTGGGGAGAGCCTTGCTGAGCGAGGCCTACGACTGGTGCCGGCGCGTGGGCGTGTTGAAGGTGAGCCTGCAGGTGAGGGCCGGCAACGAGGCCGCTATCGCGCTCTACAGGTCGGAGGGCTTCGCCCTGGAGGGCAGGGAGGTAGGCCAGGTGAGGCTCGAGCGCGGCGGGCCGTTCGAGGACAACCTGATCATGGGCAAGTGGCTGGGCGGTCGCGCGCGCTCCGAGGAGGGTGCTGCATGAGCTCGGGCCACGAGTTCGCAGGTTTCGAGGACCCGCAGCAGCGCGTGGCGCTCTTCGTCGACACCCAGAACCTGTTCTTCGCGGCCCGCGATCTGCGCGGTGAGGTCGTCGACTACGGCCGGCTGCTGGACGTCGCCGCGCGCGGCAGGCGTCTGGCGCACGCCACCGCCTACGTGGTGGAGCGGGACGACGACGGGTCGAACTACGGTTTCGTCACCAAGCTCACGGCGCTCGGCTTCCGCGTGCGGCGGCTGAAGGTCAGGGTGCGCGTGTCGGAAGACGACAAGCCGCTCCTGGAGGGCGACTGGGACCTGGGCATTGCGGCCGACGTCTTCCGGTCCTTGGGCAGCGTAGACGTCATAGCCCTTGCCACCGGGGACGCCGACTTCACGCCCGTGGTGCAGCTGGCCCAGGAGCGCGGCGCCAGGGTCGAGGTGCTCGCCTTCCGGGACTTCACGGGCCAGGAGCTCCAGGACGCGTGCGACCGCTTCCTTGACCTCGCCCTGGTGGACGGAATCTTCCTGCCGCCGCGGCACTAGGAACGTCTCGGCCGTGCCCGCGCCGGCCTGGGAAAGCCCCGCCGCCAGGATGCCGGGTCAGCCCGCCGCCACCGCCTCCAGCCGTGGTGCGTCGTCCCAGATCTTCCACCGGGCACCGCCCGAGGACCACATCTCCTCGAGCATCTCCTTCTCCTTGAGGGTGTCCATGCACGACCAGAAGCCGAAGTGCCTGTAGCCGCGCAGCTGGCCGTCGCTCACCATGCGGTCCACCGGCTCGCGTTCCCACACGGTGGCATCGCCGTCTATGTAGTCGATCGCCTGCGGGTTGAGGACGAAGAACCCTCCGTTGATCCAGCCCTCGCCCTCCTCGGGTTTCTCGTGGAAGTTGACGACGCGGTCGCCGTCGAAGGTGAGGTTGCCGAACCGTGCAGGCGGCCGCACGGTCGTCACGGTCGCGACCCTGCCGTGCGAGCGATGGTACGCCGCGAGCTTGCGGACGTCCAAGTCGGCGACGCCGTCTCCGTAAGTGAAGAAGAACGGCTCGCCCTCCGTCAGCCACGGCTTGAGGCGGCGTAGGCGGCCTCCCGTCATGGTGTTGAGCCCGGTGTCGACGAGATGCACCTTCCACTGCGGCTGGTTGCCGTCGTGGATCGTGGCCGCGCCGGTGGCGAGGTCGACGGTGATGTCGTTGTGGATGGCGTAGAAGTTGAGGAAGTAGTCCTTGATGACCTCGCCCTTGTAGCCGAGGGCGATGACGAACTCGTTGACGCCGCCCGCCTCGAAGATCTTCATGATGTGCCAGAGGATGGGCCGGCCGCCTATCTCGACCATCGGCTTCGGCCTCACCGTCGTCTCCTCGGCCAAGCGTGTGCCGAACCCCCCTGCCAGGATCACTGCCTTCACGCGCCTACCTCCTCTCTAGCCTTCGCATCGGCGACCCCGAAGGCGGACCTGAAATGCCTGGCCTGCCTGGTCCTCAGGTCGTCGATCAGCCGCCCCTGCGGCAGCTCGACGTCGCGGTACGTGATGACCTCGTCCTTGGCGATGTCGCGCTGCAGCATGCAGCCCTCGGCCACGCCGATGGGCAGCAGCGACAGGCGCGCGGTTTCCGCCGCGGTCTCGCACAGCCCGTAGGTCATGTACTCGCCCAGGCCGTCTAGCGTCTCGCCCGCTTTCAGGTCGCGCTTGGCCGCGGTGATGACCTCGACCTTCGGCGCTCCCGCCGCCGCCATGACGGCGTCGCCGAACAGCGCAGCGCGGGCCAGCGAGGTGGGGACCTCGAAGTGGCACAGGTGATACGGGGTGTAGAAGCTGTACAGCGGGCCCTCGCCCAGCTTGTAGAGGTTCAGGTAGTGCCGCTGCTTGGGGTCGTCGTGGGTGGCGTAGACGAACACGCCCGGGCTGGGCAGCGCGCCCACGAAGTAGTCGACCACCCCGCCGGAGGCCCGCAAGGAGTCGACGTCGTAGTACTTGACACCTGTGTCCACGTGCTCCCGGTGCTCCCGGCCCACCATGCCGCGCTTCTCGACCGTGAAGCCGAAAGCGTTGGCCACGATCGCCTGCTCGAAGCTGATCTTGGTGCCGTCGGCGAAGCTGGTGACCATGCTGGGCCGCTGGCCCCACTTCTCAGCGAACGCCTGCTGCGTCGTGGGGTTGCGATATGGGTCGTGCAGGCCCTTCACGTTGCCGGCCACGAGCGGCGTCAGGCCGATGCCCTGCACGAACCGGATGAGGTTCGCCTGGACGCCGGGCTGGTCGCCGTCGCAGGCGCTGAGGACCACGCCGGCCTCGTCCGCCATGACCTTGAGTATGGGTCCGACGGTGCCGTCCAGCTCGGCGTTGAGAAGCACGACGTGCTTGCGCGAATCGATCGCCTCGACGACGGCGCGCGCTCCGTACTCGACGGCTCCCGTCGCCTCCAGGACGACGTCGACGCCGTCCGCCCGCGCCAGCAACAACGGGTCATCGGTGATCAGCGGCCTGCCCGCCTCGATCGCAGCCGCCACGTCGCGCTGGGTGGAAGCGTTCGCCACGTCTTCCACGCCGGCGTACGCGTAGGCTGCCCTGGCGTTCTCGACCGTACGGTTCGCGATGCCGACGAGGCGCATGCCCGGCGTCGAGTTCAGTATCTGGTTCGCCACGCCCTTGGCCATGAAACCGGCGCCGATCATCGCGACGCGCACGGGCCTACCCTCCGCCTCCCGCTGAGCCAGGGCCCTGTCGACGAGGATCACGACGCCACCGCCCTCTGGGGCTCGAACGCCGGCCAGGAGCGGTCCTTCTCCGAGATGACAGCCACGTCCCGCGGCCAGCTGATGCCGAGGGCCGGGTCGTCGTACCGGATGCCGCGTTCCATGCCCGGTGTGTAGAACTCGCTCACCTGGTAGGTCACCTCGGCGCCGTCCGTGAGCGTCTGGTAGCCGTGGGCGAACATCCGCGGTACGAAGAGCGCCAGGCGGTTCTCGGCCGTGAGGTCGACCGCCACGTGCTGGAGGTAGGTGGGCGAGTCGGGCCGCAGGTCCACGATGACGTCGTGGATGGCCCCGCTGGTGCACCTGACCAGCTTGGTCTCGGCCGCGGGGGGTACCTGGTAGTGCATGCCCCTGAGCGTGCCCGCCTTGTGGTTGAAGGAGACGTTCGCCTGCACGACGGCAGGCTCGAGGCCATGCTCGGCGAACTCGTTGGCGCAGTAGGAGCGCGCGAAGAAGCCGCGCTCGTCCGACCTCAGCTCCAGCTCGATGACGTAGACGCCCTGCACGCCGGTCTCGTGGAAGATCACGCTCCGGCCTCCAGAGCCTCGGCGGGCATGGCGGGCTGGCCGGCGGCGGCGGCAGCGTCGGGCTTGGTGCGCGCGTCGAGCCAGTAGAAGCTCTCGTCTATCTGGCCCGTTCTCAGCAGGTGCTTGAGCATCTTGAGGCGGGTGTAGAGGCGTGACTCGAACAGCTCGGTGGTGAGGTCGATGCGCTCGAAGACCGCTCTGAGCTCCTCGGCTCCGGCCCGCGCGTCCCACCGACAGGAGAAGCCCGGCAGGCTCGAGGCGATCTTGTCGAAGTTCACGCGGTAGCTGCGGTTGTCGGAGCCGCTGTCGCCGAAGGTCAGCTTGCAACCGGGGAAGGTGTCCGCCACGATCTCGGCGACCTGCCTCACCTGGTAGTTGTGCCGGGTGTCGCCCACGTTGAAGACCTGGGCGTGAACGACCTCGCGCGGGGCCTCGAGCGAGCAGGCGATAGCCTGCGCGATGTCGAGGCCGTGAACCAAGGGTCGCCACGGGGTGCCGTCCGAGAGCATGCGGATCTCACCCGTGGTGTGGGCGAAGCCGGCGAGGTTGTTCAGCACGATGTCGAACCTCATGCGCGGGCTGGCGCCGTAGGCCGTGGCGTTGCGGAGGAACGTGGGCGAGAAGTCGTCGCCGGCCATGCCTGTCAGGTCCCGCTCCACGAGGACCTTGCACTCCGCGTACGAGGTCTGCGGGTTCACGGCCGAGGTCTCGTCGACGACGTCCTGCTCGGCTACCCCGTAGACGCTGCAAGAAGACATGTAGACGAAGCGGGGAACGCCCGCTTGCCTCGCCAGCGTCGCGAGGTGCACGGAGCCACGATGGTTGATGTCGTACGTGATGTTGGGTGCGAGCTCGCCCGTGGGGTCGTTGGAGAGCTCTGCCATGTGCACGATGGCGTCGTAGCCCCTCAGGTCGTCGACGACCAGGCGCCGGAGGTCCTTGGCGACGGTCCGGGGCGACACCGGCTGGCCGTGATACAGCCAGCCCTCCTTGTAGTAGCCCGTGTCGACGCCCACGACCTCGTGGCCGCGTTCGATCAGGTACGGCGCCACCAGGGTGCCCAGGTAGCCGTCTGTGCCGGTGACCAGTACTCGCATCAACTCCACCTCATCCAGTTCTGTAGTTCGCTGCTGGCATCGCACGCTGGCGCGGCCAAGACCGCGTCGATCTCATCGAGGTACTCGAAAAGAGCGCGCACGTAGGCTCGCCAGGCGTCCTCGGCTTCGGCCTGGGCGCGCTCTGCCGCGCGCTCCAGCCGCTCCTGATCCGCGGGGCCCTCGGCCCCGACTGCGGCAACAGCCGCGGCGTCCGCAGCGTTCGTGAGCAGTGACAGCTCCTCGTAGGCGAGCTCGAGCAGCGCCAGGGCGGTGCTCTCGCGCGCGGCCTGTGCTGGACCGAAAGCGGCCAGATCGCGCCTGGCCACCTCCAGCTCCTCGCCCACAAGGTTCGTGCGCGATCGTGAGTCGGCGCTGAAAGCCAGCGTCGCCGACACGCCGAGGACCAGGTTCGGGCTCGCAGGCGTTACCGTCGACCAGCTCACCTCGGCTCCCAACGAGGGCACGCCTCCGTCCAACCCCAACGCCGCCGAGACCTCGGCGCCACCGTTCTCGTACGCGCCCGTCAGCTCGATCTCCTGAACGGTATCGAAGGGCAGGTTCAGAGAGGCGAGCTCGGCCCGCGCCAGGGCCACGCGCAGCGCCGCGGCCCCGGCATGCTCCTGGGGCCTGAGAACCTCGGCAGCGAGCGGGCCGGTGAGCAGGACCGCT
>DASVCK010000168.1:0-8777 GCA_036381675.1 Trueperaceae bacterium | reverse complement strand
ACTGGTCGTCACGCAGATGCTCAGGAAGAAGGGCGTGGTCGGCAAGTTCGTCGAGTTCTTCGGTCCCGGCCTATCCACGATGACCGTGCCAGACCGCGCGACGATCGGCAACATGGCTCCGGAGTACGGCGCGACCGTAGGTTTCTTCCCGATCGACGCCGAGACGCTGCGCTACTACCGCCAGACCGGCCGCCTGCCAGACGAGGTCGAGGCCCTCGAGCGCTACGCCAAGGCGAACATGATGTTCCGCGAGGACTCCGCGCCGGAGCCCACGTACACCGACACGATCGAGCTCGACCTCGGGACCGTGGAGCCGTCGGTCGCCGGGCCCAAGCGGCCGCAGGACCGTATCCGACTCGCCGACGTCAAGACCCAGTTCGAGGCGGACCTCCGCAAGCCGTTCGACGAGCGCGGCTTCGCCCTCGATGACGACGCCCTGAAGAAGACCGGGCGGCTGAGCATGGGCTCGGTGAACAAGGACCTGACCCACGGCGACATCGTCATCGCTGCCATCACCTCGTGCACGAACACCAGCAACCCTTCTGTGATGCTGGCCGCCGGCCTGGTAGCGAAGAAGGCGGCGGAGCGCGGCATGCGGGCCAAGCCGTGGGTCAAGACGAGCCTGGCGCCGGGCTCTAAGGTCGTGACCGAGTACTACAACGACACGGGCCTCATGACGTACCTCGAGCAGGTCGGGTTCTACGTGGTGGGCTACGGCTGCACGACGTGCATCGGCAACTCCGGCCCCCTGCCGGAGCCGGTGGTGCAGGCCATCCAGGAAGGCGACATCGTCGCGGCCAGCGTGCTCTCGGGCAACCGCAACTTCGAGGGTCGCATCAACCCGCATGTGAAGGCGAACTACCTGATGAGCCCGCCGCTGGTAGTCGCGTACTCGCTCGCGGGCACGGTGAACATCGACATCGTGAACGACCCGCTGGGCGAGGACCGGGACGGCCGCCCCGTCTACCTGCGCGACCTGTGGCCCACCTTCGCCGAGGTCACCGAGCAGCTCGAGAGGGCGATGAACCCCGAGACCTTCAAGCGCATCTACGACGGCATCGAGCAGTCCAACGAGCAGTGGAACGCGATCCCGGTGAGGGGCGGGCAGCTCTTCGACTGGGACGAGACCTCCACGTACATCCAGGAGCCGCCGTTCTTCATCGACATGCCTGACGACCCGTCCACCGCACAGGCGATCCGTGGCGCGCGCGTGCTGGTCAAGGTGGGCGACTCCGTCACCACGGACCACATCTCGCCGGCCGGATCCATCGCGGTCAACAGCCCGGCGGGCCAGTACCTCATGGAGCGCGGCGTGGAGAAGTGGGACTTCAACTCGTACGGCTCCCGCCGCGGCAACGACAGGGTCATGACCCGCGGCACCTTCGCCAACATCCGGCTCAAGAACCAGATCGCGCCGGGCACCGAGGGCGGCTTCACGACCGACTTCACGGACGGCGAGGTCAAGAGCATCTACGAGGCCAGCCGCAACTACATCGAGAAGGGCGTGCCGACGATCGTGCTGGCCGGCCACGACTACGGCATGGGCTCCAGCCGCGACTGGGCGGCCAAGGGCACGTACCTGCTGGGCGTCAGGGCCGTCATCGCCAGGAGCTACGAGCGCATCCACCGTTCGAACCTCGTGGGCATGGGCGTGCTGCCGTTGCAGTTCCTCGACGGCCAGGATCCCGACGTCCTCGGCCTCACCGGCCGGGAGACCTTCGACATCGAGGTGCCAGCCAAGCTGGAGCCCAAGCAGCGCATCGCCGTCAAGGCTACGCGCGAGGACGGCACCACCGTCGACTTCGAGGTCGTCAGCCGGCTGGACACGGCCGTCGAGATCGACTACTACCTCAACGGCGGCATCCTCCACACCGTGCTCAGGAACATCAAGAGCAGCACGCCGAAGGGCGTCGCCTCGTAGGTTCCCGGAGCGGCCGAAGAGGCGCTCGGTCGAGTTCTCACAGGCGGGGCGTGCCGGACTACCGAACGGCACGCCCCGATCTTCAGGCCGGAACGCGGCAAAGTCCACGACGCCGCCGACCGTGAGCGCGTTATCATCGTGCTCACATGCGCGATTTCCTCGGCTTCCTGCTCGTCCTGGCAGCCATCTTCTTCGTCGTCGGCGAGCTGCGGGGTTGGTACCTGGGTGTGCCTACCCAGACGCCGATCTTCGTCTACAAGATGGACCACGTCGCGGAGACGTCGCGCCGGACGGTCATGCGCGAGGACATGCCGGTGGGCTTCCGCGGCCTGGTCAGGCGCGGAGCGGTCACGGTCAGCGTGCTGCACGAGAGGTCGACGAGCTTCCAGACTGGTCGCGCTGGCAGCCCGCTCACGACCGTGTTCGAACGTACCTACCGGGCGGGAGAGATGATCGCCATCGACGAGCTCTTCCAGCTGGGCGGCGGTGTGTACACGGTCAAGGTCGCTTACCAGGACGCCACGGGCGTGTTCCGCATGAGCCTTCCGGGCGGCTCCGAGCTCTGAGCCAGCCCTCAGCGCCTGGATGCCCTGCTCTCGGATAGGGCTTCCCAGTCCTCTTCTGACAGCTCCGACAACGGGTTGAACTCGCCGGCGTTGTAGACGCTCTCGCCACCGTCTATGTAGTAGAGCGAGCCCGTCACGTAAGACGAGGAATCGCTGACCAGGTAGGCGGCCAGGTCCGCCAGCTCGGCGTGCTCTCCGGGCCGACCCAAAGGCACCCGCGACATGAACCGGTCCTGGAGGTCCTCGGTCGGCATCAGCCGGCTCCAGGCACCCGGGGTCGGGAACGGCCCCGGGGCGATCGCGTTGAGCCTGATGCCGTGCCGGCCCCACTCGCCCGCCAACGACCGCGTGAGCGACACCACGCCCGCCTTGGCCACGGCGGAGGGCACGACGTAGCCCGAGCCCGTCTCGGCGTAGGTGGAGGCGATAGACAGGACCGTGCCGCCACTGCGGGACGAGATCCAGCGCTTGCCCAGCGCCAGCGTCATGTACACGGTGCCATGCAGCACGATGCCTAGCACCGCGTCGAACGCGCGGTGCGAAAGACGCTCCGTCGGCGAGATGAAGTTGCCGGCGGCGTTGTTGACCAGGACGTCGATAGTGCCGAAGCGCTCGTACGCCGCCTCTATGACCGCCTCCACGGCTTCGGGGTCGCGGACGTCGAGGCGGTGGGGCAGTACCTCGCCGCCGGTCTGGTCGGTCAGCTCCCTGGCGGTCTCCTCCAGCACCTCCAGGCGACGGCTCGCGATGACGGCCTTCGCGCCCAACTCCAGGAAACGCCTCGTCATGGCGCGGCCCAGCCCGGTGCCTCCGCCTGTGACGAGAACGACCTTGTCAGACAGCAGGTCAGGTACGAACATGACGCGATGTTGTCACGGACGCCGGCGTTGGTGTGGGTTTGTTCCGGTACCCCGGGCCGGAACAGCCGCGATACTGACATGGTCATGCGTGCCCGCACGCACCGTCTTCTCCCCGTCAGTCTCCGCGTCGGGCCGGTCCTGTGCGCCGTCTCGTTGGTGCTGCTATGCGCTGGGCTGGGTGGCATCGCCCACGCCCAGGCATCTTTCGTGCGTGTGCTGCTCGCGGTGCGGCCTGACGCCGTCATCGACGTGGGAGGTGCCCACACCGGCCGGATCGACGGCGCGAGGGTGTTCCGAACGCCGGCCGGACTGACCTGGCCCGTCGTCGCTGTGGGTGACACCCTCTACGTCGACGGGGCACCGGTCGGGTCCGCGCTCGAGCTGGAGCCGGAAGTCGAACCGTTCGAGTTCGCGGGTCAGCGGTACCGGGGCTCGGTGCTCCTGACCGCCGAGGACGGCTCGGTCCGGGTCGTGAACGTCGTCAGCGTCGAGGACTACCTGCGGGGTGTGGTGCCCTCCGAGATGGCCGCTTCGTGGCCCCTCGAGGCGCTCAAGGCCCAGGCGGTGGCCGCGCGCAGCTACACGCTGACGTCATTGGACCCGGCAGCCGCCTACGACCTCTGCGCCACGGAGGACTGCCAGGTGTACCGGGGCGTGGAGGCCGAGCATCCCCGCACCGACCTGGCCGTCGCAGCCACGGCCGGTGTGGTCGTCACCTACCAGGGCAGGGCGGCGCGCACGTACTACCACGCCGACTCCGGCGGAACGGTGGCGTCCAGCTCCGAGGTGTGGGGCACGTGGTCGCCCTATCTCGTGGTGCGGCAGGACGCTCGGTCTAGCAGCCCGCACCGCTCGTGGGCGGTCCGCCTCGACGGCGTCGCCGTGGGCGCGTCCATGACGGCCGCCGGCCTGGACGTGGGCGACGTCGTGTCGCTGCGCGTCGTCGGGTTGTCGGAGTCCGGCAGGGTCGATGAGCTCGAGGTCTCGGGATCGCGCGGCAGCCGGGTGCTGCGCGGTAGCAGGCTCACGGCGCTGGCGCGCTCATGGGGGCTCAAGTCGATGGCCTTCAGGGTCCAGGGTGGGCTCAACGTCACGGGCGACGGCTGGGGTCACGGCGTGGGCATGAGCCAGTACGGCGCCCGCGCGTTGGCTAACGCGGGCTACGACTTCGGTCAGATCCTCGCCTTCTACTACCCCAACACGGGCCTGACCCGCTTCGTCGCCGGCGCGCCGTAGCGCCCTGCCCTCGGGCACCGGACTCCTCCGCGGTAGCCTGGGACGGATGGCCGAGGGCGAGGAAACACAGGGCGGCCGGCGGTTGACGCTGGTGCCCACGCCCATAGGCAACCTCGGCGACATCACGCTCCGGGCCCTCGAGGTGTTGAGGCGCGTAGACGTCGTGGCGGCCGAGGACACGCGGCGCACGCGCGTTCTCCTGGACAAGCACGGCATCACCGCCCGTCTGGAGAGGTTGGACGCGCACACGATCGCCAACAGGGGTCAAGCGCTGCTGGCCGAGAACGCGTGGGTGGCCTACGTTACCGACGCGGGAACCCCGGGCATCTCGGACCCTGGCACCGAGCTCGTGGCCATGGCCTTGGACGCCGGGCTCGAGGTCGACGTGTTGCCTGGAGCGACAGCCTTCGTGCCTGCACTCGTGGGATCGGGGCTCCCCACCGCCAGGTTCACGTTCGAGGGCTTCCTGCCGAGGAAGGGTTCGTCGCGTGCCAGGCGCCTGCAGGGCATCGCCGGGTCGCACGCCACCACCGTTCTCTACGAGTCGCCACAGCGGCTCGCCGAGACGCTGGAGGAGCTCGCCCGGGCCTGCGGACGGGACCGGCAAGCGAGCGTTGGACGTGAGCTGTCCAAGCTGCATGAGGAGACGGCCCGCGGCACCCTGGGCGAGCTCGCCGCCCGCTTCCGCGACGAGCCGGCTCGGGGGGAGATCGTCGTTGTCGTGGCGCCGCGCCCGCACGCCGAGGACGACGCGGAGGAGTCCCCCTTCGCCGGCCTCTCGGTGCAGGAGGCAGCGGAACGACTCGCCGCGGCCGGCGTGAGGGGTAGGCTCTTGCGCGGCGCTCTCAGCGGTCTGGGCGCGCCGAGGAACCAGGCCTACCGCGCGGCCATCGACCACCCAGAGGATGACGAGAGATGACGAAGGTGGCGACCAAGGAAGCTGACACCAGCGCTGTAGCAGGGCGGCTGCTGGGGCTCCCGAGCGTGGCGCGACTGGCACTGTTCGCCAGGCATGACGGTCCGGCGGTACTGCTCACGACACCAGACCGGCTGCCGTTGTTCACCGACGCAGCCGTCTTCGGCGCGGAGGTCACCTTCGAGCCCGGCGTAGCCACTTGGCACGAGCTCGAGGAGAAGGTCGTCGTGAGCCTCGACCGCGCGCTCGAGGCGTTCCCCGCCGACCCAGGCGGCCTGGCCCTGACGCTGCGGGTGGGCGACGAGTACTCGCGCGAGGAGCTCCTGGCCCGGCTGGTGCAGTTGGGGTACGAGCGTGACGCCGCTCCGGGCTTCGCCGTGAGGGGCGACACCATCAGCGTGCACCTCTCCGGGGACGACGAGGAGGGCGCCCTGCGCCTGGAGTTCTTCGCCGACGAGCTCGAGACCCTGACCCTCGCGGGCCTGGCGCGGACCTCGCACGTCCTGGCCCCGGTGTCGCTGGCCGAGTACGACAGGTCGACGTGGACCACGAGGCTGCTGGAGCACCTGCCCGGCACGGTGTTCCTCGATGCCCCCGAGCTCATGCCCGGAGCGGTCAGGGAGGACGGTGAACCGGGCGAGAACGAGGCGGCGGCCGGTGTCCCGGTGTCAGCGACCCCTGACCAGCCGGCTACGGCCGTGCCCGGAACGTCCTGGCTGTGGCGGCACCTGGCGGGTCGCACGGTCGTCTCGTTCGGCAGGGACCCCCTCGACCTTGACAAGGCCACGGCTCCCCTCGAGCCCCTCGGCTACTACCGCGGCAAGCTCGCCACCTTCGCCCAGGACGTGCACATGTGGCTGCGCGACGGGTACACGGTGAACCTGCTCCTCAAGTTCGAGCGCACCGGCCGTTACCTGCGCGAGAAGGTGATCGACGAGCACGAGTCGCACTGGCGGAACCTTCTGGAGGAGCGCTCCGGTGAGGTCTCCCTACTGCTGGCGCGCGAGGCTCAGGGCGGGTACCGGGATACCGAGCGCATGGAGGTCGTGCTCACCGAGGAGCTCCTCTACGGCTACCAGGGGGGCAGGCGCCTCAAGCGGGCCCCGGGCAAGGCCGTCCACGACGCGTCGCAACTCACCGTCGGCGACTACCTGATCCACCCAGACCACGGCATCGGGCGCTTCCTCGGACTCGAGCCTCGCCAGGTGGTGGGCGTCACCAGGGACTACCTGCTCCTGCAGTACGCGGGTGAGGGCAAGCTGTACCTGCCCGTCGAGCAGCTGCCGCTCCTCCGCCGCCACCCGGGCACGACGGACGACCCGCCGCGGCTCTCAACGCTGGGCACGAACGAGTGGGCCAGGGCGCGCGAGCGCGCCAGGGTGAACGCCTCCGAGTTGGCGGCCGAGCTCATCAAGGCGTACGCCAAGCGGCAGGTCGCGACAGGGCAAGCGTTCCCACCGTTGCCAGACTGGGACCCGCTCATCGAGAAGAACTTCGAGTTCGACCTCACCGAGGACCAGGCGAGGGCGGTCGAGGACGTGTTCGCCGACTTGGGGCGCGCCGTGCCGATGGACCGCCTGATCTCGGGCGACGTCGGCTTCGGCAAGACGGAGGTCGCGTTGCGGGCGGCCCACAGGGTGATCGGGCACGGACACCAGGTGGCGATGCTGGTGCCGACGACGGTGCTGGCCAAGCAGCACTTCGAGACGTTCAGGGACCGCTTCAAGGGGTTGCCCGTGAGGGTCGAGATGCTCTCGCGGTTCACGCCCGACAAGGTGGCGCGCGACGTCCTGACAGGCCTCAAGGACGGCAGCGTGGACGCGGTGGTGGGCACCCACAGGCTGCTGTCTGACGGCATCGAGTACAAGCGGCTGGGCCTGCTCGTCGTCGACGAGGAGCACCGCTTCGGGGTGGGCCAGAAGGAGCGCCTCAAGGGGCTCAAGACGAACGTCGACGTGCTGTCCCTCTCGGCCACGCCCATCCCGCGCACGCTCTACATGAGCCTCGTGGGCTTGCGTGACGTCAGCCAGATACTCACCCCGCCGCGGGGACGCAAACCCATCCAGACCGTGCTGCAACCGTACGACCCCTTGACGGTGAGGGAGGCAGTCCTGGGTGAGGTCGAGAGAGGCGGCAAGGTCTTCTACATACACGACCGCGTCGGCTCCATGAGCCTGAGGGCCCGCACGTTGTCACAGCTGGTGCCGGAGGCGCGGATCGGCGTCGCACACGGGCAGATGCCGGAGGACGAGCTCGAGCAGGTCATGCTCGGGTTCGACGAGGGCGCGTACGACGTGCTGCTCTCGACGACGATCGTGGAGTCGGGTCTGGACATCACCGGCGCGAACACGCTCGTCATCGAGCGCGCTGACCGGCTCGGCCTGGCCCAGCTCTACCAGCTGCGGGGCCGCGTCGGCAGGCGGGAGACCGAGGCCTGGGCCTACATGCTCTACCCGGGCCGGCTGACAGAACAGGCGCAGCGACGGCTGTACGCGATCGCCGAGCTCAACGACCTGGGGTCCGGCCACCTGCTCGCCGAGAAGGACATGGAGATCCGCGGCGTCGGCAACCTGTTGGGCCCCGAGCAGCACGGGCACATCAGCGCCGTGTCGCTTGAGGTCTACACCGAGCTGCTGGCCGAGGAGATCGCCAAGCTGAAGGGCGAGCAGCGCGCCGCCGAGCGACCGCAGGTGACGATCGACCTGTCGATAGATGCCCGCCTGAGCCCCAGTTACGTGCAGGACGACGACGTGAGGGTGAACTTCTACGGGCGCTTCGCGGAGACGGACAGCCTGGCCGAGGTGTCGCGCGTCGCCAAGGAGCTGCGCGAGGCGTACGGACCGTTCCCGCCCGAGGTCAAGGCTTTCGTGGAGCTGACCCGTCTGCGCCTGCTGGCCGGCTCGAAGGGCGTGGCGACGATCAAGGAGCACATGACCGACGTGCACGTCACCTTCCAGGGCGACGACATGGACGCGATCGACTTCGACGCCAAGGCCCTCAGGAAGCTCCCGTTCCATGTCGAGGTCACGCGCTACCCGCCCGGCCTCAGCATCAAGAAGCGCGGTCTCAAGGGCGATGACCTGCCCGGCTACGTCACCGACCTGCTGTATCTGGTGGGCTGAGGGTAGAGCGGTCCAGACAGGTCCTGGCAAACGAAGCCCCCGCCCTGGAGGGCGGGGGCGACAGGAAGCTTGGGCTTACTTACTCAGTCGGCGCTGATGCTCAGAAGTGGTAGTTGAAGCCGAGCTTGGCTGCGATGCCGAGCGCGAAGGGGTTGA
>DASVCK010000167.1:0-2280 GCA_036381675.1 Trueperaceae bacterium | reverse complement strand
CCCTGCTGGCCGTCGTGGCGGCGATCGTCACGGAGCTGCGTGACCGGAGCTACCCGGAGCAGCTTGGTACGAAGTCCGCGGTCCGGCTCGACTTCACGGCATCCGGCATGTCCGACGAGGAGGCGTTTCGGCAGCTCGGGGTGCTCAGCGACCGCCTGGGGCTCGGCCTGCTCAAGGTTGCGCCGGATCTGAGCGGCGACCAGTCGGGCCAGGTCTTCGTGGTGGTGGGTACCCAGAACCCCTTTCCGGAGCGGATCCAGCGCTTCGGGGACCAGCCCGACGCCGAGGTTCGGAGTAGCGCGGCGCTGGCGCACTCCTACGCGAGCGGTCAGTATCTCGTGACGGGCGAGACGGCTCGCCTCGCCGAGTTCGATGCCTGGCTGACGACGCACCGGGTCGACCGCGAGTGGACCGGCGGCTCGCTGCGCGCGACCCTGGAGCTTCTGGTGAGGCAGAGTGATTTCGGCGTGAGTCTGCTCGCCGCCGTCGCGTTGATGGTCTCCCTGGTCTTGTACTGGCTCGCGGTCAAGGCCAGGGGCCGGGCGTTGCGCGTGCTGGCGGGCGTCTCGACCTGGCGCATCCAGTACGAAGACCTCGTTGGATTCCTGGCGGCGATGTCCGCCGCCGCCGTGATCTGCGGCGTGGTCGCCGCGATCTCCGTCGGCCTGGCTCACGGCTGGGTCTTCGTGCCCTACTACGCCCGGGCGTTGCTGACGCTCGATGCCATCGTGATCCTCACGACGATGGCGTGCGCGGTGGCGATGTCCGTCGCCTCGTGGCCAGGCACGAGGATGCTCGCGGCGCGCGAGCCGGCGGTCAAGAGCCTGCGCGCCGTCTCGGTCGTCCTCAAGGCCACCACCTTCGCCCTGGTCCTGGCCGCGGTCGCCCCCGCGTTCGCGGCCTACACGACGGCCAGGGACCTCGCGGCCCAGCAGGCCCAGTGGAAGTCCCTAGCCGATCAGGTCGCTCTCTCGTTCTCGTTCCCTCCAGAGACAGGCGACCGCGGTTTTCAGGAAGTCATGCCCGACGTGGGTGCCGTAGTGAACGACGCGGAACGAGCCAACGCAGTCGCGCTGTCCTACACGTGGACTGACGACGGCCCGAACCAGCTCGATCTCGGATCGTACGATGCCTTCTCTCTGGTCAACCAGCGGTGGCTTGACCTCATGCTGGGAGCGGGTCGCGGTGCCGAGACGCGAGGCAGTCAACCCATGCCCGGCTTGATCCCGTTGCCCCCCGATCAGGTTCCGGAGGATGTCAGGGCGTTTCTCGGCGAGGGCCTGGCGTTGTGGTCGCGTCAGCCCCTCACCGCCGCCGAAGCCCTGAGCACGATGGCGTTCTACCGGTATGCGGGGCCGATCGATCTCCCCCTCTCGCGGGGTGGATCCGGGGACCTGGTATTCCCCGACGACGCGATCGTCGTCGTCGTGCCGGGCCTTTACGACCGGTTCGACGACGACTTCCTCACCAGCGTGGCGTCGACGCGGAACCTCGTGTTCACGGGACTCGGCCCGACCCAGGCACTGCTGGCGCGGCACGGACTGCAGCACAAGGTACAGGTGAAGTACGTCGCCGAGGAAGGGATCCTGATCGCTCAGTTCACGGCGTATTTTGCCTGGCTTCGGGGGGTTTCGTTCGTGGCGCTGATCGTCGCGCTGGCCGTGTCGGCCCTCATCGGGGCGTTCATCACGGCCGCGCTCAAGGCCCGGCGCGACTTCCCCTTGCGCCTGGCCGGTAAGCCCTGGTTGGAGATCCTTGCTGACCGGGTAGCCAGGGAATGGGCGATCGGCCTTGCCCTGGCGGTGCTCGTCGTCCTGCTCCGAGGGCAGGAGAGTGCTGCCCTCGTCGTGGCCGTCGCCGTGGCTGCCCTGCTCATCTCGCCGCTGATCCATCTCGTGGCCGCGCGCTGGGCCTTCGCCAGTGTCAGCCTGCGCAGGCTGTAGAAAGAAGCTCGCGGAGATGCGCATCGAAGCCGATAACGTCACCGTGGTCATCGATGGACGGGAGATCGTCCATGGGGCTAGCCTGGCCTGCACACCCGGAACGCTCACCGCGCTGGTCGGGCCCAGCGGCTCCGGAAAGACGACACTCCTGCACTGCCTGGGCTTGTTGCAGCGGCCGACGCGCGGCCGGGTGCTGGTGGATGGGACGGACACCACCGGCTGGACGGCACGACAGCGCCGTCGCTTCTGGAAGGATCACGCCGCATTCGTTCTCCAGGACTACGGCGTGATGGAGGAAGAGTCGGTCGCCTTCAACGTCACCATGACCAAGAGCGTC
>DASVCK010000166.1:0-7139 GCA_036381675.1 Trueperaceae bacterium | reverse complement strand
CTGGCGAAGGTGAGCTCCTACCTCGAGCTGGCCCGCCGGGAGGGCGTGGGGGTGGCGGCAGGTGGTGAGCCCCACGCCGAGCTGGGCGGGTTGTACGTGCGGCCCACCCTGTTCGTGGGCGCGGGGCCGTCGATGCGCGTGTCACGAGAGGAGATCTTCGGGCCTGTGCTCACCGCGATCCCGTTCGCTGACGAGGCCGAGGCGCTGGACGTCGCCAACGACGTCGACTACGGCCTGGCGGCGTACGTGTGGACACGCGACGTGGCCCGCGCCCACCGCTTCGCTCAGGCGCTCGACGTCGGCATGGTGTGGGTCAACTCGCACAACGTCCGGCACCTGCCCACGCCGTTCGGCGGGATGAAGGCCAGCGGCATCGGCCGGGACGGCGGCGACTACAGCTTCGACTTCTACATGGAGACGCAGAACATCGCCATAGCGCTCGGGGACCACCGCGTCCCCCGGCTCGGGACCTAGCGGGAAAGAAGAGGGGAGCGACCAAGAGGACATGCCAGCGCGCACAGGGAACGAGTTCCTCGAGGGGCTGCGCCGCCGACCGCCCACGATCTACCTGGGCGGTGAGCGGGTGAAGGACCCCACCACGCACCCGGCCACGGCGGGCATCGCCCGGTCTGTGGCCGAGCTGTACGACCTGCAGCACCGCCCCGACCTGCGAGACGTCATGACGTACGAGAGCCCCTCGACCGGTGACCGCGTCGGGGCCAGCTTCCTGGAGACCCTGACCAAGGACGATCTCAAGCGGCGGTCACGGATGCACAAGGTCTGGGCCGACCACAGCCTGGGGTTCATCGGCCGCAGCCCGGACTACCTCAACGTCAACCTCATGGCGGCGGCCAGGGCGGCCGACTACTTCGCACAGAACGACCCCCGGTTCGGCGAGAACGTCCGCAGCTACTACGAGCACGTGCGCGAGAACGACCTCTGCCTCACCCACGCGCTCACGAACCCGCAGGTCAACAGGTCGGTGCGGGCCGACCAGCTGCCCGACCCCTACATCGCGCTCGGGCTGGTGCAGGAGACCGAGGAAGGCATCGTCGTGCGCGGCGCCCGCATGCTGGCGACGCTGCCCATCGCCGACGAGCTGCTCATCTACCCCTCCACCGTGCTCAAGGAGCAGGAGGAGATGACCCGTTACGCCCTGGCGTTCGCCGTGTCCACGGACACCGCTGGCCTGTCCTTCGTGGGCCGCGAGCCGCTCGACGTGGGCCGGAGCCACAAGGACCACCCGCTGGCCTCGCGCTTCGACGAGATGGACGCTTTAGTCGTGTTCGACGACGTGCTCGTGCCATGGGACCGCGTGTTCCTGCTCAACGACGTCAAGCTCGCGAACCGTGCCTACGGCGAGACCGGCGCGCTGTTCCACATGGCGCACCAGGTCATCAACGTCAAGATCGCCAAGGCCGAGGCCTTCCTCGGCGTCGCCAAGAAGATCGTCGACACGATCGGCTCCGACCAGTTCCAGCACGTCCAGCAGAAGATGGCCGAGCTGATCATCGTCCTCGAGATCATGAAAGCGCTCAGGACGCAAGCCGAGGAGACCGCCGCGCCGGACGGGTTCGGCACCATGACGCCTGGGAAGCAGGCACTCAACGCCGCCCGCAACTACTTCCCCGAGGTCTACCCGCGGATGGTGGAGATCCTGCAGCTGCTCGCGGCCAGCGGCCTCATCATGATCCCCACGGAGGCGGACCAGGCGGGACCCATGGCCGACGCCGTCGACCGGTTCCTCCAGGCTCGCAACGCCAGCGCGCAGGACCGCATCCAGCTGTTCCGCCTGGCGTGGGACATGACGATCTCGTCCTTCGGAGGCAGGCAGAACCTCTACGAGAAGTTCTTCTTCGGCGACCCGGTCAGGACGCAGGGCGCCCTCTACCAGGGTTACGACATCGCGCCGCTGGTCGAGCGCGTGGACGCCTTCCTCGCCCGCACCGCCGAGCCTCGTGACGAGCTGCGCGGCGCGGTGCAGCAGGGCGCGGCCGACTGAGCATGCCACTCGTCGAGCCCAACGCGAGCCCGCCGTTCGACGTTCTGCGCGTGTCTCACGTGGAGCTGGGAGCAACCGACCTGGAGGCCTCGAAGGCCTTCTACGCAGACGCCCTGGGCATGGTCGTCACGGCGCAGGACGACGAGACGCTGTGGCTCCGGGGGCTCGAGGACACCAGCCACCACGCCATCGTCCTCAGGCGCGGCACCCCGGGCACGTGCCTGCGCCTGGGCTTCCGGGTGCGCACGGAAGCCGACCTGGACCTGGCCGCGCGGTACTTCGCCGGCCGCGGGCTCGACGTGGTGGAAGCGCTTCCCAGGGGCCAGGGCAGGACGCTGCACGTGCGGGACCCCTTCGGGGTGCCGCTCGCGTTCTACCACCGGCAGGACGTCGTGAAGCGTCACCTGCAGAGCTACGACACCTACCGTGGGGCCGCCGTCCAGCGGCTCGACCACGTCAACGCCTTCGCCGCCGAGCTGCAGGACACGTACGAGTGGCTCTCAGGCGACCTGGGTTTCCGCGTCAGCGAGTACACCGAGACCGAGGAGACGCCGCCGCGCCTGTGGGCGGTGTGGCTGCACCGCAAGGGGAACGTGCACGACATCGCCCTCACCAATGGCGTGGGCCCGCGGCTCCACCACGTAGGCATGTGGGTGCGCGGCGAGATGGACGTGATACATGCCTGCGACGTGCTGGCGGCTTCCGGCCGGGGCGCCTCGATCGAGAGAGGCCCCGGCAGGCACGGCATCTCTAACGCCTTCTTCCTCTACCTGCGCGACCCTGACGGCCACCGCATCGAGCTCTTCACGGGCGACTACCGGACGCTCGACCCCGAGTTCGCTCCCATCAGGTGGGACCTCGACGACCCGCGCAGGCAGACGCTCTGGGGCCATGCCGCACCCAAGAGATGGTTCGAGGAGGGCAGCCCGTTCGAGGGCGTGGAGCCGCGGCAACCCCTACTACCGGTAAGGCCGGTGGTGGCGAGATGACTCGCGCCGCCGTGTACGTCTACACCAAGGGAGGAACGAGGATGAGAAGGACGCTGCAAATCGGCTTGTCACTCCTGCTGGCCCTCGCGCCAGCCGCCTTCGCGCAGACGCTGCGCATCGGCGCGGCGGCCGCCGCGACAGGCGCCGCCTCGGCGCTGGGCGAGCCGGAGGCGAACACGTTCCGCATGCTGCAGGACCAGATCAACGCCGCCGGCGGCATCAATGGCGTGCCCGTCGAGATCGTCTTCCTGGACACGGCCTCCGAGACCGGCCAGGCCGTCACGAACGTCAGCCGCCTGATCCAGGAGAACGACGTCCACGTCGTGATCTGCTGCACGATCTCGGCCAACAGCCTCGCCATCATCGACACCGTCCAGGAGGCCGGCGTCCCCAACATCAGCATGGCGGCGGCTGCCAACATCATCGAGCCGGTCGACGAGCGCCACTGGGTCTTCAAGACGCCTCAGACCGACCGCCTGATGATCACGGGCATCGTCGAGGACATGGTGGCGAACGACATGCACACGCTCGCCTACCTGGCCATCGACGACGCCTACGGCGAGGGCGGCCTGAACGAGCTCAACGCCGCGATCGAGGGCACCGACATCGAGGTCGTGGCCATCGAGCGCTACGGCAGGTCGGACACGAACGTGACCGCACAGGTACTGTCCGCAGTCCAGAGCCAGCCGGACGCCGTGCTCATCTGGGGCGTCGTGCGCGACACGGCGTTGGTCGTCGAGGAGCTGGCGGCACGCGGCTACGAGGGTCAGATCTACGTCAGCCACGGCGTCGGCAACCCCAGCTTCCTCGAGCTGGCGGGCGCTGCCGCCAACGGCGTGAGGCTGCCCATCGGCCCGATGATCGTCGTCGACGAGCTGTCCGCTGACAACGAGATCGCACCTGTCGCGCAGGCGTACGTCGACGACTACGAGGCGCTCTACGGCGAGGGCACGGCCAGCACGTTCGGCGGCCACGCCTGGGACGCCGTCAAGGCCATCGAGCTGGCGGTCACCTACGCCATGGAGCAGGGCGAGATCGACTGGAACGACACGGCGGCCGTCAGGCAAGCCATCCGCGACTCGCTCGAGGCGATGCCGGCGTTCACCGGGGTCGGCGGCGTGTTCGACTTCACCGCGGAGGACCACCTGGGCCTCGACACCCGTGCCCTCGTCATCGTCGAGATAGTCGACGGCGACTGGACCCTGGCGCGCTGAGGATCTGAAGCGTCGCAGCCACCCAGCGAAGGGGCAGGCACCAGCATGCCTGCCCCTTCCGCGGCGCCCTGACGCGGAGACCGCTTGCTCGACATCCCCCTGATCCTCTTCTTCGAGGGCCTGACCAACGGGGCGATCTACGCCCTGATGGCCCTCGGCCTCGTCGTTCTCTATTCGGTCACGGGCGTCATCAACGTCGCCATCGGCGAGTTCGTGATGATCTCCGCCCTGACCGTGGCGAGCCTGCGCGCCGGCGCGGTGCCAGGCACCGTGTACCTGCTCGTCGCCGGTCTGCTGCTCTGGGCCCTGTACGACGCGCTGCGGGCGCTGCGGGCCAGAAGGCCGGCGCGCGCCATGCTCTCGGTGCTGTGGCCCGTGGCGGCCGCGGTGGCCGCTTATCTGCTCGTCCTGCTCGCCAGCCGGGCACAGCTCCCCTATCTAGCGCAGATCGCCGTGGCCGTCTTGTTGACGACGGCTCTCGGCCCCGTCTCTTACCGCGTGATCATCCAGCCGCTCCCGCGCGCCTCGGCGCTGGTCTACCTCATCATCACGATCGGCCTCCACCTGGCCCTGACCGGTCTCGGCCTGGCGTTCTGGGGTCCGCAGCCCTACACGCTGCCGGCGTTCACCTCGGGCCGCACACGGGTGGGCCCGGTGCTTGTCGACTACCAGGACCTCTGGCTGCTGGGCGTGAGCCTCCTGCTGCTCGTGGTCCTGTGGTGGTTCTTCAGCCGCACGATGCACGGCAAGGCTCTCAGGGCGGCCGCCGTGAACCGCTTGGGCGCCCGGCTGTCCGGGATCAGCGTGGTCCGCGCCGGCTCCACGGCTTTCACCCTCTCCGTGTTCCTGGCGGCCGTCGCCGGGGTGCTCATCACGCCGATCACCAAGATGGCCTACGACTTCGGCTTCCTCATCGGCCTCAAGGGGTTCGTCGGGGCCATCATAGGTGGCCTCGCCAACCCGGCCGTGGCGGTGTTCGGGGCCGTGTTCGTGGGGATCGCCGAGCAGTTCAGCGCCTTCTACGTCTCGTCCGCCTACAAGGACGTGCTCGTGTTCCTGCTGATCATCCCAGTGCTGTTGGTGCGCTCGCTCCAGCACGTCGACTTCGAGGAGCACGTCGAATGAGGGCCGGGACACCGCCTTCGCCCGGGCCGGTCGTCATCTCCGGCGGCTCGGCGCTGGGCGCCTGGCTGCGCCGCGTCCTGCTGCTCGTCCTGCTCGCCACGTTGGTCGCGCTGCCGTTCACCGCCGGGGCGTTCACGCTGCGCCTCGCGAACGTGATCGGCATGAACGCGCTCGTCGTGCTCGGCCTCGTGCTGCTCACCGGCTACGCCGGGCTCGCGTCTCTCGGTCAGGCAGCGTTCGTGGGCACCGGCGCGTACACCGCCGCCATCACCGCCAGCCGCTTCGGCCTCGACCCCTGGCTGTCGATCGTCGCCGGGATAGGCGCCTCCATCGTGATCGCCTGGCTGATCGGGCTAGTCACCCTGAGGCTCAAGGGCCACTTCCTCGCGCTGGCCACCCTGGCCTGGGGGCTGGTCATCACGGGGGTGCTCAGGCAGTGGATCGACGTTACCGGCGGCAACACGGGCTTCGGCAGCGCCACCGGCAACCGCATCCCGCCGCTCTCGTTGTTCGGCGACACGCTCAGGGGCGACCGGGAGTACTTCTTCCTCGTCTGGGGGGCGTTGCTCCTGTGCCTGTGGCTGGTCGGGAACCTGATGCGCTCGCGCGTAGGGCGGGCCATCAAGAGCCTGCGCACCGGCTCGGTCGCGGCCGCCAGCTTCGGGGTCGACGTCCAGCGCGTCAAGATGATTACGTTCCTGACGGCAGCCGCCCTCGCCGCGCTGGCCGGCGGGTTGCACACCTACAGAGAGCTGTTCATCGTCCCGGGCCTGGCCGACCTGGGCCAGAGCATCGACTACCTGATCATGACCGTGATCGGCGGGCTCACGAGCGTCTGGGGCTCCCTCGTGGGCGCCGGCGTGTTCGTGCTCCTCAAGGAGCAGCTGCAGCAGGTCCTGCCCAGCCTCATCGGCCGAACCGGCAACTACGAGATCATCGCGTTCGGCTTCATCCTGATCCTCGTGCTGCAGTACGCCAGGCGCGGACTGGTACCGATGATCGACTCGCTGCTGCCGCGGCCGCCGGAGCGCCCCGTGAGGACCGACGCTCCGCCGCTGCCGCTGCGCCCTGGGGTAAGCGTCAGGGGGCCGCTGCTCCAGCTCGAGGACGTGACCCGTTCGTTCGGTGGGCTCACCGCCGTCAACCGGCTGACGTTCAACGTGGTGGGCGGCGAGGTGCTCGGGCTCATCGGTCCGAACGGGGCCGGCAAGACGACGGCCTTCAACCTGATCACCGGCGTGCTGGGCCCCGACTCAGGTCGGATCAGGTTCGCCGGTCGCGACATCACCGGTATGGCGCCTCACCGCATCGCCCGCCTGGGCTTATCTCGTACGTTCCAGCACCTGAACCTCAGCCCCAACCTCAGCCTGCTCGAGAACGTGGCGCTGGGCGCGTACTCGCGGACGAAGTCCGGGCTGTGGAGCGGGCTGGTGGGCCTGGGTGGCGCGGAGGAGCAGCGAGTGCGCGCCGAGGCCTACAGGCAACTGCAGCGCGTCGGCCTGGCGGCCGACCCGTTCGCGCGCGCCGGGAGCCTGCCGCTCGGGAACCTGCGTCTCCTGGAGGTCGCGCGGGCGCTGATGGCGGACCCGGCGCTGCTGCTGTTGGACGAGCCTGCTGCCGGCCTGCGACGCCACGAGAAGGAGGCCCTCAAGCGCCTGGTCCGCAAGCTGCGCGCCGACGGGGTGACGGTGCTGCTCGTGGAGCACGACATGGACGTCGTCATGGACCTAGCAGACAGGATCGTCGTCATGAACCACGGCGAGCGGTTGTCAGTCGGCACGCCGGACGAGATCAGGCGCGACCCGGCCG
>DASVCK010000165.1:0-17357 GCA_036381675.1 Trueperaceae bacterium | reverse complement strand
CCCATGAAGCAGCGGAACAGTTCCTCGGCCTCGGCGCTGTCGCCGGCCGACAGCACGCACCTGGCGAAGTCCCGTCCCGTGTCCGGGTTGAAGATCCCCTCGGCCTGGAAGCGGCTGAAGGCGTCGGCGTCGAGCACCTCCGC
This sequence comes from Trueperaceae bacterium, assembly GCA_036381675.1. Lineage (GTDB taxonomy): Bacteria > Deinococcota > Deinococci > Deinococcales > Trueperaceae > DASRWD01. The sequence continues at coordinate 17,214 of DASVCK010000165.1, read as the reverse complement.
CCACTTGTACGAGTAGTAACCGGCAGCGTAGCCGCCCGCGAAGACGTGCGAGAACGCAGGCATGCGACCGGCGGCGGTGAACTCCGGCCCCACGCTCAATGGCTCCATCGCCGCCTGAGCCACGGCCAACGGGTCAGCGTCAGATCTCGGATCGTACGTGACGTGCATCGCCAGGTCCGCGGTGCCCAGCTGCAGCTGCCGCATCTGGGCCGTCGCCTCCAGGTACGTGCGGCTGGCCCTGATACGGGCGAACAGCTCGTCAGGGACCTTCTCTCCGGTCTCGTGGTGGCAGGCGAAGAGGTCGAGGGCCTCCTTCTCCCAGCACCAGTTCTCCATGATCTGGCTGGGCAGCTCCACGAAGTCCCACGGCACCGCCAGGCCGGAGCGCGACTTGATCTCCACCCGCGACATCACGTGGTGCAGAAGGTGCCCGAACTCGTGGAAGACCGTCGTGACCTCGTCATGTGTCAGCAGCGGCTGGCTATCGCCGTCGGGCGGCGTGAAGTTCGCCGCCACCACGCCGACGTGCGGCTCGAACGAGTCGAGCACCGGCCCGCCGGTCGCGAGCGGGTTCATCCACGCGCCGGCGCGCTTGGATTCGCGTGGGAACCAGTCGGCGTAAACAGCGCCCAAGTAGGTGCCGTCCTCGTGGTGGATGTCGTAGACCTTGACGCTCCCGTGCCAGGCAGGCACGCCAGCCGCCTCGACGACCCGCACCCCGAAGAGCCGCTCCACGAGGTCGAACAGCCCGTTAAGTACGCGGCTCAACGGGAAGTAGGGCCTGAGCGCCTCGTCGTCGAAGTCGAAACGCCGCTCACGCATCTTCTCCGCCACCAGGCTCAGGTCCCACGGACGCAACTCGTCGAGGCCCAGCTCCTCGGTAGCGAACCTGCGGATCTCGCGCTTCTCGGCCTCGAAGTACGGCTGGGTGCGCTCGGCCAGCTCCTGTTCGAAGGCCAGCGCGCGCGCCCCGTCGCCCACCATGCGGTCATCCAGGACGAGGTCGGCGAAGTCGTCGAAACCGAGCAGGTTCGCCAGCTCCCGCCGCTTGGCGAGGATGCGCCGCAGGGTCGGGCGGTTGTCGTGCTCGCCGTCCGTGGCGATCGAGTGGAAGCTCTCGTACATGTGGCGCCTCAGGTCCCGGTCCTCGGCGTGTTTCATGAACGGTACGTACGACGGCGCCTGCAAGGTGAAACGGTAGGTCCCCTCCGGGTGGCCACGGGCGGCGGCGTCGGCGGCGGCCCGGCGCAGAACGCCATCGGGCAACCCAGCCAGCCGGTCACGTCCGGACACGAGCAGCTCGAAGGCGTTCGTCGAGTCGAGGACGTTCTCGGCGAACTTGGTCGACAGCTGTGCCAGCTCGACCCTGATCGCCTCGACGCGCTTGCGCTGCTCCTCCGGCAGGTCGGCACCCGCACGCCTGAAGTCCTCCACCGTCTTCGTCAGGTCGCGCCGTCTCAGCGGGTCCAGCCGCTGCGCGTCCTCCGACTGCTCGTAGCGCTTGACCACCGACCAGAGGTCCAGGTCGGTCCTCAGGGACGACATGAACGACGTGTACTCGGGGAGCACCTCGTTGTAGGCAGCACGAGAGTCCGGTGAGTTCATCGTGTCGTTGAGGTGCCGTACCAGCCCGAACACTTTTGACGGCCACTCGACGAGCCGCTCGAGACGCCCCATCACGGAGTCGTAGGTCAGCTCACCGTCCTGGCGCTTGAGCTCGGCCAGCTCACGTGCCGCGCGGGCCAGGGCCGACCTGACCGCGGGCACGAAGTGCTTCGTCTCGATCTCGTCGAACGGGATCCGGTGACCCGTCGTGAGCAGCGGGTTGTACAGGTCCGGGCTGTCGTCTAGGGGCACAGCCCCGATGGTGTCGTCCTCAGACATGTGCCTCCTAAGAGCCCCGGGTGGGACCTAAGCGAGCGGTGAACGCGCCAGGAGATGATAGCCGGGCGCCGGCTCGTCGTCCTGTGCCATGACGAACGCTTGCGCTCGCGCCGCGACGAGCTGCCCGAAAGGCCGTGCGGCTAGGCCACGACCGGCACGTACTCCGCCGGCACGGGCTGACCGAACAGGTAGCCCTGACCCTCGTCGCACTTGAGGCTGCGCAGCAGCGCGTTCTGGGCGCGGGTCTCGATGCCCTCGGCCGTGACCCGCAGCCGCAGGCTCTTGCCGATGCCGATTATCGCTCTGATCAGGTCGATGTCGGCTCCCGGCGCCCTGTCTCCGATCTTGGAGACGAAGCTCCTGTCGATCTTCAGGCCGTCCAGCGGCAGCTCGCGCAGATGAGACAGCGAGGCCTGGGCGATGCCGAAGTCGTCGAGCGCGACCCGCACGCCCATGGCACGCAGCTCCCCCATCCGCTCGACGTTGGCGGCCAGGGTCTCCAGCGCGGTCTTCTCGCTGACCTCGATCTCCAGCAGCCCGGGGTGAAGGTCGTGCCGCTGCAAGGCGTCCTTGACCGTGACGGCCAGGTCATGCCGTTCCAGCGCCTGGGGGCTGATGTTGACGGCCACGCGGCGCGGCGTGAGCTCGTCCTGCCAGTGCTTGGCCTGGCGGCACGCGCGCTCCAGCACCCACTCGAAGAGCCTCTGCCCCAGCTGGACCTCGTCCACGAGCGGCAGGAAGTCCGCCGGCTTGAGGAGGCCGCGTTCCGGGTGCACCCACCTGACCAGCGCCTCGACACTGTCGATCGAGCCCGTGCCGAGGTCGATCCGCGGCTGGTAGTGGAGGACGAGCTGGTCGGAGGTGATCGCCTCCTTGACCTCTTCCTCCATCGTCGACCTGGCGCGCATGCCGGCGTCCACGTCGTCGTCGAAGAAGCGGAAGCCGCCACGGCGCGTCTCCTTGGCCCGTCTCAGGGCGTCGGCGGCGCGCTCGATCATGGCCGCCGCTGAGCGTGCCCGGTCGGCGGCGCCACGCCCTTCACCCTGTGGCGGGTAGAGGTCTACGCCGATGCTGGCGGCCAGCTCGATGCTCACGCCCTCGTCCCGGAACGGCTCCTGGACGGCGGCGAGCACCTTCCGTAGCGTCGCGAGGATCGCGTAGCGGTGCGGCAGGTCGGCGAAGAGCAGGGCGAAGCTGTCGCCGCCCCACCGCGCCAGCGTGTCGGTACGGCGCAGGGTGCGCTTGAGCCTCCGGCTGAGCTCCAGCATGAGCCTGTCGCCGCGACGCCGGCTGAACGTCTGGTTGACGAAGCGGAAGTGGTCAAGGTCGAGGATCGCCAGCGCCATGTACTGGCGGTTGCGGCGGGCGAGCAGTTGCGCCTGGTGAACGCGGTCCTCGAGCAGGTGGTGGTTGGGCAGGCCGGTCAGAGGGTCGACGTGAGCCAGACGCCACATGTCGGTTGCCCCGCGCTTGGCCCGGGTCACGTCCTGCGCGACCCCGTAGATCGCGGTGACGCCCGCCTCCTCCGAACGCCAGCGTCTTACCGCGAAGTCCTCGATCCACAGCACCGCGCCGCCCTGCGAGAGGAGGCGGTACTGGTCGGTGCGGCGCTCCTGGCGGCGGAATGCCGCGGCCCGCGCTGCGTGCCTCTCGCGGTCGTCCTCGTGGACGAAACGCTCGAAGCCCGATTCCAGCAGGTCGCCCGGCTCATACCCGGTGACCAGCTTGAACGTGTCCGACACCCAGGGGACGGACACGGTCCCGTCGTCCCTCACGAGCATGGCGTAGTTGAAGAACCGTCCGTCGCCGTCCAACGAGGCGTTGAGCTCGCGCGCGACCTCCTGGGCGGCGGCCATGTGCGCCAGGTCCGAGGCGTCGGCCACCAGCGAGATCACGTAGGCCACGCGGCCATCCTGGCCGCGCACCGGGTAGTGGCGCATCTCGGCGTAGAACAGCGAGCCGTCCGCGCGGTAAGCCCTGACCGTGACGACCGAGGAGCGGCCCTCCGACACAGCTGCCCTGGCCTCGGCGTCGCCCGCCTGGTCGGTGTCGTCGCGCATGAGGAACCCGACGTTGCGGCCGATCACCTCGTCGGCGGCGTACAGCGTCAGCGCCTCGAACTGAGGGCTGGCATAGGCGATGGGGTTGCCGACCTGGTTGTGGTCGGAGACGACGAAGCTCTCGCCGTCGAACAGCGTCCGCGCAGACGCCTGCAGGTCGTCTCCCGCGCCTGCCATGAGACCAGCTAGCGCGGCGTCAGCGCGCGGCTCGTCGCCAACGGGTTGCACAGCCTTGCCTCCATCCTCTTCTGAGGGTGAAAGCTATCACGAGCCTCACATACCCCGTATGACAAATGCCATGGGGAACGGCTGAACCCTGCTCATCACCCGGCGACGACGATGCCGAGCACCGCCGCGGCGAGCGCCGTGGAGAGCCCCACCTCGGACTCATGCCCACGGCGGTCCACCCGCAGCCTGAGCAGGTTGCCGCCGGGCTCGCCACCCACGACCCTGAGGCGCCGGCCCGGCTCTATGCCGAGCCCCCTGAGGTAGGAGAGGACCTCTCCGTCCTGGGAGAGGACCCTGTGCACGACGAAGCGCTCGCCGCGCGGAGCCTCCGACAGCGGGGTGTCTGGCCCGTGTGGCAGAGTGCCGTCGCGCCGCGGGATGGGGTCACCGTGCGGATCGAAGTCTGGCTCGCCGAGGTGGGTCGCCAGGCGCTCGGTGAAATCGTCCGAGACGACGTGCTCCAACCTCTCGGCCTCCTCGTGCACCTCGTCCCAGCCGAAGCCCAGCTCCCTGATCATGAACGTCTCGAGCAGCCGGTGCCGCCGCAGGAGCCTGGTGGCCTCCAGCTTCCCCTGCGTCGTCAGCTCGGCCCCCCGGTACGGACGGTAGGTCACGAGCCCCTGACCGTTCAGGCGCGTGAGCATGCCGGTGACCGACGGCGCGGTCACGCCCAGGGCCCTGGCTATGTCGCCGGTGCTGGCGGGGCCGTCGCCGGTCAGCTGCCAGATCGCCTTCAGGTAGTCGCCGACGGCCCGTGAGAGCTCGGCGTCGCTCGTCGCCGTCATGACGCGGACGATATCCGCGCGAAGGACGCGCGGGCAACGACGGCCCTTTAGGAGGCGAACCGCACCAGTACCCGAGGCCACGCTGACGGTCCCGAGTCGGGGCTATCATCGGTAGCGAGATGGACGTGATCACTCCCAAGTCGCTCACGGGCGCCACTGCGCAGGCCCAGCCTCACGACAAGGCGCAGGAGCACTACGACGTCGTCGTCATCGGCGCCGGTCCTGCCGGCCTCACCGCTGCCGTGTACGCGGGCCGGGCCCAGCTGAAGACGGCCGTCATCGAGCGCGGCGTGCCCGGGGGACAGATCGCCCAGACTGACGACGTCGAGAACTACCCGGGCTTCCCCGAGGGCATCTCCGGGCCGGAGCTGTCCGCTAGGTTCCAGCAGCAGGCCGAGCGCTTCGGCGCTCGGATCATCAACGACGAGGTCGTGGGCATCGCGCCGCGTCCGACCGGCGGGTTCGTGGTCAGCGGGCGGTCGGCGGACTACACGGCCGGCACCGTGATCGTGGCCACGGGCGCGAACCCGCGCCTGCTGAGCGTGCCTGGCGAGGACGACCTGTTCGGTCGCGGCGTGTCCACCTGCGCGACGTGCGACGGGTTCTTCTACCGCGGCAAGAGGGTCGTCGTCGTCGGCGGCGGTGACGCAGCTGTCGAGGAGGGCATGTTCCTGACCCGCTTCGCGGACGAGGTGGTCCTGATCCATCGCCGTGACGAGCTCAGGGCCAACCGGTCGGCGCAGGAGCGGGCCTTCGCGAACCCCAAGATGTCGTTCGTGTGGGACACCGTCGTGACCGAGATCGTGGGCGAAAACGGCCAGGTTAAAGGCGTCCGGACGCGTCACGTCGAGACCGGCGAAGAGGACTTCATCCCGGCAGACGGCGTGTTCGTCTACATCGGGCACGAGCCCAACACGGGCTACCTGGCGGGCACGCTGGACCTGCGTGAGAGCGGCTACCTCGACGTGCGCGACGAGGTGTACACGAACGTGCCTGGCATCTTCGCGGCCGGCGACGTGGCGGACGAGGTGTACCGCCAGCTCGGCACCTCGGTGGGCGCCGGCACGCGCGCGGCCATGACGGCCGAGCGCTACCTGGCAGAGAGCGGCTGGCAGCCGGTGTCGCAGGAGGCCGAGGACGAAGCAGTAGAGGCCTCCGCCACCAAGGCACCGGTCCAGGTCTACCTCTAGAGAAGGCTCAGCCCTAGAACGGCAGTTCAGCGCTCATGCTGGATAGGCGCGGATGGCGCGGCTGCGACCACGCGGCTTCGGACCGGTAGGCCGGTCTAGCGAGGCACGAACCCGTATATCAGTAGGTCGCCACCGAGGCTGGCCAGCAGGTGCTCGCCGTCCGTCCACAGCGGCACCCCGGCTACCGCGCGCCAGGTACGACCGCCAGCCTGCAGGAGGCTGTACGAGTCGTCCGCCGCGGCCACGAAGCCCTCGGCCTCGACCGCTTCGGGCGGGGTCTCCATGAGCTCGCCCAACTGCGTCGCCGGCGGCGGCGACGGCAGCTCGTCCGCAGCGATTCCCAGGTACTCCAGGGGCCCGAACTCGCCCATGCCAGACTCGGGCAGACCCAACCCCAGGAGCTTCACTCCGTCCGGCTCGGCCGGCGCTTCGAGTTCGACGACGATGACCCTCGGGGCCGCGTCCTCGGTCGGTCGGAACGCCGCGGCCTCCACGGCCTCGGGCGCTATCCCCAAGCGCTCGGCAAGCAGCCCGATCAACGACGTCATGAACCCGTCCCTCACGGCCTCGCTCTCCTCCTGCCACGTGGGCGGCCACAGCAGGGTCTCGCGCACCCACAGCCTCGCGCCGTCGACCTCACCCAGTTGGTAGGCGCTATGTCTCTCGACGTCGAGGCCGCCTATGAGCACGTACTCCGCCGGCCCCTCACGTGCCGGGATTCGCAACGCCAGGCCCCCCTGCCACTCCTGGATCGTGGCGCCGTCCGGCACGGCCTGCTGCCAGAGCAGCACCGGCGCCAACGGCGTGATGCCGGCCGGGATCCCTTCGGCCAGCGCCGGCACAGGCTGGCCACCGCCGATCTCGGGCATGCCCGCGGCGTAGAGGACGGTCGCGGCGCGGTCGGCGAACGCGCCTACCCTGACGCGGAAGACGTCGCCTTGGTTGCTCGTCGAGCGCACGACGTACGCCGGGAACCCCTGTCTCAGGAGGTCGGTCTGTATGCCCAGCGCAGCTTCCCTGTCCGAGAGGGCGACCACCTGAACCGTGTAGGCGATGCTCTGGGCAGATGCCAGGCACAGCCAGCCCGCCAGCGCGAGCGCCAGGGCGAGCCTGATGGGAGCGAGCCTGTCGACCCGCTCACGCACCTAGAAGTCCTTACGCTCGAACAACACGACGGCGGCCGCGGCGAACAGCGCGCTGTAGACGAGGATCAGCGCCAGTACCCAGGCCAGGCTGGCGACCGGGGAAGCGTACGCGTTGAGCTGCGTTGTCAGCAGGTACGGCTCTACGCTCGGGAACACGACCAAGAGTTGCATGAAGATCAGCGTCGAGAGCGTCGCCAGGGCACCGCCGGCGGCGTTCATGAGGAGGACGCTGAACAGGACGGCCAGCATGCCGATCGGCACGAGCGCGAGAGCGGCGACGGCGTAGGCGCGGACCAGCTCGCCGAAGGCCGCTCCCGCCGTCATGACCCCTGTGCCCAGCAGGCCCGACTCGCCGAGGCCGGTCCCACCCACGAAGTCGCCGAAGCCGTACGGCGTCCCTGCGAGCAGCGACGCCAGCAGGAACACGACCATCACGATGAACGGGTAGATGGCCACGACGATGAGCTTCGCGGCCAGCCATTGCGGGCGGGTGACGGGCCTCAGTAGGACCGTGGGCAGCGTGCCGTGCGCCAGCTCGACGCCCAGGAGCTCGGCGGCGGTGATCGCCACCAGGAGCGGCAGGAGGAACTGCATGCTCGAGAGCAGCGAAAGGGCCGGCACCTGGAAGCCCGACACCAGGAAGAAGCCGTACACCTCGAAGATGCCCGGCGCGTAGGCCCACAACAGTGGGAAGAGGACGAGCAGGATCAGGCCGAAGCGGACGCTAGCCAGCCTGAAGAGCTTCCCGAGCTCCATGCGCAGCAGCGTGCTCATCTCTCGCCCCCGGCGGAGTCGGCACCGCGCTTCGTGCCCGGCAACGTGCCGTCCGGCCTGGCTGTGTGGAAGCTGCCGGTGCGCCGCGACCTCTCGGCCGAGACCCGGTCTCGGTAGTAAGCGCGCAGGTCGAAGATGTCCTTGCTCATCTCGAGGACGCCGATGTCCGACTGTGCCAGCGCGACAGAGACCCGTCCGATCGCCTCGGGCGAGGCGGGGATGAATACGATCTCGTCGCCCCTGACCGCCACATGCCGCACGAACGGCGCGGTCTCCAGCAGGGCCTTCGCCCGGGCAGGGTGGGTGACGTGCGCCCTGAAGCGCTCACGCCTGTCGAAGAGGTTGACCTCATCGATGAGGGCGCCCTCCTCCATGATCGCCACCCGCGTGCAGTAGGCGACGACCTCATCGAGGTGGTGCGTCGAGAGCAACACGGCGGTGCCTTCCTGGGCGGCCTGCTGTAGCACCGAGTGGACGAGATGCAGCGACAAGGGGTCCATGCCGCTGGCCGGCTCGTCGAGGATGAGCACCGTCGGCCTGGTCAGCATCGCCGCCGCCACGCCCAGGCGCTGGCGCATGCCCAGGCTGTAGACGCCTACCTTGCGCTCGGCGGCGTGGGAGAGCTCCATGAGCTCGAGCAGCTCGTCGATCCGGCCGTCCTCTACCCCTCCGGCGAGGTCGGCGTGCAGGCGCAGGTTGCCCCTGCCGGTGAGGAACGGGTAGAAGGCCGCCGGAGCCTCCACCACGGCGCCGAGCGAGCGCCTCACCTCGGGGTGCTGATGTGGGTCCTTGCCCAGCAGCCTGACGTGGCCGCTGGTCGGGAACGCGAGTCCGGATACGAGGCGGATGACCGTGGTCTTGCCCGCCCCGTTGGGACCGACAAGGGCGTAGACCTCGCCAGGGTTGACCTGGAAGCTGAGGTCCCTGACGATCGGTCTTCCGCCGTAGGACTTCGTTAGGTTGGCTGACTCTATGGCTGGCGTTGGCACGTGAGGGCTCCTGGCGGCAGTCTAGTTAGGGCGCCTGTGCCCAGCGATAACATTCTTCTCGGCGTCTAAGCTCCCGCGGCCGCCCAGGGCCCGACGCCGTGCCGCTGCATCTCGAGCAGCGCGTCGAGCACGTGGTCAACGCACCGCTCCACCGCGGTCTCGAAGTCGGCGGCGTCGACCACCAACACGCCTTCGGCCTCGCTGCGCTCGCGCATGTAGTCGTGCAGCATCCTGATCTCCTCGAAGTGCTCGAGGTAGGGCTGCGCCAGCCGGTGCACGGTGCGCATCTCCCGCGCGGCGAAGTGGCGCCTGTGGTCGGTCTCGTCGTCGACGAACAACATCGTGCGCAAGACCGTGGCGCCTTCCACGCGCCGCTCGGCCACCGCGCCTGGCACGAGGTGGACGCCCTCGATGACCAGCGAGGTGTCCTCGGCGACGCTGCGCTCGATGATCGCCGTGATCGCCGGGTCCAGTTGACGGGCCTGGGCGAGGAAGCCGCGCAGCACGCGGCTCTTCTCCGGCTGGGCGGTGGCCTGCTCCTCCGGGAACAGCTCTGCCCGCCAAGCCGTGAAGCTCGAGGCGTGCAGGACCGGGCTGAGCTCGGGGCCGATGAGCGACCGCAGCGCCTGCCTGACGATGTCGGTCGAGACGACGCGAGGTATGCCCAGCCGGTAGGCCACCTCGGCGGCGATCGCCGACTTGCCGACCCCGGGAGCGCCGCCGATGAGCAGCATGATCGGCCGCTCGTTGTGGCGCATCTGCCGCATGATCAGGTAGCGCCTGGCGTACTCCTCGCCGGCCTCGTGCCTGAGGAGCTCCGCGACCTGCTCGAGCACGTCCGAGTGCCCCACGACGTCCGACTCGAGGGCATACAGCTCCTGCTCGACGCGCTTGGCGAGGTTGTGGGAGAAGTCGGGGCCCAGGCCGATGCCCATCAGGGACCTTGCGAGGATGCCGCGGCTGAACGGGAACTGACTGCCATCCTTGCTCGTCACGCGGATCTCGAACGGCCTGTGCGTCTGCGCCTCGTAGCGCAGGCGGGTGGCGCGTCCGTGCCTGGCCTCGACCGCCGAGGCGACCCGCCGCGCCAGCTCTATGCGAGTCAGGCGCTCTATCCCCTCTGACCTTATGCCCTGCTCCACCTGCAGCGTCACGGCGTGCGCGTCCTTGAACGACAGCCCCAACTTCTCGAGCGACGCCTTGAGAGTGCGGCGCGAGAACCGGGACGCCGGCTGACCCTCCGTGGTCACCAACAGCGGCACGAACGGTGGCGTCTGGCGCTTCAGCCGGCTCGCGGCCGGCTCGCCGGCGCGCCGGGCCGCGGCGGCCGCCAGTAGGTCGAGCAGCTCGCTCAGGTCGATCCGACGCTGCTTGCGCTGGCGCAGGCCCTCCTCGACCTCCTGCACGGCCAGGACGGCCTCGTCCGTCGGCACGCCGGCGCTCTGCAGCGCCTCGATGCAGACTCCACCGCTGTAGGGGAAGGTCTCCTCCCCCCTCATCACCTTCAGGTCGCGGGCGGTGAGGCCAGCCATCAGGCCGCGAACGGGTCTCCCTCGCGCCCGTCCAGCGCATCGAAGAGGTCCCTGATCACGTTGCCGGTGAAGCCCCAGATGTCGCGGCCACGCCACGGGTAGCTGAAGATGCGACGAGGGGCCCCGCCCGGCAGCTGCCTGACCTCGCTGGTCGGCTTGATGCCCCTCAGGTCGCTGAGGGGTACCAGGAAGGCCTCGGCGACCTCGGCCGGGTCGGGCCTGAGCTCCTGCGGCCACGGCACCGCGGCTACGACGGGACGCGCCACGTAACCCGCCGGCGAAGGGTGGTCGGAGAGCTCGCCCAGCACGGCGTCGCGCGGCACGTCGATGCCCACCTCTTCCTGCGTCTCCCTGAGCGCGGCCGCGACGCTGTCCTCGCCCGGCTCGAGCCGGCCGCCCGGCAACGCGATCTGGCCGGCGTGGCTGCGCAAGGTGGCGGCGCGCACGGTGAGCAAAAGCCGCAGGCCATCCTCCGACTCCACGAGCGGCACGAGGACGGCCGCCCGCTTGAAGCCCGGGATGTCGAGCTCGCGCGAGCGCCGGCGACTGAGCGCCAGAGAGACGTCATCGAGATGAACTTCCGTGCCGGCGGTGGGCGGCATGGGGCACATGCTAGCCCCTGAACGCCTCTGTTCCCGGCCCACGCGTATCTCGTGAGGGTCCGGGCGGAGCCCGGATCAGGCGGGACGGGTGGGCCGCACGAAGCCCCACATCCTGCCGGTGAGCCCGGCGTCGCGCCTGTGGCTGAAGAACAGGTCCCGCTCGCAGTGCGTGCACAGACCCAGGGACGTCACGTGGGCGGGGAGCACCCCAGCCTCGCCCAGCGCGTGAAGGATGGCGGCGTGCACGTCGAGGAGCCGGCGTCCGTCCCCCGGCTCGCCCCGCTCGAGGTCGGCTGGCGGGCGTTCATCGGACGTTACCTCCGCCGGGAAGCCGGCCGCCAGGAACGCGTCCGCGACCTCGGCGTCGACCTGGTAGCAGCGGCCGCCTATGCCCTGGCCTATGGTCACGCGCACGTCCTCGGGCCGAGCTCCGTAGACGCGCTGCAGGGTCGCCACGACCTCGGCCGGCAGACGGCCCAGAGTGCCGCGCCAGCCGCAATGGGCTGCGCCGGCGGCGCCGGACGCCGGGTCGTGGAAGAGGACCGGGTAGCAGTCGGCGGCGCTCACGACCAGCACGTGCTGCGGATCGTTCGACACGCCCGCGTCCGCCTTCTCGTCGAACCAGCCGGGCGCGGCGATCATGACGCGCGTGCCGTGCACCTGGTGGTAGCCGCAGACGTCCTCCCGGCGGGCGCCGATCTGCCGCAGGACCCGCTGCCTGTTCTCCTCCACCAGCTCGCGGTCGTCTCCCGAGGAGAGGCCGAGGTTCAGCGCCGCGTAATGGCCGCGGCTGACGCCGCCCGCGCGGGTGGTGAAGCCGTGCGGGGCCGGGAAGCCCGTCCCTGTCAGCAGGGGCACCTCCGCGCCCGGGAGCGCCATCAGTAGTTCCTCGCCGCGACCTCGAGGTCCGTCTCGCGGCCAAGCCACTCGGCGACCTCGTGCACGGCGCCGCGAACGGCCGGCGTCACGACCGGGTCACCGAACGTCTCGAGGCGCACGATCACTTCCTCCATGGAGCGCTGCTCGATCAGCACCAGCAGCTGCTGCTTGATGTCTGGCTCGTCGACGGTGGCCCTGACCAGCCACCTGCCCCGCGCCCGGTCCGGGTCAGCCGGCAGCACGGCGGCGGCCTCGTGCAGTATGACGTGCCCCCCGCCGTGCTCGCTCACGGACTTGCCGAGCGTGGCGGTGGCGGGAAGCGTTCCTCTGAGCAAGGCGTGTGGCATGTCGGTCGGCCTCTCCAGGTGATCGTATTCAGGCGCGGCCTGCGCGTTGCGGCGGAACACCACGTAGTCGAGCGGCTTGCCCTGGCCGCGCCATTTGAGCGCGTACTTGGTCTCGAACACGGCTTCTGGCGGCTCGGGCCTCAGCTCGTCGTAGAGGCCCGACTCGGCGGCGCTCCGGGTGGCGAACTCGAGGTAGTCGGGGTGGTCGGTGGCCAGCCTGATCTCGCCGGTGGGTACGAGGCGCGACGCCGCCAGGCGTAGGAACTTAGGACCCAGCAGGCGGTTCTTCTCGTGCCTGGCCTTGGGCCAGGGGTCCGGGAAGTTCACGACGATACTCTCGACGCTGCCGGCGGCGAAGAGCTGCCTGAGCGCGAACTGCGCCCCCACCTTGGCGACCCTGACGTTCGAGACACCCGCGCGCCTGATGCCGCGCAACGCGCGCTGCACGCTGCCGCTCGAGACCTCCAGGCCCACGAAGCGCCCGCCCGGCTGCTCGACCGCGCGCCTCACCGTGAAGCGGCCGTCGCCGAAGCCCACCTCGACGTGCAGCGGGCCCCCAGCGGAGAACACGTCCTCCCAGTCGACCGGGAAGGACAGGCGCCGCCAGGGCAGCAGTATCTCGGTCACGGTCGGGGTGACGTGACGCGGCGGCTCACGGGACCTGCTCGGCCACGTAGGGGCGCACCAGCAGAGCCTCGTTGGCGACGATGTCGGCGCGCAGGAAAGCGTCGCGGGAGAGCTCGAGGAACGGGCCGGCGCCCTCCAACAGCTGCAGGTCGAAGACGAGGACCGAGCCGTCCTCGCGGCGACAGGCGACGTGGGTCACCTGGCGCTCGAGCGCCCTCTCCCACGCCGAGACGATGTTCACGTCGACGCCGGCCGCCCCCGGGGCGATGGGCAGCTGGGTCAGCCTCGCCACCAGCCGCGCCGTGCGCGGGCGCTTGGTCTGTAGCTTGAGCACGCCCGTCTTGACGAGGCGCTGCACCACCACGACGGCCCTGTCAGGGTCGATCCCGGTCTGGGACGCCAGCCGCGCGATCGTCCTGATGCCGTCGGCGCCCTCGAGCAGCGCCATCTCCTCCGTGGTGAGGGTGACGCCGCTGTCGGTGCGCAGCAGGTCCTCGGCGTGTGTGGCGCGGGTGGGCACGGCGTCCCTGCTCACGCGGGGCTCGATCGCCTCCGCCGGCAGGGCGACGTCGCGGCGGGACTCGTCCAACCGCCTGACGGCCTCGAGAACGAGGTTCTCCGTGCTGGTGCCGATGGTCTCCTCCGGCGCCGGCATGCCGATGCGGAACTCGAACGTGCCACGTTCGTCGGCGAAGAGGGCGTAGACCGCCTCCTCGCCCTTCAGGTCATCGAAGTCGGCGTGAACCGCGACACCCTTGTCGAAGTACACGCGCGCCCTGCCCCTCGGATGGTCGACGCTCAGACGTCCCGACCGTCGCGCCGAAGCGAGGAGCTGGAAGAGGTCGACGAGGGAGAACAGGCCCAAGGTCCCCGTCACGCCTGAATGGTATCCCGCCGGACCGCGAGCGGACGGGGGCGCACAGACCGTTGCCCAGAAGGCCGCAAGCGTGGGAGATACGCCGCGTGGAGCGGGGATAAGGCGCCGCGAGGGCGCCGGTATACTGCCTCGGTGCCCAAACGTCTGGCCAGCACGCTCTTGCGGGAGACCGCTGGCCTCTACCTCCTGGGCGTCGCGACGATCTGCTTGCTGCAGAGCGTGGACCTGCTCTCGGTCCTGGCTCGTTTCCTGGTCCAGAACCAGGCGAGCCTCGCCGACACGGGTCGGCTGCTGCTCTACAAGGTGCCGTGGTTCCTGCACCTGGGCCTGCCGGTCGCGGTCGTGTTCGCGGTGCTCCTCGCCTGCGGACGCATGGCCAAGGACTCCGAGTTGAAGGCGGCGTACGCTTCCGGCGTCTCGCCTGCCAGCCTGTTCTGGCCCCTCGTCGCGTTGGGATGCGTCGTCGGCCTGCTCTCGCTCGTCAACAACGGCTTCCTCGAGCCGCGCGGCGAGGCCGCCTACCAGGCGAAGGTCGACGAGTTCCTGTACGTCAGGCCGCCCTCGGAGCTGCAGGTCAACGTCGCCTACGCGTACGAGGACGGGATCTACTTCGCAGCCCGCATGCGCACGGTGCCAGAAGACTTAGAGCGCGCCCAGCTCTCCGGCGTCCTCGTGGTGTCGCCCAACGGGGATGTCACGACCGCGCTCGACGGCGAATGGGACTCCGCCGCCAGGGTGTGGCGCCTGTTCGCCGCCGAGCGCACGTCGAACGGCGGCCCTCCCGTCGGCGTCGGTACGGTGTCGTTGCCCTTCGCGCTCGAGGCCACCCCCGAGCAGACGCTCACGCGGCCGGCCGAGCTGCCACTGGATGCCCTCGTCACGCGTCTGCGCAGCGTCAGCCAGGCGGGTGGGGACGTGCGTGAGCTGCGCCACGACCTCCACAGGCGCCTCGCCGACGCCTTCGCCGCCCCCATCTTCGCGGCGTTCGCGGCCGCGATCGCCTTGCGCGTGCGTGGGCGCGAGGCCGGCTTCGCCTGGACGATCGTGCTCATGGTCCTCTTCTGGGCCGTCTGGGTGTTGTCCGGGGACATGTTCACCTCCGGCGCGTTGGGGCCGGTCGTCGCCGCCTGGCTGACCCCGGCCCTGGCCGGGACCGGTGCCGCGGTGATCGCCGCCAGGACGCTCCCGCGATGAAGCGCTTCTCCCGTTACCTCCTGAGCGAGATCGTGCCGCTCTTCGTCGCGGCCTTCGTGGTCCTCGTGCTCCTGCTCATGCTCTACGCCGTGCTGGGCGTGCTGGCAGACGTGCTGGCGCGAGGGGTGCCGCCGGCCCTCGTGGCGCGCTACATGCTCTACAAGCTGCCCTCGGCCATAGGTCCCGGGCTGCCGCTGGCGCTGCTCTTCGCCGCGCTCGTATCGCTGACACGTCTTGGCCAGGACAGCGAGATCAAGGCCGCGCTGCTGCTTGGCATCGGTCCGGCCCGCTTTGCAGCGCCCGTCGTCGCCCTCGGCCTGGTCGTGAGCGTCTTCACCTTCGCCAACAACGAGCTGCTGGTGCCGCGCGCCGAGAACGCCGCCGGTGAGGTGGAGCGCGACATCCTCCTGCTGTCGCCGGAGACCGTGCTCGCGGAAGGCACCTTCTTCACCGACGCACTCGGCCGCAACATCTTCATCGGCGACATCCGCCCTGGCGGCAGCTTCGACGACGTGGCCGTGATCACACCGGGTACCAGTCGCGGCCCGCACGAGCTGGTGCGCGCCCGCTCCGGGCAGGCTGTCCCCGAGGAGGGCGTCTGGCACCTCGAGGACATCAGGTTCCAGGCGATGCGGGACTCCTCCATAACGCTGGACATCGCCGCGCGCGACGCGGTGCTCCCGGTCAGGGGGCTCACCGCGCGCAGCAGCACCGTTGGTGACCTCGTGTACCTGCCGATCGGCGAGCTCCTGAGCCGCATCGCCGGGGCGGGCGACGGCCCGGTGCCGGCGGAGCGCACCGCCCTGCACCGCAAGTTCGCCGAGCCGCTCGCGGCCACGGCCTTCGCGCTCTTCGCACTGGCGTTGGGCCTGTTCACGTTCAGACGCGGCTCGAGCGTGGGGTTCGTGGCCGCACTGCTGCTGACGTTCGTCTACTACGCCACCTGGAGCGTCACCAAACTACTCGGCGCTCAGGGGACGCTGGTGCCGTGGATCGCCGCCTGGACCCCGGTAGCCCTCTACGTCGCGGGCGGCGCTGTCCTACTCGGGCTCGCCTGGAGGCGGTGATGGCGCTGTCAGGTGGCGCCGCAGCGTTGCGCGCGGCCGCCTTCTGCGCGGTGCTGCTCCTCGCCGGTTGGGCCGGCGCCGCGCGCATCGTCATCGACGCGTCGCACGACCCGGACAGCCGCCTGGAGATCAGGACGGTGACGCTGCCAGGCGGCGAGGAGGTGCAGCTGTACGTCCTCATCGGTGAAGGCCTGACCGTGACGATCGACGATGACGTCCTCAGCGCCGACCACGTCGAGTTCGATCTCACCAATCGTCTCGTCAGGGTCGTCGGCCGGGGCAGCTTCACGAAGGACGGCGAGACCGTCGAGGGCGATGACCTCGTCATCGACCTGAGCCGCGAGAGCTTCGAGGCCGGCGACGTGCTGATCGTCACCGAGCAGATAGACGTCGAGGGCGACTCGGCTAGCCGCGTGCCGGGCCTCATCCGCGTGGCGGCCGGGGAGTTCTCGCCCTGCAGCCGTTGCGACCAGGAGACCGAGGATTACGGCTTCAGGGCGGCCCGCATAGAGCTGTACCCGGGGGATCGCCTGGTGGCGTTCGACGTCACGGTCCTGATCCGCGCCCAGCCGGCGTTCGAGCTGCCCCTGCTGGTTTTGCCGCTCGGGCCGGAGGATCGTAGGCCGCGGCTCCACTACCAGACCGGCACCGCCCAGGACCGTGCCCTCATCGAGCTGACGTGGCCGTACGTGGCTGGCCCGGACGCCTACGGCGACGTGACGCTCAGGTACATGGCGGACGTCGCGCCGGGTGGATCCCCCTTGGGCGACGCGCTCCTCGGCGGGGCGGTGGAACGGTCGTACTTCGGGATCCGCCTCGACCACGATTTCTACACGCCGCGGGGCGCGGGCGACCTGGTCATCGACTTCATGCCCGGGTTCGAGGAGCCGGAGGGTTGGGAGCCTCCGGAGTGGTCCGTGAGGTTCGCTTACGCCGACGACGAGCTGTTGGGGCCGCCGACGACGGAGGTGCTCCTCGTCCGGGACGATGCCTCGCGGCCCTTCATCTGGGAGGCCGGCCTGCGCGCCAGGCGT
>DASVCK010000164.1:0-3127 GCA_036381675.1 Trueperaceae bacterium | reverse complement strand
GCGAGGACTACACGAGCCCCGCCGTCGTGACGGCGCTGTTGGCGCTGTCCGGCGTGACCGACGTGCTGCCCGCTTACGACTCCACGCTCGTCGAGTACGACGCTCGTGCCCTCAGCTCGTGGCAGGTGTCCTTCGCTACCGAGCAGGCAGGCTCAGCGCCCCGTCGCGACGCCGACGCCGCCCTCCCTCGCGACGTCGAGATCCCCGTCGCTTACGGCGGCGAGCATGGGCCGGACCTGGCGGAGGTCGCGGCTCGAGCCGGCCTGTCGGGATCGGAGGCGGCCACGCTGCACGCCTCCGCCACGTACGGCGTCAGGGCAGTGGGCTTCGCTCCCGGCTTCCCGTTCATGACGGGCGTGCCCCAGCCACTGCGGGCCCCGCGCCTGAGCACGCCTCGCAAGTCGGTACCGGCTCACTCGGTGGCCGTCGCGGGTCACCAGACGGGCGTCTACCCGGTCGCGACGCCGGGCGGTTGGAACCTGCTGGGACGCGCCCTCGTAGCCGTCTACGACCCGCACAGGGAGGATCCGTTCCTGGTGAAGGTCGGCGACAGGGTGCGCTTCACCCGGGCGGCCGCTGGCCAGGACTCCTCGCCCCCCGCGGCACCGACGCCTCTGTCGCTGCTCCCCGCCGAGCCGACGAGACCGGCGTTGGAGGTGATGCGCCCCGGACTGCACGACATCGTCGTGGACGCCGGCCGGTACCGGGCGGGACGCTTCGGCCTCGCGCGCGGCGGCCCGCTGGACCACCACGCCGCACGGCTGGCGAACCTGCTGGTGGGCAACGAGCCGGACGCGCCGCTGCTGGAGATGACGGCCTCGGGACCCACCCTCCTGGCTCTCGATGACCTCGTGATCGCCGTGACCGGCCCGGCCCTGGCCCCTTTCTTGGGCGGGCAGCAGGTCGAGGGTCACACGGGCCTGCGCTTGAGGCGTGGGACGGAGCTCGCGTTCCGCCCGACCGGCGTAGGGGTCCGGTCGTACCTGGCGGTGGCAGGCGGCCTCGAGGCCCAGCGCTTCATGGGCAGCGCCTCCACAGACGCTCGCGGCCTGCTGGGCCGATCACTCGCCGCCGGCGACGTGCTGGGAGTCGCCGCACAGGTGGTCACCGTGACCGGCAGGTCCTTCACGCCAGCCGCCCGCCGGTTCGCGCCATACGTCCGCAGCGGGCCGAAGCGGTGGGCCGTGAGCGTGCGCCTGGTGCCGGGCCCGCAGTACGAGCCGGATGCGTGGCGAGCGCTGCTGGCCGGGAGGTTCGAGATAGCCGCCGCCGACCGCGTGGGCCTCCGCATAGCCGGCCCTGCCGTACCTGGCGGCGAGATCACCTCCGAGGGCATCCCGATCGGCGCCGTGCAGGTCCCTCCCAGCGGCGATCCGCTGGTGCTGCTCAACGACCGCGGGACCCTGGGCGGCTACACCAAGCCGGCCGTGGTGCATCCCAAGGACCTGTCGCTGCTGGGACAGCTGCGCGAAGGGGACGTGCTGACGTTCAGGCCCGCTCAGCGCGGGGTCCCGAAGACCTGAGTCCAGAACGTGCCGGCTAAGCCCACGCCCAGCTCCCGGTAGTCGGGGTTCATGATGTTCCGGCAGTGGCCGGGGCTCGAGAGCCAGCCCGCCACCACCTCATCCACAGCCTCGTAGCCCCAGGCGACGTTCTCTGCCAACTTGGACCACTGGTAGCCCTGCCGCTCGGCGCGTTCCACGACCGAGCTGCCGTCCGACCCGACGTGGCTGAGAGTGCCCGCCGCCTGCATGTCCTCGCTGTGCAGCTGCGCGGCCGCGGACAGGCGGTTCTCGAGCCGCAGAGGACCGGTGGGAGCGAACGCGGTGTCGCCGCACACCCTGGCGGCGGACCGGGCCTCGTTCACGGCGGCGAGCATCGACTGCTCCAGCGCGGTGGCCGGGCGCTGCTGGGCAACGCCGCTGGGTGCGCAGGCCAGGAGGATCAGGCCGAGCAGGGTCGTCGCCAGGAGGGGCGCGAGGTAGCAGTACGCTCGGGGAGCGCCGGTATCGCGCGCGCCCCGCGCGACCGGCAAGCGAGAGGAAGGCATGGTGGAGGTTAAGCGGCAGGCGCAAGGAGCGCTCGGAACCAGTTCACGTGCTCATGAAGGCCTGCGCCTGACGGGCATCTACGTCTACCCGGTGAAGTCGGCCCAGGGGATCTCGGTCACCGAGGCGCGGGCGGTCGCGACCGGCTTCGAGTACGACAGGCGCTGGATGGTCGTGGACGAGCAAGGGCGGTTCGTCACACAGCGAACCGAGCCCCGCCTCGTGTTCGTGAAGACGGCGTTCGCAGACGGTCACCTCGTGCTGAGCTCCCCCGGCATCGGCGAGGTGCGGGTCCCACTCGACGACGAGCCGGGCGACTCCGCGGCCGTCACGGTCTGGAGCGACACGCTCTTAGCCCGCGAGGAGTCCGCCGAGGCGGCACGCTTCTTCAGCGACCTGCTCGGAGCGCCACACCGCCTCGTCCGGTTCCCCCGCACAGGCGAGCGGGCCGTTCCCAGCCGAGGCCGCAGAGCCGGCGACGCTGACGATCAGGACGGACAGCGTGGCCGTTCAGCCGGGACGGCGAGCGGCGGCGCAGCGCGCGAGCACGGCGACGATGTCAGCGCCCCACCGGGCCGTACCGGGCGCCGGGTCCAGTTCGCCGACGCCTACCCGTTCCTCCTCATCTCGCAGGGCTCGCTCGACATGCTGAACGAGAGGCTCGTCGCGAGGGGCGAGCCGGCTATCGGCATGGAGCGGTTCAGGCCGAACCTCGTCGTGGCCGGCTGCGAGCCGCACGCCGAGGACACCTGGGAGCGCCTGCTCATCGGCGACATGCGGTTCGACGTGGCGAAGCCGTGCGCGCGCTGCGTGATAACCACCGTGAACGGTGAGTCGGCGACGTACGGCGTGGAGCCGCTACGGACGCTGGCGACCTACCGTCGGGAGGCCGGTAAGGTCTTGTTCGGCCAGAACCTCGTCCACCACGACGAGGGGGTGGTTTCGCTCGACCTGCCCGTGCGGGCTTTCAAGCGCAGCGCATTAGCGCTGTCCTGATGCTCGGCACCTGGATCCATCTTAGGGCGGCGACTGGAGTTCACCACACCGTTTGTTGGTTCGTAACCGTATCCATATCCATA
>DASVCK010000163.1:0-16854 GCA_036381675.1 Trueperaceae bacterium | reverse complement strand
CCTGCACTTCGTGGGCGTGGGCGGCATCAGCATGCAGGCTCTGGCGCTGTGGTGCCGCCACGACGGGTTCGAGGTCAGCGGCTGCGACCCTGCCATGAGCGCCGCCGCCCGCGCCGACTTAGGGGCCGCGGGCGTGCGGTTGCACGACCACCACGATGCCGCCCACGCCGGCGACGCCGAGGTCGTCGTCCACAGCATGGCGGTACCGGTAGACCACGCCGAGCTGAGCGCGGCGCGGGCCGCTGGCGCCCTCGTCGTACGGCGCATCGAGCTGCTGGGCGAGCTCTTCAGGCGCCGCCGTGCCATCGGGGTAACCGGTTCGCACGGCAAGAGCACGACGTCGGGCATGCTCGCCACCATGTTGCTCGAGCTGGAGCCCGACTCGTCCGTCCAGATAGGCGCGCGCCTACCCGCCCTTGGCGGCAGCCACCGCTACGGATCCGGTGAGTGGCTCGTCGCGGAGGTGGACGAGTCAGATCCGGGCTTCGCCCACCTCGCCTGCCAGGTCGCCGTGATCACGAACCTCGAGGACGACCACGTGGCCGGCGACTTCCTCGAGCGCCGGAACTACCACGCCAGCGTCGCCGACCTCGAGGCCGCCGCTACGCGCTACGCCATGGCGGCGGCCTCCCTCGTCTACTGCGCCGACTGGCCGGACCTGGCCAGGGTCGTGGCCGGCCACCCGGACGTCGTCACCTTCGGCCTCTCGGAGCACGCCGACTTCAGGGTGAGAGACCTGGAGATCAGCGAGAAGGGCAGCCGCTTCACACTGTCGCGACCCGGCGGCGGGCCTCTCGACGTCTTCCTGAACGTGCCCGGCAAGCACAACGCGCTCAACGCAGCCGCCGCGATCGCCGCGCTGACGCTGGCCGGTCTCGACCCCGAGCCCGCGCTCCATAGCCTCGCCAGCTTCGGCGGCGTGGGCCGGCGCTGGCAGGTGTGGGGCGAGAGGCGGGGCGCGATGGTCGTCGACGACTACGCGGTCCACGCCACGGAGGTCAGCACCACCCTCTCCGTGGCGCGCGCCACCGGCAGGCGCGTGCGCGCCGTGCTCCAACCACACCGCTGGGTGCGCACGGCACGTCAGTGGCGGCAGCTCGCCGAGGCGGCCTCGGTGGCGGACGAGGTGCTCGTCCTCGACGTCTACGCGGCGGGCGAGACACCGATACCCGGCATCACGCCGGACCTGATCGTCGACCGCCTGACGGACCTGGGCGTGAAGGCTTCGCGTCACGACCTGGACAGCGCCACCGCCTACCTGCGGGGCGACGTGAGCCCCGAGGACCTCGTCGTGACCCTGGGGGCCGGCGACGTGTGGCGCGTGGCGTCAGGGCTGCTCGCGGAGGAGGGAGATGCCTGATACGGCCGTCTCACCTCGAATCGTCGAGCTCTCCGCCTACACGACGCTCAAGGTAGGCGGGCCGGCGGAGCTCTGGGAGGTCGAGGACACCGCCGACCTGGTGGAGGCCACGCGCGAGCCCTACCGCGTGCTGGGTGGCGGGTCCAACCTGCTGGTCTCGGACGACGGGGTCGCCGAGCGTGTCATCAGGCTGGGGCGCAGCTACAACGACGTGCGTGCCTTCGGCGAAGGCAAGGTAGATGTCTGGCTGGGCGCCGCGACGCCGCTGCCCGGCCTCGTGCGCCGGGCGCAGCGCGCCGGCCTGTCAGGGCTCGAGGGTCTGCTCGGCGTGCCGGCGGTGCTGGGCGGGGCCGTGGCGATGAACGCCGGCACGCGCTTCGGCGAGATGTCGGACACGCTGCAGGAAGTGGAGCTCTTCGTGAACGGCGCTGTCGAGCGCCTACCCGCCGCAGACCTGAACCTCGCCTACCGGCACGCGGAGCTGCCACCGGGCGCCGTCGTCACGCGTGCCCGCCTCCGTCTCACCCCCTCGACGCCGGAAGCGGTCCAGAGCTACATGGATCAGGTCGACGCCGCCCGCGAGGGCCAACCGAAGGTGAAGTCGGCGGGCTGCGCGTTCAAGAACCCGGCGGGCGGTTCCGCCGGCCGGCTCATCGACCTAGCCGGCCTCAAGGGGACCCGCGTCGGCGACGCGATGGTCGCTCACGAGCACGGCAACTTCGTGCTCAACCTGGGTGCTGCGACCTCCGCCGACGTCATGGCGCTGGTCGAGGAGGTGCGCAGGCGTCTCTTGGAGCGCGGCACCTCGCTGCAGCTCGAGTGGCGCCTCTGGGGGTTCTGAGCCATGGCCCCCTCAGACTCCCTGGCCGATCTCCATGGCGCCGGTGACAGCTGATGCGAGGCCTTCTGCTCACGCTCCTCGTGCTCGCCTGCGCCGCGGCGGTCGTCAGCCGCTTCGTGCCCAAGGTCCAACAGGTCGTGGTGTACGGGGCCGAGCGCTACACGCCGGAGGAGGTCGCGGCGATCGCCGGGGTACAACCTGGCGACCCGCTGCTCTGGGTCACGCGCGCCTCGGTAGCCCGCCTCGCGGCTGACCCCTGGGTCCACTCTGCGACGGTCCTCCGGCGCTGGCCCGACACCGTCGAGCTGAGCATCGCTGAACGAGTCCCGGTCCTGAGCGACGGCGTGACCACGTGGGCGGCCGATGGTACAGTCCTACCCGGCGTCACGGCCGATGAGTTGGGTGCGCTCCCCGTGCTCAAGGGATGGGGAGAATCACGCCTGCACGAGGCTCTCGAGCTCGAGAGGCTCCTGAGGCAGTTCGGAGTGCAGGTGATAAGCTTCTCGCCAGAAGGATTCGAGATCCAGTTGACAGGCACAACGCTTCACACCCCGAGCGCCTCGGCCCTGCGCCAGCAGTGGTCCGCGTTCGTCAATCACCGCGGCGGGAACGTCGCCGTCTACCCCTGGGGGGTCGCCACCAGAGATGAGTGAACAGCCGGAAAGGGCCACGGCATGAGCGACGAGAGGATCATCGTCGGCCTGGACATCGGCACGACCAAGATCTGCACCGTCATCGGCGAGGTGGCCAAGGACGGCGTGCTCGACATCATCGGCGAGGGCACGGTGCCCTCCGACGGCCTGCGCAAGGGCGTCGTCGTGAACCTCGAGCGGACGATCGTCGCGGTCAGGCAGTCCGTCGCCGACGCCCAGCGCATGGCGGGCGTCGACGTCAAGTCCGCCTGGGTCGGGGTCGCAGGCAGCCATCTCAAGGCGCTGACCAGCCACGGCATGGCAGCCATCCGCCGCGGCCAGGAGGTCACGCGCTCGGACATCGAGCGGACGATAGAGAACGCCAGGGCCGTGCCGCTGGAGCAGAACATGGAGGTCCTCCACGTCATCCCACAGGAGTACGTGGTGGACGGCAACGACGGCATCAAGGACCCCGAGGGCATGTCTGGGGTGCGGCTCGAGGTCGACGTGCACATCGTCGCCGGTGCCCAGGGCCCGTTACAGAACCTCAGGCGCTGCGCCGTGGACGCCGGCGTGGCCGTCGACGGGCTCGTGGTGCAGTCGCTCGCTTCCGGTCTCGCCGTCCTCAACCCGGGCGAGCAGGAGCTCACGACGGTCCTCATCGACATCGGTGGCGGCACCACCGACATCGGGGTCTTCCGCCGCGGGACGCTGGCGCACTCGGCCGTGATCCCGGTCGGCGGCGACCACATCACCCAGGACATCAGCCAGTTGCTGCGCATCCAGTCGGACGAGGCCGAGCGCGTGAAGCGGCGCTACGGCGTCGCCCTGCCCGAGCTCGCCGACCGCGACGTGGAGCTCGAGGTCGCGAACCCGAACTACACGGCGAGCATCTCCACCTTCGAGCTCGCCCAGGTCATCAAGCCGAGGGTGGTCGAGATCCTCGACCTGGTGAAGCGCAACATCGAGCAGAAGATGGGCGCGCTCGAGCTGCTGGCGGGCAACGTCGTCATCACCGGCGGCGCCTCGCTGATGCCCGGCATCGACCAGGTCGCCAACGAGCGCTTCCGGTTGCCGGTACGGATCGGGAAGCCGCACGGAGTCTCGGGCCTGGCGGACGTGGTCGCCAGCCCGGCGCACGCCACGGCGGTAGGGTTGGTCAGGTTCGGCATGGCTCAGAACGTCGGGACCGTCGCGGCCGCGCGGCGCCCGAAGAGGGAGGGCAACCTGGGTGGCGGTTGGTTCGACAGGGTCAGGAACGTCATAAAGGACTTCTTCTAGAGAGCAGGTCTGGGGAGCGTGAAGGCATGGCGATGAGTCACAGCGAGAACGCCGTCATACGGGTCATAGGCCTGGGCGGCGGCGGCAACAACGCGGTCAACCGCATGATCGAGACGGGCCTAAGGGGCGTCGATTTCGTCGCGGCCAACACGGACGCTCAGGTGCTGGCAACGAGCCTGGCGGACGAGCGCATCCAGATGGGTGACCACCTGACGAAGGGTCTGGGTGCGGGCGCGAACCCCGAGATCGGCGAGAAGGCCGCTATCGAGGACCGCGACCGCATCGCCGAGGCCCTGCGTGGCTCCGACCTGGTGTTCATTACGGCCGGCATGGGCGGCGGCACCGGCACGGGCAGCGCTCCGGTGGTGGCCGAGGTGGCCCGCGAGCTGGGCGCCCTGGCGATCGCCGTCGTGACCACGCCCTTCTCGTTCGAGGGCCCCTCGCGCATGCGCAAGGCCGAGGAGGGCCTGCGCCGCCTCGAGGACAAGGTCGACGCGCTCATCGTCGTGGAGAACCAGCGCCTGATGTCAGCCCTGGACCGCAAGGTGCGGCTGAACGACGCCTTCCGCGTCGCCGACCGCGTGCTGTATCACGGCGTGCGCGGCATCTCCGACGTCATCAACGTGCCCGGCATGATCAACGTGGACTTCGCCGACGTCAAGACGCTCCTCCAGGGCGCCGGCACGGTGCTCATGGGTATCGGCGCCGGCCGTGGCGAGAAGGTGGCCGAGGAGGCCGCCAACTCGGCCACGCACAGCCCGCTGCTCGCCAGAGGCGTCGAGGGCGCTCGTAACCTGCTCATCAACGTGACCGGCTCCGAGGAGCTGACCCTGGCGGACGCCACCGAGATCGTCGAGAAGATCTCCGAAGCCACCGAGATCGACGACGTGAACGTGCTCTTCGGCGTCACCTACGACGAGGACGCTGCCGACGAGGTGCGCGTGACCGTCATCGCCGCCGGCTTCGACCAGGCGCCCCAGACGCGGGTGCTCAGGCCCACGCACCTGCGCACGACGGTCACGAACCGCAACTACGACCCCGGCAACTACGACATCCCCGCGTTCCTGCGGTACAACCCAGACCTGAACGAGAACTGAAGAAGGCACCCCCAGACAGCCTGACCCGGGCCCGGACGCGCTCCAAGCCGTCCGGGCCTTCTGCTAGGCTCTCGTCTCGTGCGAGAGGTCGTTTTCGACGGACGTATCGTCAGGCTCGAGCTGGTCGACGGCCGCTACGAGGTCGTCAAGCACGCCGACTCGGTCGCTGTGCTCGTCACCGACGGGCGCCGCGTCCTGGGCGTGAGACAGTGGCGCGTGGCCATCGAGACTGAGACGTGGGAGATACCAGCCGGCCTGGTCGACCCCGGAGAGACGCCTGCCCAGGCTGCGGCCCGTGAGCTGGCCGAGGAGGTGGGCCTCACCGGTCGGCTCGAGCCCCTCACGTCGTGCTACGCCTCACCCGGCTTCACCGACGAGAGGCTGTGGCTCTTCGCGGCGAAGGACCTGCGGGAGCACAGGCTGCCGGCCGACGACGACGAGGAGCTGACGCCGGCATGGCGCGACGCCCTCGACGTGTGGCGCTCCGTCGCCAGAGGCGACGAGGTCAGCAGCGCGTCCACCCTGTTGGGGCTCGCCCACCTGCTCGGCTCGAGAGGCGAGCTCGGCTGACGTGGTCACTCGTGGCGAGCCGGCCTGACATGCGCGTCTACCACGACCTGAGGGAGCCGAAACTCAAGGGCGTGATGCTCTGCATAGGCAACTTCGACGGGGTGCACCGCGGCCACCGCGGCCTCCTCAACCGCATGAGCGAGCTGGCGCACCGGCACGGTGCGCCGTCGCTCGTCGTCACCTTCTTCCCCCCTGCGAAGGTCCTGTTCGGCAACGCCACCTACCTGAGCAGCGAGCGCGAGAAACTCGACCTCATCGCCGGCTTCGATCCTGCCGCCGTCGTGATGATCCCGTTCACGAAGGAGTACGCGGTGACGGACAAGGTGGTCTTCGTCGACCAGCTGAGGCGCCTCTCGCCACACACGATCGTGGTCGGCGAGGACTTCCGTTTCGGGCACGACAGGGCCGGCAACCTCAACGACCTCTCCCCCATCGCTACCAGGCTGGAGGTCTTCGGGCTCATCACCCACCGCGGCGAGGTCGTCAAGTCGTCCCGCGTACGCGAGCACCTGGCCCGCGGCGACGTCGGGCGCGCCAACGCGCTGTTGGGCGAGCCGTACCGCGCGACAGGAGAGGTCGTGCACGGCGAGAAGCGCGGCCGGACGATCGGCTACCCGACGGCCAACGTCGCCACCGGGGCACGCAAGGCGTTGCCACCTGGGGTCTTCGCCGTCACGGTAGCGACCGAGCTGGGCGAGTTCGGCGGCATGGCGGCCGTGGGCGTGAAGCCCATGTTCCCCGACGAACCGCCCACCCTCGAGGTCAACCTCTTCGACTTCGAGTCGGACCTCTACGGGCAGGAGGTCACGGTCTTCTTCCACGAGTTCGTGAGGGAGCAGGCCAGGTTCGCGTCACTGGAAGAGCTGAAAGCTGTGCTGGCCGAGGACGAGCGGCGCTCGCGTGCCGCGCTGGCCAGGCTCGGGTTCGCCGCCTAGGCGCCCCCTACGTATACTCCGCCTGGATGCTTATCTACGGCCGCAACGCTGTCCTGGAGGCTCTCAAGCAAGGGCAGGCCTCGCGCGTGTTGGTCGCCAGGGGCGTCCATCCCAAGCTCCTGAGCGAGCTCAAGCGGGAGGCGGCCAGTGCCGGGGTTGACCTCGAGGAGGTACCGAGGATCCAGCTCGACCAGGCGCTCAAGACGACGCAGCACCAGGGCGTCGCGGCCGAGCTGCCGGAGGTCGTCACAGCGGAGCTGGACGACGCGCTCGAGCGCGCGCGGCAGCGTGGCGAGCGGGTGCTGCTCGTGCTGCTCGACCACCTCACGGACCCCAGGAACGTGGGGGCGATCGTCCGCAGCGCCGAGGCCCTCGGGGCACACGGAGTCGTCATGGAGGCCAGGCGGTCAGCGCCGCTCTCCGCCGTCGTCGTGAAGGCCTCGGCGGGCGCCACCAGCCTGCTGCCCATCGTCGTCGTCACGAACCTCGCCAGGACCATCGACGAGCTCAAGGAGCGGGGCGTCTGGGTCTACGGGGCGGCGCCCGGCGGCGCGGGTGCCGTGGCACCGGAATCCGTCGACTGGGACAGGGACGCCGCGCTGGTGATCGGTTCCGAGGGCTCGGGCATGCGCCGGCTCGTGACCGAGCGCTGCGATGAGCTGGTGACCATACCGATGACGGGCCGCATCGGCTCGCTCAACGCCTCCGTGGCGGCGGGGATCCTGCTCTACGCCGTCGCCAGGGCCCGCAACGCTCGACCCGACTCCGCCAGGGAGGCTTGATGCCAAGACAGTTGAAGACCGAGGACCTGTTCGATCTGCGCTTCGTCTCCGACCCTCAGGTCTCGCCCGCCGGCAACAGGGTGGCGGCCGTCGTGACGTCGATCGTGCGTGGCGAGGGCGAGGACCCGCCTCGCTACCGCAGCCGGGTACACCTCTTCGACGTGGCCAACGGCGAGCCACCGGGCGGCAGCGAGACATCGACAGGCGCCGACACGGAGTTCACCCGCTCGCCGTTCAAGGACTTCTCACCGCGCTTCAGCCCGGACGGCAAGCAGATGGCGTTCCTGTCCGTGCGCGAGGAGAAGAAGCCTCCGCAGCTCTACGTCATGCCGCTCTCCGGCGGCGAAGCCAGGCAGCTGACGCACCACGAAACCGGCGTGAGGGAGTTCTGCTGGCACCCTGGTGGTGCCGAGATCTACTACACGTCACGCGGCGACGACAAGGACGACAGGGCCGAGAAGGGCCTCCCTCTGCGCGTGAAGCGGATGCGCTACCGCGGTGACGGCGAGGGCTTCTACCCCGGCTCGGTGCCCGACCTCTACGCCGTGGGCATGTCCGGCGAGCCGCGCCTGGTCAAGCGGTACGACGAGGCGCCGGGCAACCTCACGTTCGCACCGGACGGCTCGGCGCTGTACCTCACCCGTGCCGCAGACGAGAACGACAACGCGGAGTTCAAGGCCGACGCCGTGGCCCTGGACCCGGCGACCGGCGAGGAGACCGTAGTGGCGAGCGGCATGCGCGGCCTCGGCGGTCTGGCCCCTTCGCCGGATGGCCGCCATCTCGCCGTCATGGCCTCGCACCGTGGCGACTTGATCAGCCACACCGGCGTCTTCCTCGTGGATCTCTCGGCGCCGGGCGAGCCCAGGCTCATCTCGGGGGACCTCGACGTGAGCCCTGCCGAGGCAGGCGACTCCCGTCATGGCGGATACCCCAACCGGCCCACGTGGACGCGGCTTCAGGACGGTACGTACGGGCTACTGGTCAACGGCCACACCGACGGCGAGACCGGCCTCGGCCTCTTGACCCCGGACGGTTCCTTCACGCGCCTTCAAACCGGCGGCCGGCGCGCGATCACTGCGTTCACCTCCAGCGGCGACGGTGCGGCCGCGTTCGTGGCCGAGACCGCGGCTTCACCGGGTGAGCTGTGGTTCAGGTCGTCCAACGGTGAGGAGACCCGGCTCACCACCCTCAACGACCGGTGGGCCGCGGAGCTCCAGCTGAGCACACCAGAAGGACCTTTCGAGGCCAACGACCACGGCGTGAGGTACTGGACTCTCGACCCTGCCCAACCACGCGACGACGGGGCGGTGGTGGTCGAGGTCCACGGGGGCCCGCACACGGCCTACGGTCAGGGCTTCCTCTTCGAGTTCCAGCTCCTGGCTTCCCGCGGCTACACCGTGGTCTACGGCAACCCGAGAGGCAGCTCGGGACTGGGCCACGACTACGCCGCTCACGTGCTCGGCGAGTACGGGGGCGACGACGCTGACGACGTCCTGGCGATCGTCGACGCGGCGCTCTCGCGTCTGGGCAGACCGGACGCCCCCGTTCACCTGACGGGTGGCTCGTACGGTGGCTTCATGACCAACTGGCTGGTGGGCGTCACCGACCGGTTCACCAGCGCGGTAAGCCAGCGCTCGATCAGCAACTGGACCAGCATGTACGGCACTTCCGACATAGGTCCGCGCTTCGTCGAGCACGAGATCGGTGCCGCGCCGTGGGCCGACCTGGACACACTGTGGCGCCAGAGCCCGATCCGCCACGCCGCCGCTGTGACGACCCCGCTGCTGCTGATCCACAGCGAGGAGGACTGGCGCTGCCCCATCGAGCAGGCCGAACAGTTCTTCTCCGCCATCAAGAGGCTGGGCAGGGCCCGCGTCGAACTGCTCCGCTTCCCTGGCGAGGGTCACGAGCTCTCACGCTCCGGCCGTCCCGACAGGCGCGTCATGCGCCTGGACGCGATTGTTGGTTGGTTCGAGGAGCACGCCTAGCTACCTGCCGTGCTACACTCCGCAGGTTGCCCACAGGGGTAGCAGTCTCTGGCTCGGTATCGACGCCTATGCAATGGATCCGCGCCGGAGGGGAATGTTAAGGAGTCAGGATGCCACTCACCGCCGAACAGAAGACCGAGGTCGCCAAGACCTTCGGCAAGGACGCCCAGGACACCGGCTCTACCGCCGTCCAGGTCGCGTTGCTCACCAAGAGGATCGAGGAGCTCTCCGAGCACCTCCAGACCCACAAGAAGGACCACCACGGCCGCCGCGGGCTGCTGATGATGGTCGGCAAGCGCAAGCGCCTGCTGTCGTACCTGGAGCGCACGGACTACGAGGCCTACAAGGACCTCATCGCTCGGCTCGGCCTGCGGCGCTGAACCTCTCAGGTCACATCTACACGAGTACCGGCGCGTGCGCCGGTGGCAGCACGAACACGACGTCTTTCGCGGCGAGGCGCCTGTCGCCTCGCCGTCCACGTAGTCGGGCGGTAGCAGGGCTAGCAGTAGCGGAGCGGGAGCAGAAGGAGAGAGAGTGAACCTAGAGAGTCATCGCGTCTACCAGACCGAGGTCGGCGGCAGGCAACTGACCATCGAGACCGGCAAGTACGCCAAGCAGCTGCACGGCAGCGTCACGGTCCGCTACGGAGACACGCTCGTGCTGGTCACGGCGGCGATGAGCGATGCCACGTCGCCCATGCCGTTCCTGCCGCTGACGGTCGAGTACGAGGAGCGGCACTACGCCGTCGGCAAGATACCCGGCTCCTTCATGCGCCGTGAAGGCAGGCCAGGCACGCAGGCGACGCTGAACGCACGCCTCATCGACAGGCAGATCCGCCCCCTCTTCCCCAAGCAGCTACGCAACGAGATCCAGGTCATCGCCACCGTGCTCTCGGCCGATCAGGAGAACGACCCCGCCCCCCTCGCTGCCATCGGAGCTTCCGCGGCCCTCGCTATCTCCGACGTGCCCTGGAACGGGCCCACGGCCTGCTGCGGCGTCGGGTACGTGGCTGGCCAGTACACCGTGAACCCGAGCATGAAGGTGCTCCACGAGGGCGGCAGCCAGCTCGAGCTCACGGTGGCGGCTACCGCTGACGCCGTGCTCATGGTCGAGGCGGCCGCGGACCAGCTGCCCGAGGACGTCATGGTGGGCGCCATCGAGTTCGCGCAGTCTCAGCTGGCGCCGGTGGTGGCCCTCATAGACCGGATGCGCGAGGAGATCGGCCTGCCCAAGCGCGAGTTCGCGCCGGCGACCGAGTTAGACAGCACGCTCATCGAAGAGGTCGCGCTCGCGGCACGCGCTGCCGGCCTGAGGGACGCCCTGCTGACGAAGGGCAAGCACGACAGGGCGCACGCCGTGAAGGCCCTGCGCGACTCGATCATCGCCAGCCACGTCCCCAACGCCGAGGCCGAAGGCGCGACCGAGCGGATCGATCAGCTCAAGGCCGCCTTCGACAAGGCCGAGCAGGCCGAGCTGAGGCGCATGGTCATCGAAGACGACACGCGTACCGACGGCAGGCGCCCAGACGAGATCAGGCCTATCTGGATCGAGACCGGCGTGCTGCCTCAGGCGCACGGCTCGGCGGTGTTCACGCGCGGCGAGACGCAGGTGCTGGGCGTCACCACCCTCGGCACCGGCAGGAGCAACCGGCTGGTCGACGATCTGGGCCTGGACACCACCGAAGAGTTCATGCTGCATTACAACTTCCCGCCGTTCTCGACGGGCGAGGTCAAGCGCCTGCGCGGCACCTCCCGCCGTGAGCTCGGGCACGGGAACCTCGCCCGGAGGGCCCTGGCCGGCACGATCCCCTCGCAGGAGGACTTCCCCTACGTGATAAGGATCGTGGCAGAGACCCTCGAGTCGAACGGCTCGTCCTCGATGGCCTCGGTCTGTGCCGGTTCGCTGTCGCTCATGGACGCCGGGGTCCCTGTCTCGGCACCGGTCGCCGGCATAGCCATGGGCCTCGTCAAGGAAGGCGAGCGGTACAAGGTCCTCTCGGACATCCTCGGCAGCGAGGACGCCCTGGGCGACATGGACTTCAAGGTCACGGGCACGTCCGAGGGCGTGACCGCGCTGCAGATGGACATCAAGATCGGCGGCATCACCGCTGCGATCATGCGTGAGGCGCTCGAGCAGGCCAAGCGCGGTCGCCTTCACATCCTCGGCAAGATGGCCGAGGCCCTCGCCGGACCCCGGCCCGAGCTCTCTCCCAAGGCACCGAGGATCATCCAGGTCAAGATCCCCGTCGACAAGATCGGCGCGGTCATCGGGCCCGGCGGCAAGCAGATCCGCGAGCTCGAGGCGCTGGGCGCGACCATCGAGGTGCTCGAGGACGGCACCGTGCGGATCTACTCCGAGGACTCCGAGGCGGCCAACTCCGTCAAGGCCCAGATCCAGGGGCTGACGCAGTCCGCAGAGGTGGGCAAGGAGTACGACGGCAGGGTCGCCAAGACCACGGAGTTCGGCGCGTTCGTGACCCTCTTCCCCGGCACCGACGGCTTGCTGCACATCAGCCAGATCGCTGAGGAGCGAGTCCAGCGCGTCGAGGACTACCTCAAGGAAGGCGACCACCTCAAGGTCAAGGTCAACAACATAGACGAGCGCGGCAAGATCGACCTGGTCCGGCCGGAGCTCGAGGGCAAGGTCGCTCCGCGCGCCGCGCGCGGCGGTGGGGGCGGCGGACGTGGCGGCCCGCGGGGTGATCGCGGCGGCCGCGACGGCGGCGGCTTCCGCGGTGACAGAGGCGACCGTGGTGATCGCAGCGGTTTCCGCGGCGACAGAGGCCCCCGTGATAGCGGCGCCGGCGACAGAGGCCCCCGTGATGGCGGCGGCGACCGCGGCCCCCGTGATGGCGGCGGCGACCGCGGCCCCCGGCGCGAAGGCGGTCCCCGCCACGACGGTCCGCGCGGCCCACGCCGCGAGGACGACTGAACGACGTAGTACCGCCGGCCCTGCTTAGTGGGCCGGCCTATCTTGCGAGCGCCGCCAACCATATGGCGGCTAGGTGTATCGACAGACCAAACGCGCGGTCAGAGCCGACCGCGCCGGCCCACCGCTCGGACGAGCGGCGCCGCTGAGGCGTACCTGCCGCGCGGAGACGGGCCGGAACACGGAGAGTTATGGCAAGAGAAGAACGCAAGCTGCGCATGATCCCCCTCGGGGGCATGGGCGAGATCGGCAAGAACATGTTCGCCTTCGAGTACGAGGACGAGGTCCTGCTGGTGGACGGCGGACTGGCCTTCCCAGACGCCGACATGCTGGGGGTCGACATCCTGGTCCCGAAGATCGACTGGGTCGTCGAGAACGCCCACAAGATCAAGGGCTGGGTGCTCACGCACGGCCACGAGGACCACATCGGCGGCATCCCGCACATGCTCAGGCTGCTGCCCAAGGTCCCCATGTACGGCGCGAAGCTCACGTTGGGCCTGCTCAGGGGCAAGTTCGAGGAGTTCCGCATCAAGGAGTCGGACGTGGACCTCAGGCAGGTCACCACGGACGACCGCATCAAGGTGAGCAAGAACTTCACCGTCGACTTCTTCCAGATGACGCACTCGATCCCGGACAACTCGGGGCTCGTCATCCACACCCCGATCGGGCGCATCGTCCACTCCGGCGACTTCAAGCTGGACTACCACCCGGCCGACGGCCGCACCAGCCACCTGCACAAGCTGGCTCAAGCCGGTCAGGACGGCGTGTTGCTGCTCATCTCGGACAGCACCAACGCCGAGCGTCCGGGCTACACGCCCAGCGAGCGCGACGTCATGAACGCGGTGGATGACATCGTGGCGCGGGCCAAGGGCCGCGTCATCGTCACGACGTTCTCGAGCCACGTGCACCGGCTCCAGAACTTCATCCGCGTCGCCGAGAAGTACGACAGGCGCGTGGTGATGGAGGGCCGTTCGATGATCAAGAACGCCACCATCGCTCAGGACCTGGGCTACCTGAAGGCCAACAACCCGTTCGCATCCACCGACACGCTCGGCGACATGCAGGACGACAAGGTCCTGTTCCTCTGCACCGGGTCACAGGGCCAGCCCATGGCCGCGCTCTCGCGCTTGGCGGCTGGGACGCACAGGAAGATCCAGCTCAAGAAGGGCGACACGGTCATCCTCTCCTCGAACCCCATCCCGGGCAACGAGGAGGCGGTGGGCCGCGTCATCAACCAGCTCTACGAGCGCCAGGTGGAGGTCTACTACCCGCCGGCGTACAAGGTGCACGCTTCGGGGCACGCCAGCCAGGAAGAGCTGAAGCTGATCCTGGACCTGACGCGGCCGAAGTTCTTCGTGCCCTGGCACGGCGAGATGCGGCACCAGGTGAACCACGAACGCCTGGCGGGCTCGATGGCCCACCCGCCCAAGAAGTCGATGATCGTGCGCAACGGCGATGTCGTCGAGTTGACCAAGGACGACATGAAGGTCGTCGCACAGGTGGACGCGGGGGTCGTGCTCATAGACAGCGTCGGCGAGGTCACCGAGCCCGTCATCCGCGACCGCCTCACGCTCTCCGAGGAGGGCGTCATCGTGATCATGGCGCTGGCCAGCAAGAAGGCCCCAACCGTCGAGGTCATCACCCGCGGCGTCGTGCAGGGCCAGAACGGGCTGGTCAAGGAGATCGAGCGCATCGCCCAGGAGAGCCTCCAGAAGGGCGTGCGCGAGAAGCGCTCCCTGTCGGACATCCGCGACGACATCTTCTACCCGGTGCGGCGCTACATCCGTAAGGCCACCGGCCGCAACCCGCTCATCGTCCCCACAGTCATAGAGGGCTGAACCTGAAGACCTTCTGAAAGCGGGCCGGCGTCGCCACCCAGGCGCGCCGGCCGCGCTTCTTGGCGTGTCATCTCCCGCGGCGCCTTCTCATGGCGAGCGCTCCTACCTTGGCACCACGCGTGACCGGCGGGCGTGAAGCCGTGCCGGCTCAGCGACCCCGTCCCGAGCACGATCGGGGCGCCCTGCGTGCAGGTTGGGAGTGAGACCGTGAAGCTAGACAACCAGGTCGCCATCGTCACAGGCTCCGACTCAGGGATAGGTCAGGCCATCGCCATCGAGTACGCACGCGAAGGCGCACAGGTAGCCATCACCTACCACTCCGACGAGGAGGGGGCGCGCGAGACCGAGCGGTTGGTCGGCGATGCCGACTCGAGGAGCTTCGTGATGCGTGTCGACGTCAGACGCGAGCAGGACATCGAAGAGCTCTTCGACCAGACCAAGAAGCGCCTCGGCACGCCCACCATCCTCGTCAACAACGCCGGCATGGCCGGGCCGGGTGACGAGGTCGCCTCGCTCTCCACCGAGGACTGGGCCCGCGTCATCGAGACCAACCTCTACGGACCGTTCTACGGCTGTCGCCGGTTCGTGAACGTTCGCCGGGACGCGGGTGGCGGCGGCAAGCTCATCAACGTGACGTCGGTGCACGAGTACATACCCACAGCGGGAGACGCGGTCTACGACGTCACGAAGGGCGGCCTGCGCAACCTGACCCGCACGTTGGCGCTGGAGGCCGCGAAGCACAAGATCAACGTCAACGCGATCGCGCCCGGCATGATCCTCACGCCCATGAACCAGGAGGCCGTCGAGGACGAGGAGGCGAGGCAGGAGGCGGAGCAGAACATCCCCTGGCGGCGCGCGGGCGAGCCCTGGGAGATCGCCAAGCTCGCCCTGTTCCTCGCCTCTTCGGACGCCGACTACGTCACCGGCCAGACGTTCGTCGTCGATGGCGGGCTGTCACTGAACCTGGGCCAGGGCGCCTGACCCGCTCCGCTACTCGTGCACGGTGTTCGCCAGATCGCCGTCCAACGCTGCGGCCACGGCAACCAGCTGCTCGAGCAGCTCTGCCCTGCCCTGCGAGGGAAGGTCCTCCTCGACCAGGAGCGCGTTGCTGACCCTTCCCATGGCGTCGAAGCCCGGGACGGGCGCATGGTCGCCAGCCTCCAGCAACGCTATGGCCCGTGCCACCGGCAGCTCGTAGACGGTATCGACGAACTGCGGGTTGGGCGAGAGCTCCTCGAGGGGGTCCTCGGCGCGCACCAGGTACGCGTCCTGATGCTGCCTGATCGTGGTCTCCCCGGAGCTCGTCCGGTACCGGCGCTCGGACCGGAAGGTGCCGAGGTAACGGGGCTCACCGACCTGTAAGGGGCCGCCCAACCAGCTGCGCAGTGCTGCGGTCACGGCTTCGGCCGGCAGCCCCAGCCCGGCGAGGGTGGTAGCGGTGGGAGCCAGGCGCAGCGGCTCTAATGCATGCTCCCGCGGCAGTCTGCTGAGCAGCACCTCACCGCTGCCGCGTACTCCCCACGCCACGATCGCGCCGTGCCAGGCGCCGCGCGCCAGGACCTCGTCCAGCGGGAGAGACTCTCCAGTCGGCACTCCGGCTTCATCGAGTACGACTACCAGCTCGTTCGGCGCGCCGCCGTCGTTCACGACCCGATGATAAGTCGCGCCGCGCGGTGCTAGCCGGCGGCCAGCACCTCGTCAAGACGCTCGAAGTTGGTGTCCATGCCGCCATCAAGGCCGCTCGCGACCATGGCGTCGCAGGCCTCCTTCGAGGTGTAAGTGGACCGGACTTGGAGAAGGCTTCGACCGGGGCCCAGGTCCCGGAACTCGAGGGTCTCCAGCGTGACGCCCTCCTCGCCTTCGTACTCCCACGTGTGGACGATCCTGCCGGGCACGACCTCGTGGTACGAGCCTCGGAAGGCCCAGCCGTCGCCCGAAGGCGCCTTGACGACGTAGCGAAAGGCCCCACCGGTCACAGCGTCGAAGCGGTCGATGTCGACGGTGGTGCCCCTCGGGCCCATCCAGCGGACGAACAGCTCGGCTGCGGTGTGGGCACGCTGCACGTCGGCGGCGGATGCAGCGAACTCGCGCTTGTGAGAGATGCTCTGTTCGCCGGTGCGCACGTGGTCGGTGACGCCACGTCTTCTCGTGTCAGTTCCTGTCATCGTCCCTCCCCTTCCCGTTCCATGTCTGCCAGCACGTCGTCGAGTCGCGCGTAACGCTCTTCGAGGCGCCTACGGCGTGCCTCCATCCACCCCGCGGCCTCGCCGAGCGCCGCGGGCTCCAGACTCACCCGCCTGGTCCTCCCCTCCTTGTGACGCGAGACGAGTCCCGCTCGCTCCAGGACGTCCAGGTGCTGGGACACCCCCTGCACCGTGATGTCGAACATGGCAGCGAGGTCGCCGACGGTCGCGTCGCCCTCCGCCAGGCGCTGCACGACGGTGAAACGCACGGGGTCGCCCAAAGCTGCGAACGTGCGAGTGAGTACCTGAGGGGCGCTTCCTATCACCGCTCCATTATTCAAGTAATCACTTGAATGTCAATGGGCGGGACAGCGGCCCTCGCAATCGCGCTCTACCGGGACGTCACACGCCAAGCAGGC
>DASVCK010000162.1:0-6006 GCA_036381675.1 Trueperaceae bacterium | reverse complement strand
CGACGTTTGAACGGATCCAGCCTGTGCACGGGGCTCATACGTCCTCCCATCCCTTCCTGACTCACTGTTCTGGCTCAAGGTCGAACAACGGCTTCACATCGGCCAGCGGACACGACCTCCTCGTGGCGGGATGGGACCAGGGGTTCGACGGCAGTGCGTCGGCAGGCCCAAGCCGCCCGGGCCTAGCGGCAAGCGGAAGTGGTGGACCGCGGCCAAGGCCCTTCAATGTTCGTTAGCTCACGGTATTCCCCGACTTCGCGAATGGCAAGTCAGCGTGAACGCAGACCGTACTCGCGGTGCCAGGCCCAGACCCAGCACGCGTACCAGGTCCTGAGCTCGGCGAACCCTTCCTCATCCAGCGCCTCGCCCGCCCCCAAGGCCACGGCGTCACGTTCGAGCGACTCCGGCTGGCGGCGGTCTACGACCTCAGGAACTCCCTTACGAGCGCCACGAACTTCTCGTTCTCCTCGAGTTGAGGCGAGTGGCCGGAGTTCTCGAAGATCTCCAGTCGCGCGTCGGGGATCCCGGCGGCGATCTCCTCAGAGGCGGGCACCGGCGTGATCCAGTCATGGCGGCCCACGACGACCAAGGTGGGGCAGCGGATCTCGTACAGACGGTTGGAGACATCGAAACCGGGCATGTTGCGCGAGAACGCCCAGTTGTGCGTCTCGTACCTGAACGTGGCGCCCGCGACCCTGGCCGCGGCCTTCTCCGGCGTGGTGTTGGCGTCGTAGAGAGGCGATATGGCGGCGAAGTAGCGCCTGAACTCCTCATCGCTCTCTATGCGCCCCTGGAAGAGCTTCTCGAGCATCTCGGGAGTTATGTCGGGGTACTGAGTCGCCCGGTCCAGCGCGTTCTGGCGAGCCAGGTCCTCGAACCGGCGCGATGCCGAGGTGTCCCTCAAGATCAGATGGGTGACGCGGTCGGGGTGGGCGAGCGTATACTCAAGCGCGATGTAGCCGCCGTATGAGCCGCCCGCCATGACGATGCGCTCGTCACCGAAGTGCTCGCGCAGGGCGTCGAGGTCGGCGACCCACTGCTCGTGACTGTAGGGCGGTATGGCCTCTGACTCGCCGGATCCGCGGGCGTCGAACGCCACGATTCGGTACTCGTCGGCCAGCGGCCCGAAGGAACGGTTCGGCTCCTGCCTGGTACCCAGTCCGGGCGCCCCGTGGTGGGTGTAGATGGGGATGGCGTTGTCCTCGCCCTGAACGTCGACGCGAAGCCTCGCGCCGTTGACGGTCACGTACATGTTTCCTCCGAAGGTCGGGCGCGCGACGCCCTGTATAGCCGCCCCACGCTCAAGCCCACAGCAACCGCTCGGCGTTGGCGGTCGCTGTGCCCTTGTCCGCCGCCAGGGTCACGACTGTGAGAAGTGCGGCGGCGGCGAGGCCGGCAGCGCTGAGGTAGCTGCCCATCGCCAGATGGAACGGATGAGTGTCGAAGAGGTCGTAGGCGTGAGCCGGGCGCTCCGCCGGTCTGGGAATCGCGCCCTCGGCACGGTCGAGCATGGCGTGGATGCGGTCTACCAGCTGGAGCAGGCCCATGGCCCCGAAGTCCTGGGCGACGCGGGGCTCGTCGTCGAGCCACCGCACGTCCCCTTCGTCAAGCCTCGGTAGCAGTGTCTCCAGGTCCTCGGCTGCCGCCGCGGTGGCTGCCGCAGCGGCCCGCAGCTCGTTGGTCCAGGCCCGCTTGGCTGGGACGCCGTGGAAAGCGGCCGCGAATCCGGGCGCGAGCCATGCGCCTGCTTTCCGACCGGAGAGCGCCGCGAAGCGCTCGGCCGCCCGCCAGAGCTTGTGTGCCACCTCGGCTGCAAGCTCGTCTGTATCGGCGCCCGGCTTCGCCCTCACGATCGCCCAGCGAGCGGCCCCAGTTCCGGTCTTGAGGCCTGGGAGGTTCTCCTCGCCCGGTTCGAGCGCCTTGCGAGGAGATCTGTCCCTCGTCGCTGCCAACGCGGAGACCAGCAGCCGCGCGCCCGTTGACCAGCCCAGGCCCAAGGCGCCGAGGCCGAACTCGGGATGGGAGCCGAAGAGCACCACGTGGCCGGAGCCGAACGGTGCCTCGATGGCAGTCGCGGCTCCGTTCGCGACGCACTTATCGAAAGTCGTCTCGCCGGTGAAGAGCTCATCGGGCGTCTCGAGGAAGCGCTCCGCCGGGGTGAACGACTCTGTCGCCTCCACCGGCCAGCCGAACGGCCTCACGTCGGGGCCGGCCCGCGCCATGTCGAACAGGGGGCCGTTGTAGTGGACCAGCTCGACACGCTCGGGCAGGCCGGCCGCGTAGGGATGCGCCGGGTTCAGCCGCACCACGATGCGGCCCACGCCAGGCGAGGCCAGGCCGCCCAGCGTCTCGTCGCCAACGTTCGCCATGGGCACGTCGACGAGGCGGAGGCACCTGGCAGCGGGGATCGCCGCGTCGGCTGGTCCGGTAAGCGCGATGGGCAGCACGGAGCCGGCGCAGGAGCCGACGTAGGTACCGCCACTCTGGACCCAGTCGTGCACGGTCCTGGCGCCGGCTTCGCCCAACGGAGCCATGAGGCCGGACATAGCGAGCGCGCCGCCGCCCGGGAAAACCAAGGCGTTCAGGTCAGCGAGGCGGCCCGCCGCTAAGTCCTCGGCTCTGACAACGCGGACGTCAGCACCGTGGACGGCGGCCAGCGCCAGGTGGTGCCATGGCGCGCCGCCGCTGCCGTACACGCCTACCCGCAGGCCGGCCAGGTGTCTCGCTGGTCCGTTGTTTCTCAGCGGGCCCACACCTCGCCTAGCACGCGCATGATGTTGCCGCCGATCACCTTGGCGATCTCGTCGTCGGAGTAGTCGCGCTTCACGAGCCAGCGCACGATGTTGGGGAACGCCTCCGCGGGGTTCTCGATGCCGTCCACGTACTCGACGGTAGGGTACGGCTCCGTCCCTTTCGACGCCTTGAGCGACAGCGCCTCGCGCAGCGCCTGGTGAAGTCCCACGTGGTCGCCGAACAGGGTGTCCGGGCCGAACGCCACGTGGTCTATGCCCACCAGGTCGACGCAGTACTCGAAGTGCTCCATGAACGAGTCCAGGGAGTGGCGCAAGGTCTGGCGCGTGATGGTCGTGTGCGGGGCGGCCTCGATGCCGATGACCCCGCCCTTCTCGGCGCACTTCTTGATGACCTCATCGGGCTTGAGGCGCGGCGTGTCCCACAGCGCTCTGGCCCCGGCGTGGGTGATGAAGATCGGGTGCTCGGACTGCTCGATGGTGTCCAGCGAGGTCTGGTCGTTCGCATGCGAGATGTCGATGGCGATGCCCAGCTTGTTCATGCGCGACACGGCCCTGCGACCGAAGTCGGTGAGGCCGTAGTGCGCAGGCTCCTTGAGACCGGCGCCCAGAGCGTTCCCCTCGCTGTAGCAGATGCCCAGGCTGCGCATGCCGAAGCCGTAGAGGACGTCGATGCGGTCGAGCTCGTTCTCGATCATCGCCGCCCCCTCCAGGGAGACGACGAACGCCACCTTGCCTTCGCGCTTGCACCGCCGGATGTCCTCCGTCGTGAGCGCCAGCTCCACCATGTCCTGATGGGCGATGTCGGATAGGCGCATGCCGATGTCGAAGACGACGTCGTCCCACTTCCAACCGGCCCGGGACGTGATCATCGCGGTGCCGTCCATCATCGCGTCGAAGACGCAGTCGAGTCCGCTCGCCGCGAGACCTTCGTAAGCCGTGTACTCGCGGCCGTAGCGCCTGAACTCCAGGAACCGGGACAGGTCCGTGGGTGAGACGAAGCAGTGGTCGTGGAGAGAGACGACGAGGTTCTCCTCGAAGAGCCGCTTTACCCTGGCTTCCTGGTCCGGGGTGGTCTCCGGCGCCTTGCTGGGCACGCGACCGATCTGCGGGACCAGCTCTACGTTGGGCAGGTCCTCCGCGTCCAGGTACTGGTAGGCGCGGTAGCCGTCGTACTTCTTGGCTTGCATCTTGCTCCGTTCCGCGGCGGGTCGGGCCGCTCGTTGGCGCGCAGGGCTAGCCGCGCGGGTCGAGGATGTCGCGCAGGGCGTTGCCGAGCACGTTGAAGGAGAGGACCGTCAAGGCGATGAATAGCCCCGGCCAGACCGCGAGGATGGGGGCGCGGAAGAGGTAAGCCTGAGCGTTCTGGAGCATGTTGCCCCAGGACGCCAGCGGAGGCTGGATGCCGAGGCCCAGGTAGCTGAGGCCCGCCTCTGTGAGGATGGCCCAGCCCACGCCGAGTGTGGCGAGCACGGTCGCTTGCGGCATGACCTGCGGGAGGATGTGCCTGAGCATGAGGCGCAGGTGCTTGCTGCCCAGCGCACGCGACGCCTCTACGAAGTCGGCCAGCCTGAAGCGCTTGAACTCGGCGTGCACGCTCCTGGCCATCTGGGCCCAGAAGCCGAGTCCGACCGTGACGACGATCATCACAGGGTGGTTGCCGAAGCTCGTCACGATGACGAGGATGAGGAAGAACGCCGGGATCGCCATGAACGTGTCGACGACGCGCATGAGCACCGCCTCTGTCCGGCCACCGAAGTAGCCGGCCGTGCCGCCGACGGCGATGCCGAGGAACAGCCCCACGAGCATGGAGAAGAGGCCCACCGCGAGGGATACGCGGCCGCCGTGGACGATGCGAGCCAGGACGTCCCTGCCCAGCTCGTCGGTGCCGAGCCAGTGCTGGGCGGATGGCAGACGCAGGGTCTCGAGCGGGCTGGTCCGCGTGGGGGAGTACGGCAGCAGCGCGGGTCCGAACACGACCATCAGGACCATGAGCACGAGGACGGTGAAGGCGATCAGGCCCAGCGGTTGCCCGAGCACGCGGGCGAAGAACCGGCTGCGGCGACGTAGCGGTGCCGCTGTCCCGGTGGTGATGAGCACTTCAGACATGACGGATCCTCGGGTCGATCACGACGTAGAGGAGGTCCACGATGAGGTTGACGACGACGACCACCGTGCCGGCCAGCATGGTCACGCCCAGGATCACGGGGTAGTCGCGGCCGTTGGCGGCTTCGATGGCCAGGCGGCCGATGCCCGCGTAGCCGAAGACGCTCTCGATCACGACGGATCCGGAGAACAGGACCGTCGTGATGAGGCCCAGCATCGCGGTAACCGGCACGAAGGCGTTGCGAAGCATGTGCTTGCGCAGGACCTTCATGTCGCGCAACCCCTTGGAGCGGGCGGTGCGGACGTAGTCGGTAGCCTTGACCTCCAGGACGGCTGCGCGCGTCACG
The DNA here is from genome assembly GCA_036381675.1 of Trueperaceae bacterium. Classification (GTDB taxonomy): domain Bacteria; phylum Deinococcota; class Deinococci; order Deinococcales; family Trueperaceae; genus DASRWD01. The sequence continues at coordinate 803 of DASVCK010000162.1, read as the reverse complement.
CGCACGATGTTGGGCATGAGGCCGAACGCCAGCACGCCCGCAGGCAGGATCAGGTGCCTCATGCGGTCGACGACGTCGAAGCCACGTCCGATGGAGGCGATGCCGGAGGCAGGCAGCCACCGCAGCTCGACGGCGAAGAGGATGATCGCCACGATGCCGAGCCAGAAGTTGGGCACCGACATGCCCAATGTCGCCACAGTGCCCACCAGATGGTCGGGCCAGCGGTTGGGGTTCATGGCGGCCACGATCCCGAGGAGGATGCCGAGCGCGCCGGCGATGACGAGCGCGCTGAGCGCCAGCGCGAGGGTCGCTCCCAGCCGCTGCGCGAGCAAGCCGCTCACTGGCAGTCCCTGGTTGATGGAGCGGCCCAGGTCGCCCTGCACCGCGCTGGCGAGCCACGACACGTAGCGCTCGTGCACGGGCCTGTCTAGCCCGAAGAGGGCGTAACGGGCGTTGCGCTCCGCCACGGTCGTGGACATGTCCACGAGGGACGAGGGCCCGCCCGGGGCGAGGTTGATGAGGAAGAAGGTGAGCAGTGAGACGAGGAACAGGACAACCAGGCCCTGAGCCAACCGTCGCACCAGGTACTGCGTCATCGGTGGCTGGTTACCTCCGCGTCGGCGACGTCAGGCCGTGCCGGGTCGGTTCGGGTGCGCCTCCCGGTATCCGGGAAGCGCACCCACGAACTTGCGCTTACTGCGCCTCGATGTACCAGTCGAACGAGTGCTGGAACGCGGCGCTGGCGGTGATCTCGGGGAATCCCTGGAGACGGACGTTCTTCGCCGTCAGGATGTCCGGCCACC
>DASVCK010000161.1:0-8162 GCA_036381675.1 Trueperaceae bacterium | reverse complement strand
GTCGACTGGCGCACACCGCTCGACCGCGTGCGACGCTCACTCCCCCGCAAGGTGTTGCAGGGCAACCTCGACCCAGCCGCGCTGCTCGGACCCCGCGACGTCATGCTCGCCGAGGCGCGCGCCGTGCTGCGAGCCGGCTTGGGCGGTCCGCACGTCTTCAACCTCGGTCACGGCGTCCTGCAGCAGACCGACCCTGACCAGGTCGCCGCGCTCGTCGACGAGGTGCGCTCGTTCGACAGGCACGCAGCGGGCATGCCAGCCGTAGAGGACGGCGCATGAAGCCGAGGGACCGCGTGGAAGCCGTGATGCGGGAGGGCCAGGAGAGCCTGACAGCGGCCTTCGAGGCCGCAGACGGCACCGGCCGCTTCGAGCCGCATGCCTGGACGCGGCCCGCCGGCGGTGGCGGCACGGCGATGGTCATGGCTGACGGCAGCGTCTTCGCCAAGGCCGCGATCAACGTCTCGGCGGTATGGGGCGACGAGGTGCCGCCCAGCCTGGTCGCCCGCCACCCTGAAGCGGCGGGGCTGCCCTTCTTCGCCACAGGGCTCTCGATGATCGTTCACGCTCAGAACCCGTTCGTGCCGGCCTTCCACGCCAACTACCGCTACTTCGAGGTGGGTGACCTGTGGTGGTTCGGTGGCGGCGCCGACCTGACACCCCACTACGCGTTCCACGAGGATGCCGTCCACTTCCACCGCGCGCTCAAGGCCCAATGCGACGCTCGCGAGCCCGGCCTCTACGAGGAGTTGAAGCGCCGGTGTGACGACTACTTCTACCTGCCACACCGCGGCGAGACGCGTGGCGTGGGCGGCATCTTCTTCGACCAGCTCACGCCGCCTGATCGCCTGGCACAGGCCGGGGAGGAGGGCCGCCCCGGCGGCCTGCTCTGGGAGCAAGACCTGGCCTTCGCGCGCGACGGGCTGCGCACGATCGTCGGGGCGTACCTCCCCATCGTGGCGCGCCGCGCGCGCACCCCGTTCGGAGAGCGCGAGCTGCGGTGGCAGCGGCTGAGGCGGGGACGCTACGTCGAGTTCAACCTGGTCCACGACCGCGGCACCCTGTTCGGGCTTCAGACGCGGGGCAACGTCGAGGCGATCCTCGCCTCGCTGCCGCCGCTGGCCGCCTGGGAGTTCGACCACAAGCCCGAGCCAGGCAGCAGGGAAGCCCAGTTGAGCGATTACCTGAAGCCGCGCGACTGGCTCTCTGCCACGCCGGAGGAGACGACATGAGCGAGCGGGAGGGAACCATCGATCCGGAGGGGCCCCTTGGCCAGGCCGGCACGGGCACGCCAAGGGCACCCACCGGCATCGTCATGATGAACCTGGGCGGCCCGAAAGACCTGGACGAGGTAGAGCCGTTCCTCCTCGAGCTGTTCGCCGACGAGGAGATCATCCAGCTGCCCGCCCAGAACGTGCTCGGCCCCTTCATCGCCAAGCGGCGGGTGAAGTCAGTTCAGAGGAACTACCAGGACATCGGCGGTGGCAGCCCGATCCTGGACTGGACGAACGCTCAGGGCGAAGCCATGTGCGAGCGCCTCGACCGCCTCTCGCCCGAGACCGCGCCGCACAAGTTCTACGTGGCGTTCCGCTACGCGAACCCCAAGAGCGAGGACGCCCTCAGGCAGATGCACGCCGATGGCGTCAGGCGCGCCGTCGCGTTCACTCAGTACCCGCAGTTCAGCTGCGCCACGACCGGCAGCAGCCTCAACGAGCTGTGGCGCGCCGCCAGGCGCGTGGGCCTCCACGACGCGTTCGAATGGAGCGTCATAGACAGGTGGTTCGCTCACGACGGCTTCGTCGAAGCCATGGCCGAGACCGTGCGGCTGGGACTGGAGCGGTTCGCGCCCGAAGACAGGGACGACGTCGTCATCGTCTTCAGCGCGCACAGCCTGCCCATGAGCGTCGTCAACCGCGGCGACCCCTACCCAGCGGAGATCGGAGCGACGACACACGAGGTCATGAAGCGGCTGGGCTACGCACACGAGTACCTCGTCAGCTACCAGTCCGAGGTGGGTCCGGTGCCGTGGCTGGGCCCGTCGACCGAGAGCGTCGTGCGCCAGCTGGGCGTCAAGAAGCGCAGGAACGTGCTCATCGTGCCCATCGCGTTCACGAGCGACCACATCGAGACGCTGCACGAGCTGGACATCGAGTACGGGCACCTCGCCTCCCAGTCCGGCATCACCAACTACGTGCGGGCGCCGGCGCTCAACGACCTGCCTACCTTCCAGGACGCCCTGGCCGACGTGGTCTGGCAGCATCTGCGTTCCGGGGAGGCGTGCACGGGCCAGTACGGCCTTAGGTGTGCCGGCTGCATCAACCCGCAGTGCAGGAACGTGCTCAACCCCGTCGCGCCGTACAAGCGCACGAACGTCAGCCCACACCCCCGTAACCGGGCCTTCGCCCGCTGAGCGCAGGTGATCGGCATCGGCGGCGGCCCTGACCTGCGAAGCTCGGCGGACCAGAACGCAGACGGAAGCGCAGACGTCCTGGTGGTAGGCGGCGGCATCAGTGGCCTGGCGACGGCCTACTGGCTCAGGCGCATGGCGCCTCACCTGAAGGTGAAGCTTCTGGAAGGTGAGCAGCGGCCGGGCGGCAAGGTCCGCACGCTCGCTGAGGATGGCTACCTGGTGGACACCGGCCCGGGGACGCTCACGCTCGGCGACCGCGCCGTGGACGAGCTGGTCGACGCGCTGGGCCTCGCAGATGAAGTGATCAACGCCCAAGGAGCGGCGAAGCGGTACCTCGTCAGGCGCGGGCGGCTGGTGCCGCTACCGGGCGGCCCTGGCGCGGCGCTGCGCACGCCGCTGGTGTCCGCGCCGGGCAAGGTGCGGGCGCTGCTCGAGCCGCTCATGCCGCGCGGCGCACAAGGCGACGAGAGCGTCCACGACTTCCTGGCGAGGCGCCTAGGGAGCGAGGTCGCCAAGACGATCGGCGAGGCCATGGTCTCCGGCATCTTCGCGGGTGACCCCAGGGAGATAAGCGTCTCGGCCGCGCTGCCGCAACTGACCTACCTGGAGAGGCGGCACGGCAGCCTGCTTAGGGGCATGGCGGCGATGAGACGAGCGGCTCGCCCCGTACGGCGGGTCGTCGGCCTGCGCGGCGGCATGGGTACGCTCACCTCCGCATTGGCCGCTGCCCTCGGGGGCTTGCTCGTGACCGGCACAAGGGTCCTGTCCCTGGCGCACGGTGGGACCGGGTACACGGCGACGACGACGGACGGCCGGAGCGTCCACGCCCGCGAGTTGGTCCTGGCGACGCCGGCCTACGCGGCGGCGGGCCTGCTGGAACCGCTCGACCCGGAGCTGACGGAACTACTCGCGATTCCATACGTACCGGTGGACGTCGTGGCCATCGGGTACAGGGCGCAAGACGTCCCGCGGCGGCTGGACGGCTTCGGGTTCCTGGCGCCGCGCGGCGAGGGCGTTCGGAGCCTCGGCGTCATCAACGCCTCCGCGCTGTCGCCCGGCTCGGCCCCGGAGGGGCATGTGATGTACAGGGCCATAGCTGGCGGGGCTCTCGACCCCGGTTTCGCGACCCTGCCGGAGCAGGAGAAGGTGGGCACCGTGAGGCGCGACCTGGCGACCACCGTGGGAGTGACAGCGGAACCCTCGTTCGCACGCGTGATCGCCTGGCCGCAGGGGATACCTCAGTACCGACCGGGCCACTTAGAGCGGCTGGCGCGGATCGAAGCCGCCGCCGCGAGACTGCCCGGCCTGCACCTGGCCGGCAACGCCTACCGGGGCGTGGGCGTCGCGGACTGCCTGCGGGACGCCAAGCGCCTTGCGGACCTCCTACGTGACAGCGTGGCCGACGGCGCCCTAGCGCGTTGACCGTGCTCGCGGGCGCTGCGTATACTCGCTTTCGCCGTTCGGTAGGCGGACTCGAGTTCTCGGGCACGCTGGATTCGGTCGGCACCGGGTGGTTGACCGGAGGGTTGGCCGAGCGGTCGAAGGCGACGGTCTTGAAAACCGTAGACGGGGCAACCCGTCCGGGGGTTCGAATCCCTCACCCTCCGCCACGATCGCCACCGGGTCAGGATGAGCAGGGCATGGAGAGGTGGCCGAGCGGCTGAAGGCGCTCCCCTGCTAAGGGAGTATGGGGGCCTAAACCTCCATCGAGGGTTCGAATCCCTCCCTCTCCGCCAATTGTGACCTCAAGTCACCAAAGTCACTGAAGGCCCCGGCTGGTGCTCGGGGCCATCGCCCTCTCACACCATGTTGGTCGGGATGCAGTCACTAAGAGCTGACCTGCGAGTCCCTAAGATGTGCGCGAAGGAAAAGGTCGTAGCTCGGAGGTAGGGCGATGAAGCGTGCGGTCGCGTGTTTCCTCGTGCTGTTCCTGATCGGTTGCGGCGGTAGGACGGACGGCGGCGAAGCCAGCCGCTGGGACGTTTCCAACTGGGACCAGGCGGTGTGGCGGTGAGCCGGGCGCTCCTCTACACGGCGGTGACCCTGGCGTTGGGGCTGATGGGCTACTGGCGGCCGCGCAGATAGAGTTGATCCCCTTCAAGCCCGGCGACCTGATCGTGGCGGACCAAGTGAACCAGAACTTCCAGACGCTGGCCGAGGCCATCGAGGCCGGAGCGTTGCCGCAGGACTGCAAGGCCGGTGAGGTGCCCGAGTGGCACGGGACGGGCTGGTCGTGCGGGCAAGACGACGTAGGTGCTGGCGGCGGGGGCATACCGGCCTCGGATGCCAGCGTCGCCACCGACATCCTGCTTACGGGCAACAGCTGCTTCCCGTGCGGCCCAGAGGACGACGATGGCGTGATCCGTTCAGACCCCAGCCTGTCGAGCAGCGACATCTTCATGTACAGCAACGACGCATTCATGGTCCGGCTGGACACGAACGGGGGCGAAAGCGGTGTGTTCCAGGTCCAGAACGGCGACGGCGCGGCGGTCTTCCAGGTTTCCGAGAACGGCGATGTGCACGTGAACGGCAACATCGTGCACAGCTCGGATCGCGACGTTAAGGCGAGCCTCGGCGCCGTGGACGCTCGCGAGGTCCTCGACGGGCTGGCGAACCTCGAGATCAGCCGCTGGAGTTTCCTCGCCGACGAGTCGGGCACCCCCCACGTGGGCCCCATGGCTCAGGACTTCAACGCCGCCTTCGGCCTCGGCGCGGACGAGCGGTACATCAGCGCCACCGACGCCGACGGCGTGACGATGGCGGCGATCAAGGGCCTGTACGAGCTGGTCCTGGAACAGCAGGCGCGCATAGACGCCCTGGAGGCCGAGGTGATGGCGGCGAGAGGGGAGTGAGCCCCCGACGCTAGGCGGCGCTACTCCTGTGGGCGGATCGGCGCCGGAACGAACGTCACAGCGGGGCGGACTCGACGATGCTCAAGTGGCGCGGTTCCTTATCACGAGCCTAGGAGGCCGCATGAACCCCGCCCGCCATGGTCCCCGCGAACCCATACGTTCACTTGCGATCATCTCCCTCGCGGGCGTTGCCCTCGCCCTGGGCGGCTGTAGCGGCGGTGTAGCGCCTACCCGAGTAGGGCGCGTCGTGATCCGGCCCGGAGCGCTGCTGCTGACGACGGAAGGGGAGACGGCGAACCTCACGGCGGAAGTACTCGACGCCGCGGGGAACACCATCGAGGCCGAGGTGACCTGGTCTTCCTCGGACCCGCAACTGGTCTCCGTCAACCCCGAGGGCGAGGTGACGGTGACCGGCCCTCTGGGAACGGCACAGGTGACGGCGACAGCCAAGGGAGTCACCGCGTTCCCTGCGACCGTCGTCGTGGCCAAGCCAGTTGACGGCGCCATACTGCTTCACGACGAGGACGTCATCTCCGCTTCGGTGGGAGTCGAAGGCACGAGCGACCCGGTACGGCAACGGATCGTGTTGCGACCAGAGGTCGACCCGCAGCCGGGCGACGTGATCATCGGGGCGGAGGAGTTGACCATCGGCGGTGTCATCGAGACCGTGATCCCCAACGATGGCGGGACCGAGGTCGTGTACCGGCCCCTCCCACCGCAAGAGCTGTTCGAGCAGCTGATAGTTGACGTAGACGTGGACGCCTCGACTGCGCCGGTGGTGCCGGTGGGGGAGTTGGCGGACGATGTCACCCTCCATGTGGAGGCGCCAGGCGTTACTTCCGCCTCGCTTCGCGAGGGCCTCGACGGCAAGTTCCTCACTTGCAAGGGTGAGGCGACCTACGCGTCGATCACGGGCCTCAACACCACGATCGAGAACGGTATTCACTTCCGGCTCCACTTCTCAGACGGAGTGGCCGACCCCGAGCCAACCCTGCTTCTCGTTACCGGCAAGCTGGTCCAGAAGATCTCCAGCGGCCTGAGCATCAAGGCCGGGTACACGGGGACCTACACCTGCAAGGCCGACCTGTTCAACATCCCGCTTCCGATCAGTGGTGTCGCCGCCCTCGTCGCTAAGCCCGTGATCCCTATCGGCGTGGTGGGTAGCGTGTCCGGATCGATCACGGCAGCGGGTCTCACGGTGACCGTCGAATCCACGGACGGCCTGGAGCTGGACGCGGGCTTCACCTACGATCCCACGGACGGATTCGATCTTCACGACGGCTTCGATCGCATCCATGAGGGCCCGAACCTCGTGCTCGACTTGGTGACGCCAGCCGGCTACAGGGTGGGGGCAAGCGGGTTCGTGGGACTGGCGTCGGGTGTCGGCTTGGACATCCTCGGTCGGGAGGAGCCGCTCGGTATCGTCCAGGCGCAGGTAGGTGTCCAACAGAGCTTCGATCTGGCCAGCCCGGAGGCCCAAGCCGCGAGCGCCGCCTACGCATCCGCCTACGACCTCTCGCTACTGGCCAACGTGGGCATAGGCACTGACTTGAAGGACGTCCTCTCCTGGCTTGGGATCGGCATCTCGGCTCAAGGGGCGCAGATCCAAGCGTCGCAGCCGTGGTCGAAATCTCCCACCGGCAAGCTCACGGCGTCCGCCACGTCGGCATCCCCGGGCGAGCAGGTGCACCTGCACGTGAAGCTGGACGCCGAGAACCTCACCTACCTGACGCACTACAACGTCTCCAAGATCGAGATCTACCGCGCGTTCGGCTCCGAGGAGCCGACGCTCTTCCGCACCATCGAGCTGAGCCAGTCCAACCAGTCCGACTTCGACACCGTCTGGGACACCACGGGCGAGGAGGGTGGCGACTACCACTTCTACGCGTTCGTAGTCGATGACCTACTGGCGAAGGTCGCTGAGGTACCGCTGGAGGTCGACGGCAACTCGGAGGTCATCGTTCAGCTGGGTGGTGCCTGCATGGCTGGGCTGACAGAGGCCATAACCCAGGCGAGCGCCTGCTCCGGCACGACGACCGAGGACTACCAACAGGGGCCGGAGGGCAACGGGATCGCTATCGAGAGGCACACGGCTGGTTCCGGCCTTGTCTGGGAGCAGGACAGCGAGAACCCCCTGATGTTCAACCTGACCGAAGCCACGGTGACGTGGACTGAGGAGATCGAGTACACGGGCAGCCAGCCGTGTTTCATCACCAGCTCGGGGACGGGCGAGAGGGTGGCGAACACCGATCCGGAGGCGGGAGCGTACGTGAGCGGCGTCATCATCGTCCAAGAGGACGGCACTTACTTCGGGACCGGCTACGTGTTCATGCCGGACGTTGCGGACGACGGCTGCTTCGGCGGTGGAAGGGCAGACGTTACGGTGCCGCTGTTCACGACAGGGTCCAACCCCACACTGCAGAGTGACGGCAGCGGCGGCTCGTACTTGGTCGGCTCGTCTGACTTCACCACGCCGGTTGGCGGCGTCGGGACGGACACCTGGAGCTTCCACTTCCCTGACCTGCCCCCGCGGTGAGCGAGTGCCACCGAGAAGCGCCCCTTTCGGGGTGCCGTCCCTGACGTGATTTCCGTGGTGCGCCCGAGAGGATTCGAACCCCTGGCCTTCTGATCCGTAGTCAGACGCTCTATCCAGCTGAGCTACGGGCGCACGCGACGTTTTAGGGCCGGCCCCGCGAGGTCGGCAGACAAGGATATCACGGCGGGACCGCGGGCTTGCAAGTTCATGGGGCACGGCACTAAGCGCCTGCGCCGCGGTCATGAAACTCATCTTGGGCCCCGCTTCGCGCGCGTCTCAAACGCGAGTCTCAGGCAGATTCATCGTTCCTCAAGCACCGGCGGCTGGGCGCTCGGGGCGCCCCTATGCTCGCCGGACCAGGTGGGGC
>DASVCK010000160.1:0-5712 GCA_036381675.1 Trueperaceae bacterium | reverse complement strand
GAGAGAACGGCCCTGAAGTTCGTGAGGACAGGGTTGTCCGGCCACAGGGTAGCCGGTGTCCTTATCAACTCTGCCTGCGTCTTGAGCGCCGAGACGATCGCCCAGTAGAACGGGAACATCAGGTAGACGAAGATGACCCCGATGAGCAGGTAGAAGAACACGCGTCTGATGACGCGAGCCTGTGACTTGGTCATTCCGTGCTCCTCTGCCCGAGCATGCGTATGTAGAGCACGGCGAAGACCGCAACTATCACGAAGATGACGACTGAAGCCGCCGACGACATGCCCATGTCCCGTTGGTTGATGAGCAGGTCCTGCGTGTAACTTGCCATGGAGAAGCGGCGGTTGCCGAGCACCACCTGGAAGATGTCGAAAACGCGCAGCGAGTCGAGCGTACGGAAGATCAGCGCGACGGCCAGCGTCGGGGACAGCAGCGGCAGCGTGATGCTGAAGAACTGCCTGACTTTGCTGGCACCGTCCACCTCAGCTGCCTCGTAGAGCTCGGACGGGATGGTGGCCAGGCCCGCGAGCAGTAGCAGCGCCATGAACGGTGTCGTCTTCCAGACGTCCATGGCGATCATGCTGGGCAGCTGCAACGCTTGATTGCCGAAGTAGTCAGTGCGGCCGTCGCTGATGCCCAGCATGCTCCCCAGCGTGTTGAAGAGCCCGGCTCTGGTCGGCTGCAGCATCCACTCCCAGATGCGCGCGCTTACGGCGGTGATGACGGCCCACGGCACGAGCATCGCCGCGCGCATCATCCCCCTGCCCCGGAACTCGGCGTTGAGGGCGAGCGCGATGACCATGCCGAGGATCGTCTCGAGCAGGACGGCGATGACGGTGAACACGGAGGTGTCCCATATCGCCCTGACGAACTGGGCCGTGACCGCGCCCAGCACGTAGCGCTTACCTAGCAGCGAGAACTCGAACACCGCCCGGTACCGGAGCGGCTCCCGCGGCAGTACTCGCACCCAGCTCTCGTAGCGGGGAACGCCGTTCTCGACGATGGGCTGGCCACTCTCGTCGAGCTGCGGTGGCAGCTCCCTTATCGTCATGGAGAGAAGGGCGCGATAGTTGCGGAATCCGACGTAATCGGTCTCGGCCGCGCTGGCGAAGCGGGCGTTGGTGAAGCTCGAGATGACTACCCGAGAGAACGGGTAGAAGGCGATGACGGCCAGGATGATGAAGGTGGGCGCCAGCAGTAGCCACGCGGTGCGTGCCTCCACGCGCGCCAGCCTGGATACCGGCCTTCTGCGTGGCGCCCGCGTCCCGACCGCTGCGCCTTTCACCCCATCCTCCGTGGCCGCCGGAAGGCTTCCTTCCACGCGGGCTCCTCTCTATCGCGGCCGTCCCGTCACGGCCGCTCCTTGCGCTCCGTACGGCGGAGGGCCGGGCCGCATCCGCGCGCCCGGCCCTCCGGTCATCTCGTCAGGTCGTAACCGGCTGCCTCAGGGCTGGCCGGCCTCGAGCCCGGTGATGTCCTGGATGTCCAGGGCGGCGATGGCCATGGCCTCGTCCGCGCTGGCCGAGCCAGTGAGGACGCTATGGACGGCGCTCGAGAACACCTGGGAGACCTCGGCGTAGTTCGGCGAGGCGATGGTGGACGGGCGCGCGACGGCGTTCACGAACACGTCGTACAGGCTGCCGAAGAAGGGCACGGCCTCGAGGACGTCCGGGTCCTCGTAGAGCGCCATGATCGTCGGGTTCAGGCTGCCTTCCACCGCGCGGATCTTCTGCTCGTCGTACGAGGCGAGGAAGAGCGCGACGTCGGCTGCGATCTCGGGGTTGTCGCTGTACTTCGAGACAGCGAGCTGCCAACCGCCGAGGGCCGCTGCGCGACCTTCGTCACCCGCCGGGAGCGGAGAGACGTCGAACTTTCCAGCGATGGCGCTGTCTGCCGCGTTACCGAGGCTGTAGGCGTACGGCCAGTTGCGCATGAAGGCGGCGTTGCCGGCCTGCCACATGTTGCGGGCCTCTTCTTCGCCGAAGCTGGTCACGCCGTTGGGCGAGATCGTCCCGACCCAACCGGCGGCCATCTCGATCGCCTCGATGGCGGCCGGGTTCTCGATGGTCACGACGCCTTCGGGGCTGATTATCGTGCCGCCGCCGTTGGAGTACACCCACTCGATGGCGTCGCAGGTCAGGCCCTCGTACGAGTTGCCCTGCCACACGAAGCCCCAGAAGTCCTGGTTGCCATCGGCGCGCTCGCCATCCTGGATGGTCTGCGCCATCTGGGTCAGCTCGTCCCAGGTCTCGGGCGGGCCGTCGAAGCCGTACTTCTCGAGGAGGTCGGTGCGGTAGTAGAGCAGGCCGGCGTCAGTGAACCACGGGATGCCCACGAGGCGGCCATCGACCGTGTTGTTCTCGATGATCGCCGGGAAGTGCTGATCCGCTACCTCGGCCGCGCCGTACTCGTTGAGGTCGATCAGGTGCTCTGCAAGGTCGCCGGGCCAGATGACGTCGATCTGGAACACGTCAACGTCCGGAGACTGTGCTTCGAAGATCTGAAGGTAGACGCCGAGACGGCTGTCGGCCAGGTCAGGGGTCTCGAGGACCTCGACCGTGACGTCAGGGTGCTGGGCCATGTAGCGCTCGGCCGCTGCGCGGGCGAGTTCCAGCTCTTGTCCGACGGCACCGGCAGCGACCGTGATCGTCGTCTGCGCGAGGGCCACCGAGCCCACGAGGATGAGGGTAAGGGCTGCTAGGACGTACCTCTTCATGCATTCTCCCTTCCGAGACCCGCCAACGCCGTTGGCGGGCCCGCGCCGATGCCAGGTAACTCCGCCCCTGTAAGACATGCGTCTTCTGGAGAACTAGCAGCGACTGGCGGCGACTCGTAGGCCACCGGGCGCGTGGACGGACGTTTGGCTCCGTGATGATAGCAGCGACCCGGCTAAGTGGCAAACTTCACGTCTTCATCACGGGCGTCTACGACGCGAAGAACCGCTCTCGGCCGCTCGTTGCCTGCGCTGCTCCTCAGGTGGCCTTGCGGCCGACCAGCCTGCTGACCAGCTCCTGGAGCCTGAGCTCGTGGAACGGTTTGGTGAGGGTCTCGGCGCGCGGCAGCCGGCGGAACAGCCCGGACTTGGGCATCTCGTCGACAAGCACGAGGACCGGCAGGTGAGAGTGAGCCGGGCGCTTGCGGAGCTCCCTCACGACCTCCCAAGCCGACCCATGCTGGTCGTCGTCGACCACGAGAGCGCTCGGATGGTGCTCGTCGAGCGCCTGCTCCGTGTCCTCGTACCGGTAGGCCGCCGCCGCCGTGAAGCCGCCCCGCTGAAGGCCGAGACGGATGAGCCGCTGCAGCGCCGAGTTGGGGGAGACCACGAGCACCAGAGGATCGTCGGCCACGATCGGGCTGCGCTCGATGACGCCCAGCCTGGTCAGCTCCTGGAGCAGGTAGTACACGTGCCGCTCGGTCAGGTCCAGCTCCGCGGCGATCGTCCGCGCCGACCGCCTCCCGTCCACCGAGGCGAGCAGCTCCCAGCCGCCTACGGGCATGTCCACCTGGGTCGGGTCGCCGGTGCGGACGAACACCGAGTCGGGGGTCACGTCCACGCCCTCGTATTCGGCCTGCCTCGCGGCGAGCCGGATCAGCAGGTTCATGGCGTCGACCGAGTGCTCGAGCGGCTGGTGACTCGCGTCCACGGGCCTGTCGGTGAAGAAGAAGCGGCCCTCCGACCAGGTGAGGAGGTCGGCGATCACCTCGAGCACCTGCCTGTCGATCGCGGCGTGCAGGTCCTCCTGCTTGAGCAGGCCGAGGCGGACGGCCATCTCGCCGAGCTGCGTGCCCGGGTTCTCCGAGTGCTGGCGCCTGAGCAGCTCCTGGACCTCGTGGGCCGTGAGTAGGTCCATGCGCACGAGGATCTCGCCGAGGTGCACGCCCGGAGCGACGTGCGCGTACCCGATGCGACCCTGATCGAAGTAGATGCGGGCTCGCGCCGAGCCCCTCTGGACGGTGAGGACCCCCGACTTCTGGCCCGTGGCGATCACCTGGAAGATGTCGGTGACCGGAACGTTCCGCAGGCTGCCCTCGATCACCGGTGGTCGCCTCCGGGCGGTTCGGACGCGCGCTGCCTGCCCCGCGACTGACATCTCATCCCGTGCCCGCCTCGAAGAGCGGCTCCGGCCCGGCGGGCACCGGCAAGCCGAGGTGCCGGTAGGCCTCATCGGTCGCGACGCGCCCTCGTGCCGTGCGCTTGAGGAGCCCGCGCTGTATCAGGAAAGGCTCGTAGACCTCCTCGAGCGTCGTCCGGTCCTCGCCTACGGCCGTGGCCAGCGTGTCGAGGCCGACGGGCCCACCCACGAACTTGCCGACGATGGCGTCGAGGATGGCGCGGTCGCGGCGGTCGAGGCCGGCGTCGTCGATGCCCAGGGACTCCAGCGCCTTGCGCGCCCGAGCGAGCGTGATGCGGTCGTCACCGGCGACCTGGGCGTAATCACGCACGCGCCTCAGCAGGCGCTTGGCGATGCGCATGGTGCCGCGCGAGCGCCGACCGATCTCGAGGGCCGCGTCATCGTCGAGCTCGAAGCCGAACAGCGAGGCGTCGCGCCTGACGCCTTCCGCGAGCTCCTCGCCGGTGTAGTACTCCAGGTGCTCGATGATCCCGAAGCGGCTGCGCAGAGGCCCCGTGATCAGACCGGGACGTGTGGTGGCGCCCACGAGGGTGAAGCGGGGCAGGTCGAGCCTGATGGACCTCGCCGCCGGCCCCTGGCCCAGCACGATGTCGATCTTGAACTCCTCCATGGCCGGGTAGAGGTGCTCCTCGGCGACCCTCCCCAGGCGGTGGATCTCGTCGATGAACAGGACGTCGCCGTCCTCGAGGGAGTTGGTGAGGATCGCCGCCAGGTCGCCGGGCTTCTCGATGGCCGGCCCCGACGTCACGCGACTGCCCACGCCCATCTCGTGCGCGACGATGTGCGCGAGGGTTGTCTTGCCAAGCCCGGGCGGACCGTAGAGCAGCAGATGGTCGAGAGCTTCCCCCCGGTTCCGCGCCGCTTTCAGGTAGACGGCCAGCTTCCTCTTGAGGCGTGTCTGGCCGACGTACTCCGCCAAGGTGGCAGGGCGCAGACGAACGTCCTCCACGACGCGCAGCGTATCACGGCCCTCCCGGGCGCCCGAGGCGCGATATCCTGCATGTTCGTCCGCCCCGGCACGTCTCGGGACGGCTTCCTAGGAGGACGAGTACCAGTGCCCGAACACGTGATCAACGTGGGCGGCGTCAGTCGAGGGCTGCAGATCGTGAACGTCGGCCCGGTGGCGGTCGCCCTGCTCAACCTGCTGGGCGACACCGAGCTGACCGAGGCCGCCGCCGATGAGCTGGCCAAGCTGTTGCCTGCCGATGTGGAGATGCTGGTGACGCCGGAGGTCAAGGCGGTGCCGCTCACACACGCGCTCAGCGTCCGGAGCGGGCTGCCCTACGTCGTAGCTCGCAAGACGGTGAAGCCGTACATGTTGGACCCTGTCACGCGCGAGGTCGTCAGCATCACGACGGGCAAGCCTCAGCTGCTGGTGCTGGACGGCGCCGACGTCCGGCGCTTGAAGGGGAAGAGGGTCGCGATCGTCGACGACGTCGTGTCCACCGGCGGCACCCTCGACGGCCTCAAGGACATGCTGGCCGGGGTCGGCGCCAAGGTGGTGGCCACGCTGGTCGTGTTCACGGAGGGTGAGGCCCGCGACGACGTGATCGCGGTGGGTCACCTGCCGCTCTTCCCG
>DASVCK010000159.1:0-4960 GCA_036381675.1 Trueperaceae bacterium | reverse complement strand
GTGAGCCGGGACCTCGCGGCCGAGGTCGAGCGCGTGGAGGATCCCGCCGCGGGTGACCCGGTCGCAGTAGGCGTACCTTCTCAGCGCCGCGACCCTAGCGCTGCTGCCGACGACGCGAGGCGGGCGCCTCCGGACGCTGGATTGGCGGACGCACGCGTCACAGGGCGCGACGCCACGGATGCCGGCGGGGCCGGTTCCCTTGGCGCGGCCCAGGACCACGCCGCGCAGGCCATGTTCCGGGCTACGGATGGCCCTTCTCAACCGACCGGGGCAGAGCGAGGGCTGCCCCAGCAGTCAGGTCTCTGGACGCAGGGAACCGCCGGCTCTGAAGCTCAGGGCGCCGCGGGGCATGACGTCCAGCGGTCGGTCGTGGAGCGGCGCGCCGTCAACACCCCGTTCTCGCTGGACGAGGCGGACGAGTACGACGCGCCGCCCAGCGAGGTGACCGAGCTGACCAGCCGGTTCCGGCGCATGATGGGACCGGTCGGCTTCCGCATCGAGCCTGTCGGCAAGGGCCAGCTGCGGCTGGTGGCGGCCATGGGCAGGCGCGGCTACAAGGTCCTGGTGCAGCTGCTCACGAGGGGCGAGCGCCTGGACTGGGCCGAGCTGTTGTCCAAGCGGCGCGGTGACGACTACCGCCACCTGGCCGTTGTCGGTGAGCATCACGACCTGCTGCGGCTGACTGGTCCCGCGGAACTGGCCCGGGCCACGCTGTGGAGTTGGCAGGGGCTCGACCGTATGGCCAACCTGCACAGGACGGTGCCCCTCTCGCCCATAGACCTTGAGCCTCACTTCGAGCGCGACGGGCTGTTCGAGCACGGGCTGCAGCGGTTCGAGGCGACGATCGCTGAAAGGGTAGCCGAGCGCGGCGCGTTGTCCGAGGTGCTCTCCCGGCTGAACCAGCTGCGCGCGCCGGCCGTCTTCCTACTCGAGGACCTGGTGGCAGACACCAACATGGCACGTGACCGTGTGCTGGCGATCCTCGAACGGCTCACCGCTGCTCCGTTCCACCTGGTGGCGCGCGTCGACCACGGTGAGTTCGTGCTGCGCCAGAGCGTCGCCTCGGCCCTGGCCGGCCTCTCGAGCTACGCGCTCGCGCTCAAGGACCAACTGCCCGAGCGGCAGGTCGAGAGGTTGACAGGCCTCGGCGAGCCGGAGCTGCTCGTCGGCTCGAGCGCTTGGGACGACGAGGGTCAGGACGAAGAGGAACCGACGAGCGAGGGCGGCATCTCGGCCTGAGCGAACAGGTCCTGCAGCGCCGTGACCTCGAGCGGCCCGTCGACCCTGGCCGAAGCGGCGGCTGAGATGGACCTGACGGTCCACTGGGCGGCTCGGACGGTGGACGCGAACGGGACGCCGTTCTCCAGGGCACGCCTCAGCTCCAAAGTGTTGTCCACGTCCAGGAGCAGCTCGTAGTCGGGAGAAGAGCCGGCGGGGACCCGCCCCAGCCTGACCTCGAAGCCCAGTCGCGTCAGCTCCTGCGCCTCGGCCTCCAACCCTGCGCCGATCAGGCGGGCGACGCCGGCGGTCGGCAGGTTCGCGCCCGCACCGAGTGCGGCCCTGTAGTACGCCAGGTACGGGTCGCCATCGATCCCCATGCTCTCGCCTGTCGAGCGCATCTCGGGGCCGAGGACCGGCAGCACGCCCTTGAACTTGAGGAAGGGCAGGACGGCCTCCTTCACGCTGTAGACGCCCGGGCGGGGAGCGCTCGTGAACCCGATCTCCTCCAACGTCCGACCCGCCGAGACCAACGCCGCGTACTTGGCCAGGGGGTGGCCGATGGCCTTGGACAGGTAGGGGATCGTCCGGCTGGCACGCGGGTTCGCCTCGATCACGTAGACGGTGCCGTCCTTGACGACGAACTGCACGTTGAGGAGACCCTTGACGCCTATCGCCAGCGCCAACCTCTTCGTGTACTCCTCGATGGTAGCGAGCACCTCGGGCGACAGCCCGACCGGTGGCGTGATGCACGCGCTGTCGCCGGAGTGGACGCCAGCCGGCTCGACGTGCTCCATGACCCCGGCCACGACGGCGCTGCGGCCGTCCGCGATGGCGTCGACGTCCACCTCGGTGGCGCCCTCGAGGTAGTCGTCCACGAGGACGCTGGGCTCGCCGGGAAGCTCGGCGTAGACGACGTCGAGGTACTCGCTGAGCTCTGCCTCGCTGCGCACGACCTGCATCGCCCGCCCGCCGAGCACGTAGCTCGGCCTGACCATCACCGGGTAGCCGATGCGCGCGGCCAGCGCCGCGGCTTCCGAAGGCTTCGCGGCCACGCCGCCGGCGGGTTGCGGGATACCGAGCCTGTCGCACAGCGCGTGGAAGGCGTCGCGATCCTCGGCGGCGTCGATAGCCGCGGCCGAGGTGCCCCAGATGGGCACGCCGGCGGCCTCCAGGCCCTTCGCGAGCTTCAAGGGCGTCTGGCCGCCCAGTTGGACGATGACTCCGTCGGGCTGCTCGTGCTCGATGACGTTGAGCACGTCCTCGAGGGTGAGCGGTTCGAAGTACAGCCGGTCTGCCGTGTCGTAATCGGTGCTGACGGTCTCGGGGTTCGAGTTGACCATGATCGTCTCGTACCCGGCCTCCTGCAGCGCCCACACGGCGTGCACGGTCGCGTAGTCGAACTCCACGCCCTGGCCGATCCGGTTGGGGCCCGAGCCGAGGATCACGACCTTCTGCCTGTCGGTGGGCGGCGCCTCGTCCTCCCACTCGTACGTCGAGTAGAGGTACGGGGTGTACGCCTCGAACTCGGCCGCGCAGGTGTCGACGGTCTTGTACACGGGCGCCTGCTGCTTGACGAGGCGCAGGCGCCTGACCTCGGTGACCGGCGTTCCGGTCAGGGACGCTACGTCAGCGTCCGAGAAGCCGAGGCGCTTGACCTCGCGCCACAGCTCCCACGACCAGGCCGCGGGTTCACCGGCGGCGCGCACCTCGGCCTCGGCCTGCACGACCTCCTCGAGCTGGGCGAGGAACCACGGGTCTATGCCCGTGAGCTGCTGCAGGGCCTGCACCGACCTGCCCCGGCGGAGCAGTTCGAGGACGGCGGGCAGCCGCTTGGGGTTCGGTCTGAGACGGGACTCGAGCTCCTGCACGGACAGATCAGCGGTCTCGGTGCGCACGTCGAGCTCCAGCGAGCGCACGGCCTTGAGGAGCGACTCCTTGAACGTCCGGCCGATCGCCATGACCTCGCCCACCGAGCGCATCTGCGTGCCCAGGTCGTCCGGTGTGCCGGGGAACTTCTCGAACGCGAAGCGCGGGACCTTCGTGACCACGTAATCGATCGTGGGCTCGAAGGCGGCCTTCGTCTCCTTGGTGATGTCGTTGGGCAACTCGTCGAGGTGGTAGCCCACGGCGAGCAGGGCGGCGATCTTGGCGATGGGGTAGCCGGTGGCCTTCGAGGCGAGCGCCGAGGAGCGCGACACGCGCGGGTTCATCTCGATGACGATGACGTCGCCGTCTTCAGGGTTCACGGCGAACTGGATGTTCGAGCCGCCGGTATCGACGCCGATCTCGCGGATGATCGCGATGGAGTGGTCGCGCAGCCGTTGGTACTCCTTGTCCGACAGCGTCTGGGCGGGAGCGACGGTGATGCTGTCGCCGGTGTGGACGCCCATGGGATCGAAGTTCTCGATCGAGCAGATGATGACGACGGTGTCGTTGGTGTCGCGCATCACCTCGAGCTCGTACTCCTTCCAGCCGAGCACCGACTGCTCGACCAGGACGCTGTGGACGGGCGAATCGTGTAGCCCCTGGGTCACGATGTCCCGGAACTGCTCCTCGTCGTATGCGATGCCCCCGCCGGTGCCGCCCAGCGTGAAGCTCGGCCTCACGATGGCCGGGTACCCGATGCCTGCGACGAACTCGAGACCTTCCTGCAGGCTCGTGACCATCTTCCCGACGGGCGTCTTGACCCCGATGCGGGCCATCGCCTCCTGGAAGAGCTTGCGGTCCTCGCCCTTCTGGATGGCCTCGTAGTTCGCGCCGATTAGCTTCACGCCGTACGCGTCGAGGACACCCGTCTCGTGCAGCACGGCGGCGAGGTTGAGCGCGGTCTGACCGCCCAGGGTGGGCAGGAGGGCGTCGGGACGCTCCGTGCGGATGACGGCCTCGACGAACTCGGGCGTCAGCGGCTCCACGTAGGTCCTGTCCGCGACGTCCGGGTCCGTCATGATCGTCGCCGGGTTGGAGTTGACGAGCACGACCTCGAAGCCGGCGGCCCTGAGCGCCTTGCACGCCTGGGTGCCCGAGTAGTCGAACTCGGCCGCCTGCCCGATGACTATGGGCCCGGAACCGATGATGAGGATCTTGTGTATGTCTTCGCGCCGCGGCATGTTTATCCAGCGGAGTGTATCACCCACATGGTGCGCGCCCGGGCCTCGCGACGTCGTTGGGCCGGGCCCGCACCAGCTCGTCAGGCCGGCGGCAGCCTGGTAGTTCGCCTAGGGTCGCCGGGCGGCGAACCAAGCAGCGGTCACGGGCGCCGGCCGGCGGGCGCACGCTGCGTCCTGATGCGCGACAGCCCGGTCCCGCTCGTTACCGTCCCGGCCTTCCTGGCCGCCCTGCGCGCCGGCGCGCTGCCCGAGGGGCCACGGGCGGAGTTACTGGGCGGCCGCGTCTCGCCGGGGCACACGCCAACGCCCACTCAGATGGCGGTGATCGCCCACCTCTACGCGGCCTTGAGCCGGCCCCAGGTGGCCGCGGCCGGCGGGCTCGCCGTCGTGAGCGCGGCGTTCCGTCTCGGTCCCGGCGACCTCCTGAGGGCGGACCTGGCGTTGCTCAGAGCCCCCGGCGGCGGGCGTGATGCCGGGATGGTGGCGACCGGTGTGGGCGGCTCCCACGACCCCCAGGCCGCCTTCGTCGTGGTCGAGCTGGCCAGGGGACGCGCCACTCGGGAGGAGCGCGTGCCCCTGTACGCGGCGGCCGGTGCGCGTGAGCTGTGGCTGCTTGACGTCGCGCGCGGCTG
>DASVCK010000158.1:0-2440 GCA_036381675.1 Trueperaceae bacterium | reverse complement strand
CTGGCGATCCTCAAGGACGGGCCCGCCTACTCGCGGGCCATGGACCTCAAGGGCGAGAAGATGGTCTCCCGCGACTACCGCCCCGAGAGCACGCTCTCCCAGTCGCTGCACGGCTGCGAGCTGCTGCTGGCGGAGGCGCGGCGCGTCGGCTCGCCGCTCTTCGGAACCGCCGTCTACTCCCAGGTCGCTCAGGCCGCCGTCGCCATGGGCCTCGGCGACCTCGACCCGGCCGCACTCCTCGAGGCCCTGTTGACGATGGGTGGCGCTCCGAGGCGTGGCTAGGGCCTCGTCGACCGCGCACGCGCCGCTCGCGCACGACCTCGCGTCCGGCACGTCGGGCGTCGGACGCGGCCGGCGGCTCGCCAGGGTGCTGCTGAGCAACCGCACCGCCGTGACTGCGCTGGCCCTGCTCCTCGCCGTCGTCGGCGTGAGCGCGGTGGGCCCGCTCCTGTCGCCGCATCCCGTGGACACCGTGCAGCTCACGCTGCGCAACCAGCCGCCCGGGTCAGTGGGACCGCACGGCGAGCGCTACCTCCTGGGCGCCGACTTCCTCGGCCGGGACGTGCTCACGCGCATGCTCTACGGCCTGCGGATCAGCCTCGT
Source organism: Trueperaceae bacterium (assembly GCA_036381675.1). Taxonomy (GTDB): domain Bacteria; phylum Deinococcota; class Deinococci; order Deinococcales; family Trueperaceae; genus DASRWD01. Next base: position 1,837 of record DASVCK010000158.1, on the reverse strand, counting down.
CGTGGGCTTCAGCGCGATCCTGCTCGGCTCGCTCCTCGGGGTGGGCCTCGGGGTGGTAGCGGGCTTCTACGGGGGAGCGTGGGACGCGGTGATCATGCGCCTGGTGGACATCCAGCTCTCCTTCCCGACGATCCTCATCGCGATCGCGTGGGCGGCGTTCATAGGTCCCGGGATCGTGAGCATCGTGGCGATCATCGCCCTCACGAGCTGGGTGGAGTACGCGCGCGTCGTGCGCGGCGCCACGCTGTCGCTCCGCGAGCAGGCCTTCGTGGAGGGCGCCTTCGCGGTCGGCCTGCCCTCGCCGCTGGTGCTGCTCAGGCACGTGCTGCCGAACGTGCTGAGCCCCGTGATCATCGTCGCCACGCTGCAGTTGGGGCGCGCGATCATCCTCGAGTCCACGTTGAGCTTCCTGGGCCTGGGTATCCAGCCGCCGCTGCCGTCCCTAGGCAGCATGCTCGCCGACGGACGCCGCTACCTCGACACCGCTTGGTGGGTCGCCACCATGCCGGGCCTCGCGATCATGCTGCTGGTGCTCTGCGCCAACCTGCTGGGCGACTCGCTGCGCGACGTCCTCGACCCGCGCCACGCCGCGGGAGAGCACAGGCGATGAGACCCGACTCGCACCCTGACCCGGCACCACGCCGAAGAGGAGAGGGAATGGACCGCATCTACGTCGCCATAAGCATGGACTGCGAGCGTGACAGGCAGTACACGCACCCCAACGCCAGCGGGCCCGCGGACTTCGCGGCCAGCGCGCGCTGGGTGCGCGCCTACGCGGAGCTCGCGGGGCAGTACGGCTGGCCCGTCACCTTCTTCCTCCACCCCGAGGTAGCCGAGGGCCAGCGCGACCTGTTCCTCGAGCTGGAGGGCGAGGGTGCCTGCCTGGGGCTCCACCTCCACCCGTGGAAGTTCGGCGACGGCAGCTACCGGGCGCACTTCGGCGGTCTCTCGGAGGCTCAGCAGCGCGCCGTGCTCTCCGAGGCCATAGCCCTGTGGCAGCGGGCCATGGGGCGGCGGCCCCGGTACTTCCGCCCCGGCACCTTCTCGGCCAACGACGCGACGTACCGCGTGCTCGTGGACCTCGGGTTCCGCGGCGGCTCCATCTCGGCCCCCGGGCGCGTGTACCGCGACCTGAACTCCATCTGGACCGGCGCCGAGAAGGACCCGCACCGCCCCCACGCCACGTTCAGGCAGCTCAAGGGTGACCTCGAGTTCGGCAACGTGCCCCTCACGCACGACTACTCGAAGCTCGAGAACGTGGGCGGCAGGCTCTTCCACCGGGACCTCAGGCCCGACTACCACGACGCCGACTACCACAGCATCGCGAACAACATCGTCGAGCAGATCGTCGAACGCCGGCCGGCGGTGCCGGTGATCCACATGGTCACGCACAACGATCACGACTACACGGACCCCAACGACAGGGTCAGGCGCAACTACGACGTCGTGCTGAGGGAGATCGACGGCGCGTGCCGCGGCCGCGGGATCACGCCCGTGGGCGCCACGATCGCCGACCTGGCCGAGATGGTCCTCGAGCTGCCAGTGGAGGAAGAGACGTTCGTACCGACCTGAGGCGTGGTTCGATGGTCGGGGCCGTCGGTGTCGCCGCGCGCGAGCGCAGCGGTTCGCCCGAGAGGCCATCCGCGGCCGGGAGGCTGGAAGTGAGCATGACGATGCCGAGGACGTTAAGCGAGCTGGACACGCCCGCCGTGGCCGTAGACCTGTCCGTCGCCGAGGCGAACATCGCCAAGCTGCAGGCCTACCTGGGCGAGCACGGCATCGCCAACCGGCCGCACGTGAAGACCCACAAGCTGCCGCTGCTGGCCCACAAGCAGCT
>DASVCK010000157.1:0-7669 GCA_036381675.1 Trueperaceae bacterium | reverse complement strand
TGTTGGCTGGAGACTTCAATGTGGCCGCGAGCACGCCGGAACTGGATGTCATGTTGGGAACCCTGGCGGCTAGCTGGCCGCCTGTGGTGGGCACCGTGCGAACGACCTGGGACCCTGACAACAACGAATGGGCCGATGGTCCGGCCGCTTGGCTCGACTACGTCCTGATCGCCCACGGGTACGCCGCTCCCAGTGCCGCCTGGAACCGCGCCCTGCCACTACGCGAGGGTGGCAGAGACCTGTCAGACCACTACGCGGTGTGGGCGAGGGTCGCGCTGGCGCCAGATCCCTGAGGCGCCGCCCCGAACGCTCTCGAGTTTGGGAGAGGTGACGAACTGTGGTGGCGCTCAGTCTGCCGGCTGGCTCACCGTGCCCGCCAACGCGTCTAGCCACGCATGCTCGCCGTGCACCAGACGCAACGCCACGGCTAGCCACTCGCGCGCGTCCGTGTCCAAGCGCGGGAGCATGCGGGCGAAGTCCGCATCGTCCTTGCTCCGTGGCCCGGCTTCGCCGTTCCCGCCCTGGCTCGAGCGGCTCTTGAAAAGCAGCACGGCCTCGGGTGCCAGGTAGGGCACGACCGCTCCGCTGGGCAGCCTTGCACGCCGTATGGCCCGGTCGAGCGGCAGCGATATGCGCTCGTCGCGCCGATAGATCCACGTGCCCGGCGAACGCGGAGCGAACAAGACGTCGATGAACTCGCCTTTCCTACGAGCATGGGCCTGATGACTTCCCTGGCGCAACCGTTCTCCGGACGTCCACGGAGCGTAGCGCCCGCCCTCGATGACCTGATCGACGCGCCAGCCGCCCTCGAGGAGGACGCTCTGGATGTCGGCCTGGCGACCCGCGTCCACCTCTACGTCGAGATCGTCGTGGTAACGGGTCGGCTCGCCGCAGTGCAGGTCCAGTGCCCAGCCGCTCGAGACGGCCCAGGACCCGTCGTCGGGTAGGCCGGCCAGCGTGGAGTAGAGCCGCTCGATGGGCGCGAAACCCGTCTTCTCGACGTGCCAGGCGAAGGCCTCGTGCACCAGACCAGTGATCAACTCGGTCTTCCCGGCCTGATAGGCACGCCGGTCGTCGTGGAAACGCTCAGCCAGGTCGGCCTTCAACTCCGCGTAGCGTTCGCGGGCCGAGCTGTTGGCCCTCAGGTAGTCCCGGAAGACCAGGTGCCGCTCCAGATGACCGCTCTCGAACGACACCAGGTGAAGGTGGACATCGTGCCGCCCCTTCGTGAAGTAGGTGCGGCCCGGCAAGCCGTACTCACCGTGGTGGGTGAAACCTAGGTCCTCCAGAGCCCGGATCGCTTCTTCCGGCGGAGGGTAAGGATGGACGCGGCCCATGATGTCGATGGTGGGCTTCGCCAGGAGGCCGGGCACGGACGTGGAGCCCATGTGCGCCAGGTCCTCCAAGATGCCGCCATCTACAAGTCGCCCCAGCGCCCGCCAGATCTGGCTGCACTCTGCTTCGAACGCCGCGGGCCAGCCGGGGTCGTACCGCTTCAGGACGACAGGATCATGATGGACGCTCTCGTCATCCTGTGGCGGCACCGGGTAAGGATAGCGCCGCGAACGCCGCGGCTACGCCGCACGGCATCGCGACGCGGGCCAACGGCCGGCTCATAGGTCTAGCTCGCCCCGAACCACCACCGGGCCAACCGCAGAGCCCGCAGCGTGTTCATGCGGCTGGGCTTGCCGACCGACTCGATCGGGAAGAAGTACTTGCCGTTGGGACCGCGGTACTGAGGCCAGCGGCCCAGCTCGTCGCGTCTTCCCAGAACAAGCTCAACCGCGTCCTGGGCCCGCTCGTCCCTGGGAGCATCCGCTGCCACGAAGTGATCCAGCGCGCGCAGGACGTCGTGCTGCCAGTAGGGAGGGAAAGCGAACCGCGTCATGGCGCTGCTCACGACCTCGCCCGTCCGGTGGGACCGGTACAGCTTGTGCTCGAGGAGGAACTCGCGTCCGCGCTCCATCGCCTCCACGATCGGGCGGCCCGAAGAGGGAAAGGCCCTGGCGTACTCCGTCAGACCCTCGAGCGCGGAGGACGTCGTGTGGAAGGAAGCGTGGGTATCGCCTCGGCGTCTCCGACAGTTCCAGCCGCAGTCGGCCATCTGCTCGCCCAGCATGTGGTCGGCGAGCAGGTGCACGCGCTCATCGCCGGTGTCGAAGTAGGAGAGCATCGCCAGGGCCATCCCCGAGATGCATGTCTCGGACGATCCACGCGGCCCCTTCGTGAAGTTCATGCCGTGATCGGACTTCCAGCCAGCCTCCCATAGAGCGCGGGCCGCGCGCAGGGCGTTCGTGTCATCGCGCGGCAGTCCGAGGCGCCACAGGGTCAGCAGCGTGTAGTGAGTTGACGTCCATTTGGGCGCGTACAAGGACTGGGACCACGTTCCCTCCGGATCCTGCAGCTCCAGGTAGTGGGCACCCCAGCCCTCCGTCGCGACCTTGGCCCGTTCCGCATAGACCGAGACGTCATCCTCGTCCAGGAGATGAGCGCGCACCTGCCACCGCACGGAGGGATCCCCTTCGAGCAGCCAGCCGATGACCTCGTCAGTAGCCAGGTCCCCGTAGGTCGCCACGGCGAAAGAGTACGTGGTGGAGGAGGCCTACTCGCCGAAGTAGTGCCAAGTCCCCTCGGAGATGACCTCTACCTCACCGTCGACGACCTTGAAGGCCGTGTCGTCATCGACGGCGTAGGCAGGCACGTCCAGTTTGGCAGCCCACTTCTCGGCGGCCGTCAGGGTGTTGGTCGGAAGCTCCGGGTGATCCAGGTGAGGGAAGATCGCGAAGTCCACGATGCCCAGAGCCGCGTCGCCGCCCCCAGGCTGCTGCCAGCCTACGAACTCCTCGCCGATGCGTGGCGCCATGACCATGCTTCCGCCGCTCAGCCCGAACCACACCTTGTCGCCCAGTGACGGCAGCATGTCCGCCAGTCCGGACTCCCGCATCCAGTGGGCCAGGTAGAGGGCGTCACCGCCGTTTACCAGCAGCACGTCGGCGTCGTGAACCCACGGCATCCACCGGTCCGCAGCGATGCTGGGGAGGGCCGTCAGCTCCAAAACCCCGATCGACTTCCAGCCCAGCTCGACCATCGGAGTCGTCGACTGCCCGGTCAGGAACCGGTAGGCGCCCGTTGGCTTCACCCAGGGATGCCCATACCCTGCCGTGGGTATGGCGAGCGCGTCGCACTCGGCGATGGGTTTGGGCAGGAGGTCCACCAGGGCCGCATGGATGCTGGGGTTCTTGGCGCCGGCGGACGAGAGGAGCATCTTCATCTAGTGGCCTCCTGTTGCATTGGGTCTGGAACGGTCAGGGCAGTAGGTTACTCCCCGACCTGGGGCTATCGTTCGGACATGCCGAAAGCCGCTCTGCCGCAGAACCGCTCCATGCCACCCCACAGCGTGATCCCCGTGCTCGGCTACCCATCGCCCGAGGATGCGACCAACTGGCTGACCGACGTGTTGGGCTTTCGCCGGCGCCTCGTCATCGGCGGGCACAGGGTCCAGCTGAGCTTCGACGGCGGTTCGTTGGTCGTCGCCGGTACGCGGTCTGATGCGGTTCCCGCCAGGTGCTCCGTGATGCTGCGCGTAGGCTCCGTCGGTGACGTGTACTCGCGGGCGCTTGACAGGGGGGCGATGGGCACGGCCGAGCCCACCGACTACCCGTACGGCGAACGGCAGGCCACCTTCACCGATCCCTGGGGTCACGTCTGGACGCTGTCTCAAACGATCGCGGACAGTGATCCCGCTTCGTGGGGCGGGCAGTTGTTCGACGCGGCTGGCTGAGCGCGCCAAGCGCCGTGAGGTACCCGCACCGTTCGTCTGCCGTTCTCATGCTTATCATCTGGCATGCGGATCAAGGCGCTGGGGGCCTTGGCGCTCGATGGACACGAGTTCCGTCGACCCAAGCCGCTGTTGGTCGCTATCTACTTGTGTCTGCAAGGAGCCACCAGCAAGCGGCGCCTTTCGGAGCTCTTCTGGCCGAACGCGCTGGATGCCCGCGATAGCCTCAGCACGACCCTACGTCGGCTGAACGGCCTCCGGGCGGATCCGCTCGTTAGCAATGGTGACCCGGTCAGTGCAAACTTCGGCTGTGACGCGGCAGAGTTCCTGGCCGCCACCTCCGACGGGGACCATGCTCGCGCTGTCCAGCTTTATGAGGGCCCGTTCCTCGGCGATGTCGACCTTGCGGTAGGCGAGGAGGTCGAGGAGTGGATGTTCGCGACGCGGGAGCGCATATCGAACCTTGCCAGGGGTGCGCATATCGCACTCTCGCGAGCAGCTCTGGAGCGGAGCGACTCCCGAGCAGCGCGCCTGCATGCGGAAGCCGCGCTTGACCTCGATTACGCAGTCATGTGGGAGGACGAGCATCTAAGCTCGGTCGTCGAGTGCCTTCACGCCGCTGGCAGTCAGAGGTCGCGCGAGGCGATGGCATTGGCCCAGGATCTGGGCGTCGTGTACACGCTTCGGACGGGCGCCGCCGGTGGGCCGGCCGTGTCCGACAACATCCCGCGCCCCGGCACCGTGTTCGTCGGGCGCGCCGCTGAGCTTAAGGAAGTCCAGGAGCTGCTCTTTGAGGGGCCCGCGCGCCTCGTGACGCTGCACGGCCCGGGCGGCACGGGCAAGTCGCGTCTCGCCATCGAGGCGTGCCTAAGCGCGCTGGAGCAGGACGCCTACCCGGGTGAGATCTGCTTCGTGCCGCTAGAGACTGTGAGCGACGAGACGAAGATCGCCAGCGCATTGGCGGTCGCCATGCGCCTCGTACTGCCTCCCACCGGTTCGCCCGAGGAACACCTGATCCGGGTCATCGGCTCGCGCCGCATGCTGATCGTGTTCGACAACTTCGAACACCTTGCGGCTGGCGCCCCGTTTGTGGCGAACCTGCTCAGGAACTGTCCCTATCTGGACGTCATCGTCACCTCCCGCGTGTCGCTCGGCCTGAGCGAGGAGCACGTCGTGCCGGTGAGCGGCCTCGCGGTGGACGGTCCCACGGGCGATAGTGAGGCGTTGCGGCTGCTTTTCGCTCGCATGCGGCAGAACGGCACACTCGAGCACGTGACGGCGGATGACGAGCTGGCAGCTCCCGACCTCTGTCTGGCCGTGGACGGCAGCCCCCTTGCTATCGAGCTGGCGGCAGCGCAGACACGTCTCCTTCCCTTGACCGACCTGTTGGCCGAGCTCGGCAGTGGGATGGCGGTCCTGGTCAACCGGGATCCCACGGCGCCGGAACGCCAGCGGAGCATGCAGGCCGCTCTTGACATCTCGTGGCGCCTTCTCGGTGAAAGCGACCGAGCGGCGTTGGCGAAGCTGTCCGTCTTCCGCGGCGGCTTCACCCGAAGGGATTGCCTCGCGGTCGCGGGTGTGGACTCCACTACGTTGCAGCGTCTGTTGGACGCGTCGTTCCTGCGTCAACGACCGACGGGGCGTTACGAGCGCCACCCCATCGTGAGGCAGTTCTCCTCGGACCGGTTGGCAGAGGATCCGGCGCTGGAGATGGAGCTCAAGCGCAGGCACGCCGAGCACTACCTCGGCAGCCTCGCCTCGAGGGACTACGAGATCCTGAGCGGCGCTACCGCTCTGCGGCTGTCGGCCTGGATCGAGCAGGAGTTCCCGAACCTGGAAGCCGCGCTCAACTGGTGTGTGAGTGCGGGTGAGCTGAGCGGGTTCGAGGGGGTTGCCCTCCCGCTCGCACATTTCGCCGAACTACGTGGGAGGTTCCAGGACGTCGCGAGGCTCTTGGAGTCGGGTATCGCCGCCGCCGACGACACCGTCCCGGACGGGGCGACCCGCACCCTCCCGAACACGCTGGGTGCCCTGCCCTTCACGTACTTCAGGCTGGGCCGGTACCGCGACTCGATGGAGGCCGGCCGTCGGGCCCTCGAGGGCGCAGAGGCGATGGATCCTGTCGCCGCGGACTGGCCGGTCTGGGCGGCACGTCAGGGGATGGCACTGTCCAACGCTGTTCTGGGAGATCTGGGAGAGGCACGGCGCCTGGCGTCGGCTAACGTTGACGAGAGGCCTGTGCCTACTCAAGACACCAGTGCCAGCCAACGGCGGCGCTGCATCACGGACGTCACGGTGGGGACCTCTCTGCAGACGGTGGCGTACCTGGACATAGTCGTCGGCGCATTCGACTCCGCGCTGCAGCGCCTCCACCGGGCGCTGGAGCTGTTCGAGCCCTTCAGGGCGCCCAACCTGGGCTACGTTCACTGGACGCTGGCGGAGGCTTACCTGGGTCTCGGAGACGTCGCGCGCGCCCGGGAGACACTCGACCGTGGCTTGGAGATCGCACATGAGACGGGGTTCCGGAATCAGGTCGGGCACCTGCTCTGCGACCTATCGCTCGTGCATCTGGAGACGGGCGACACACACAGGGCTGAGGCGCTGGCCAAGCAAGCCCTCGAGGCTGCCGTAATGAGCGGTGACAAGTGGCTGGAGTCCACCGTACGGTCCCGTTGGGGCTTGGCTGCCCTGCGCAGCGGGGACCTTCCGATGGCCAGCGAGCGCTTGCAGGCTGCTTTGGAGGTGGCCGGGGCGGCCAACGCGTTTGGGTTCGCCTTGGAGGCCGTGTTGGGGATGGCGGAGCTGCTGAGGCTGCAAGACCACAGGGCGGATGGCGCCCTGTTGGTGGCGTTCGTCGAGCAGTGTCCGCTTGCTCCCGCCGCTCTGTCGGCCGAGGCCGGTCGCGCACTCGAGTCCTCGGGATGGTCGCTCGATCAGGGGGCCCTGGCTGACCTTCGCCGATCGGCCGCCGAGCTGTCCCCGCCGGAAGCGTTCTCCCTGGCGGGCGCCGTGCGCGTCCCGGTTCAAACACTCAAGTGAAGAGAGGCACCGGGAAGGCGCTGGTCCTCGGTCACAGGGGAAGCCCTCGGTTCGAGCCGGAGAACACTTTGGCGTCGTTCGAGGCGGCGCTGCGGGCGGGTGCCGACGGTGTAGAGCTGGACCTGCAACTCACTCAGGACGAGGTGCTGGTAGTTCATCACGACCCGGCGGTCCGAGGCCGCCCGATCGCGCGCATGGGGTTGGAGCAGTTCCGGGCCTTGGCCCCGGCCGCACCGACGTTCGCCGAGACCTTGGCCTTCTTCGAGAGCTGGCCGAACGCCTACATCAACATCGAGCTCAAGGTGCCGCGCGATCCCGGGCGCGCTGAGCTCGGCGCCAGTCGATCGCCGCTTCCTGACGGGCGCGCGGAACTGCTCGTAGTGAGGCTGTCCGCTTGGGACGCCCCGACTAGGGAACGGACCTGGGTATCTAGCTTCTCACCGGCCGCGCTCGCCGAACTGGCCCGCCTGAACGTCGGCGTTCCGCTGGCGCTGCTGGCAGCGAACGAAGCGGACCTGATCGCCCTTGAGGACTTGCCGGTCGACGCCGTCCATCCGCAGTGGCCGCTCGTGACCCGGGACGGGATTGACGCATGGAAGAGAATGGGGCTGGCCGTCCACGTCTGGACGGTGAACACAGTTGAAGAGGCCAATAGGCTCCTGGCGCTCGGTGTGGACGGCCTGATCGGGGACGACCCAGCCCTGCTGCTCTGAGCCCGAGACGCCACGCGCGGCTAGCGCGCCACTTTCAGGTCGATGCCCAGCAGCGGCGCCAGGTCAGCGAGGCTGGGCACGCTCACGGTAGGCACCGGCGGCGGGGTCAGCGCGGAGAACGTGTCGCCTCCAACGTGCA
>DASVCK010000156.1:0-18339 GCA_036381675.1 Trueperaceae bacterium | reverse complement strand
CCGCTCCAACTCGTCCCGGTAATGGGCTCCTGCTATGAGGCTGGCGACCGGCTGCGCGAACTGGGTCAGCGTGCGGACGCTGTCGCGCGAGAAGGCGTCGTCGCGTGTGAAGTTGTCGAGGTTGATCACGGCGAGCACCTGGCCCCTGTGTGCGATGGGCAGGCAGACCGTGCTCCTCAGACGCTTCATGTCCCCGGCTCGCACCGGCTCGTCGCGCTCTGCCGACACTAGGCTCAGCTCCACGAGGTCGAGGTCGGAGGCGCTGAGCGCTCGCGGCTGCCCTGACCGCCACTCCGCCTCTTCACGTGCATACCAGACGAGCATGTTGCGTTCTTCGAGCTCGACGTCCGCCAGGAGCTCTGGGTCGAAGCCGCTCACGGCCGTGTACCGGAAGGGCAGCTCGTGGTTGCGCCTTACCAGCAGTGAACCGGCTTGCGCCCCGGGCACGAAGGAGACCGCGGTCTCCAGGATCCGCTGGTAGAGGTCCGTCGTGGGCTTCTCGCTCGTCAACGTATGTAGCTCGAACAGCCGCTCTTGCAGGGCGTAGGCCCGCACGGCGCTGAGGATGATGCCGAGGTGCTTGCTGACGTTCGTCAACAGGACTAGGTCGGCGGCGCTCACGTGCGCCCCCTGGTCGAACTGCAGGGCCAGCACCGAGTGGTCGGCATCTGCTCCCATCGGCGCCGCGACGACGATGGGCCCGAACAGACCCCTGTGACTCTCCAGCGAGTGCTCGTGACTCGCATAGTCGTAGGTGAGCTGTGCCTTGCCGGTCAGCACCGTGCGCCACATGATGCCTTGGGGGTAAGGGATCCCGTCGCGCAGGAACTCGACCGCCTCCGACGTGGGCGGCACGTTGTAGCCGGCTACCGGTCGGATGCGACCACGCCGGTCCGAGGCGATCACCGCCCCTGTCGCCCCTACCGCACTGGCGACGATCCGGACGGCGATGTTGGCTGCCGCGACGGGATCGCTGAGCGTAGCCAGTTCGGCGCTCAGTGCGCCCGTGATGACCGCCTCCTGGCTGCGCGACGCCTCGGTGAGCAGCTCGCCCACGCTCACCGAGAAGACGACGAGGGTATGCAGCTCCTCCGGGGTGAAGGGCAGGTTGCGCTCGATGTTGAGCACGGCAACGGTCTCGTCACGCTCGTGGATGGGCAGCGCGAGCTCGACGGCATAGACCTTGTCCAGAGGTCTATAGCGCTCGTCCTGCGACGTATCGCTCACGTAGGTCATGCTGCCGCTGCTCGCGGTGTGGGCGACTATCCCGTCCGCCGGCAGAAGGGTGCCTACCGGGTAGTTATCGTTGTTACTGGCGATGATCTTCGGTTGCTTCTCGGAGAGGATACTTACCGTCGTGTGTCCTTCTCCCTGCTCGCTCAGCAACCTGGGAAGCGCCCGCAGCGCAGCTGCCCTCGACCGCGGCAAACTTGTCAGGGCGGCCAGGAGCTGGTTGTGGTCGATCCCGAAGGACATGTATCTATCCCTACCGCACCGGGTCTTACAGAACCCTAGCGGACGGATGCCTTCGGATGTACCGGTACCCCGGTCACGTGCTTGGGTCGCAGCGACCCAAGGGCTGAAGTTGGGCCTGCCGACTCTCTAGCGCACCCTGTAGAAGACGACGTCTGCGACCGGCACCACGCCTACGATGGCCACCGTTCCCACCAGCCTGTCCCCGACGAACCTGCCGTCGAAGCTCAAGGCCCCGGACTGGCTGTCCAGGGTGAGGCTGTCATCGAAGCCCAACTGGCCGGAGAGCTCGACCAGTCCGCCCGTCTGCAGCCTGAAGATGCCGGCGTCGTACTGCAGGGTGGCTTCCGCCGTGACGTGCTGGAAGCTCTGCTCGAAGTCGATGGCGAGGTCAACAGGCAGGCGGAGGGAGCTGCCGGCGACCTGAACGTAAACGTCGAAGCGGGACGTCCATCTCTGGCCGTGGATCTGCCGCAACCCCGGTACGACAGGGACGCAGGCCGCGAGGCCGAGACCGAGTAGCGCCGCCACCAGCACCGGTACGCGCATGTGTCTCATCGCCAGAGGATAGACGTTGGCCCCGACCGAGTGGCCGGGGCCGAGCCGTCGCTGCGATACCGCTGGTCTTCTAGGCCTGAGCGCGCTCGTTCACGCCGCCTTCGGCGATCTTGGTGAGCTCCTTGTCGGCGGCGCCCTCCTCGTCGAGGGTCATCTGAAGCATCTTCGCGGCGTCGTCGTGACCCAGCTCCTTGGCGAACTCGACCGCGCTGCCGTAAGCGCCGATCTCGTAGTGCTCCACCCGCTGGGCGGCTGAGATCAGGGCCACGTCCAGGGCTTCGCTCATCTCGTTCTCCTGGATGAGCCCGCTGGCCTCTTTGATCAGGCCCTTCATCCCCTCGCATACGTGCCCGTCCAGCTTGATGCCGATCTGCTTGCCCACGTCCTCGATGCGCTTGAGCTGCTCCTTGGTGACGTCGAGATGCTTCTCGAACGCCTTCTGAAGCTTCGAGCTCGTGGCGGCTTTGGCCATCTTCGGCAGCGCCGCGACGAGCTGCTTCTCGGCGCTATGGAGATCCTGTATCTCGTGGGCCAGCACGTCCTCCAGGTTGTTCAGTTGCATGACACCCTCCCTCTAGCAGGCGCCGGTGTGAGCGGATCGCCCGTGTTGCCTTGTGACCAAGGTTGCCGGTGCCGTTCCTGGGAGTGATTACCAGCGGGTGAGAAGGCCCTTGCGCTGCCTGGCTCGGTTGGCCTGACCTAGGTCGTGGCGAGGTGAACAACGCCGCAGCTAGCGTCCGGTCATGAGCCAGACCACCGTGCCCACCATCCGACCGTCGGAGCCACCGATCACGGACCCGACTCAAGCCCTGAGACAGCTGAGCCGCCTCTTCGATCGTTCACTCAGAGCCCTGGGAGACGTCGGACAGGCGGACGCAGCATGCGAGCTGGCTGCCCAAGGCTGGAAGCTCCTCAGGACCGCCTGGCCTGACGAAGGTGAACGACTCAACGGCACACTGCACTACCTGACCCGAACGCCCAAGCGCCAGCGCTCGTCCGCTCCCGACTTCGAGCTCGACGTGCGTGACCTCGCCCCGGCACAGCGCCACGAGCTGATCCTGGAGCGCTACCACGCCCTCGAGCCCGGCAACGGCTACGTGCTCGTCAACGATCACGACCCCAAGCCGCTCTACTACCAGTTCGCCGCCGAGTACCCCGGTAAGTTCACGTGGGAGCCCCTCGAGGAGGGGCCGGAGGTGTGGCGCGTCAGGATCGGCAAGGTGGGATGAGCACCGCCTGGGCGCGCGCGGGAGCGCCGTCTTTTGGTGATCAGCTCATCGTCTGACCACTTCGTGCAGCGCGGTACAGCGCAGCAGACAGTTTGGAGGTTGGAGGGCCGGCCGCGCGCCGGCCCGTACTGTAGCAGTCGGGTGCGTCACTTGTCCGAGTTCTTGGGTTCAAGATGCAGCGTTCGGTCAAATTGCGGAGAAGTGTCACAGCAAGCGTGACCGATTGACCTGTTCGGTGTTGACAACATGCACATGCCAGCTCTAACTTGTCGCAACTCGGACGGCACGTTTCGCGTCGCTCCGAGCGCAGGGACCGAGGAAGAGGGCGGTCCCGGGCATCGGAGGTGTAGCTGATGGAGCCGTTCACGCCAAGTCGGTGCAACACCGGTGGGTTCCCGCTCGTGAGGCTCGCTTGGGCAGCCTTCGCACTGGCCATGGCCAGCGTTGCCTCGGCGCAAGGGGCTGGCGGGCTGGACACCGGCGATACGGCGTGGACGCTCACCTCGACAGCGCTGGTGCTGCTCATGACAGTGCCGGGATTGGCTCTCTTCTATGGAGGGCTGGTACGCAAGAAGAACGTGCTGGCGACGTTGCTGCAGACGTTCGCCGTCACTTCCCTGATGAGCGTGCTGTGGTTCGTCGTCGGCTACTCTTTGGCGTTCAGCCCCAACCCCGATAGCGGTGTGAACGCGTTCGTGGGTGGACTGGGCAAGGCGTTCTTCGCAGGTATCCGCCCGGATGACCTCGTGGGCACTGTGCCGGAGCTCCTGTTCGCGACCTTCCAGATGACCTTCGCCATCATCACCCCGGCGCTCATCCTCGGTTCGCTAGTGGAGCGCATCCGGTTCTCCGCCGTGCTGTGGTTCACCGGGCTCTGGGCCCTCGTCGTGTATTCGCCGGTGGCGCATTGGGTATGGGGCGGAGGGTTCCTGGCCGATGCCGGCGTGCTCGACTTCGCGGGCGGCAACGTCGTCCACATCAACGCCGGCGTGTCGGCGCTGGTCGCTGCCCTGGTCCTGGGCAAGCGCAAGGACTTCGGGAAGTCGGCGATCGAGCCGCACAACCTGGTGCTCACGTTGACGGGCACCTCGCTGCTGTGGGTCGGCTGGTTCGGGTTCAACGCGGGGTCGGCAGGAGGCGCCAACGGCCTCGCGGCGTTCGCGATGGCCAACACGCAGGTGGCTGCGGCGGCCGCTGCCCTGACCTGGATGTTCGTGGAGTGGGCGCTGCGCGGGCGCCCGACGATCGTAGGCACGACCTCCGGTGCCGTCGCCGGGCTCGTGTCCATCACCCCGGCCGCCGGGTTCGTAGCGCCCGCGGGCGCGTTCGTGATCGGCGTGGCGGGCGCCGCTTGCGCCTACCTGGCAGCCGTGAAGCTCAAGCAGGCGCTGGGCTACGACGACTCGCTGGACGTCTTCGGCATCCACGGCGTCGCCGGGGTCGTCGGTGCCGTCCTTACCGGGGCGCTGGCGACCACGACCGTCAACCCCGCTGCAGCGGGTGCGGGGATCGGCGCCCAGGTCTACGGGGTCCTCGTCACCGTCGCTTACGCAGCTGTCGCCACCGGTGCGCTCACGCTCCTGATCCGAGTATCAGGCGGCTTGCGTGTGCCGGAGGAGCACGAAGAGAAGGGTCTCGACCTCGCGTTGCACGGGGAGGCCGTGGCGTAGAGACAGCGAGAGGTGCGTCGGTGTGGCGGCGGCCCACGGCCAGCGCGGCGCTTCCCAGGCTGCAGCGGGCTCGCTCGGCCTAGGCATGTTCCGGACCGGGTCGACGGGGCCTGCGGTAGGTGTGCTTGCGCCGGTCTTCCCGCTCGCCCCCGCCTTCCGGCTCGACCAGCTCGACTCGCAGCAGAGCGTCGACGTCGCATTGGACGACGAGTGCCCGGCCGGCAAGCTGGGACACGGATCCCGGTTGGAACCCTTCCGCTCCCAACACCACCAGCGTCGGCTGATCTGTACGCAGGCGTTCGCGCCGGGGCAGTTCGACCTTCACCTCGGCCCGGGCATCGCGCGCGGTGAGTAGGTAGGTGCCCGGCCGGGTCAACACGACCGCGAAGTAATCGCCGGCCGGCACACCCTTCTCGGTGTCGAGCAGGGTGCGCTCGTCGCGGCCGGAAGCGGGAGCCTCGGTGCCTTCCGCCGGCACGCTCGAGACGGTCACTCGGTAGCCGCCCACGCCCGTGGATGGGTACAGGCCCAAGACCCCGTTGACGGCGAGCTCGATGTCCTCGTCTGCGCCACAGCAGCAGTCGTGCCCGCGGTCGCCCGTACCGGACAGGTCGATGTTCTCCTGGGTCTTCTTCGCGTCCTTGGAGACGTTGACGGTCAGATCGCGCACCGGCATGGCGGGATGCTGGACGTGAACGCGGTACCTGCCGGGCTCCGTGAAGCGGTGGAGGAGCGTCGTCAACACGGTCAGGGCTCGGCTCTCGAAGGCGGTCTGCGTGAACACCGCCCGGTTGAGGGTCACTTGGCTATCCGTTCTCATCGGTCATCACGCTCCCACATCGGCCCGGACCACTAGCTCGGTGTCGTCAACCATCACCGAGAGGTCGGCGATCGGCACCTTCACCGGCACCAACGTCACGGGCGCGCCGGAGAGGAGGACGTCGTTGCTGACCTTCGCCGGCAGCACCTCGAACGGGTCGTCGATCGCGTAGATGGGCACGCAGTTGCCGAACAGTTCCAGCACGATCTGCACGAGGAAGTCGAGCAGGCCGAACGAGACGTTGAAGAGGTCCGAGAGCCACTCGTCGATCTCGTCCGGGATGTCAAGGATGAAGCGGATCAGGTCCGCGATGCCGCCGATGATCGCGAGGACGAGGTCGCGCACCCAGCCGCCCGGGATGATCGCCGTGACGGCGGCCGTGAGCGCGTCCTCTATGAGGTCCCCCACGATGTCCGCGAAGTCGAAGAGGTCGATGTCCACCGTCTCGGGGTCGACGAAGATCTGCCATTGGTTCGTGGTGGGTGGGTCCGGCAGTACGCCCGTACCACTCAGGACGCTGTTGAGGAAGCCGCAGGGGTCGAACCCGGGCGGGGGCGGGACGGTCATGTCGAAGTAGCGCGCCTCGACGCTGCCGATGAAGCTGATCTCTTGGGCTACGAAGGCGGCGAAGTCGGGTGAGATCGAGATGTCGGGGTCGCCGCTGAACACGCACACGCGCGGCAGGCAGATGTCCGGCAGCGGCCACGGCAGGTTGATGCAGCCGCCGCCCACGCAGATCTCGGGGATGTCCAGTCCGAGCGTGACCTGGAGCTTGTCCCACTTGATGTCGAGCTCCTTGATCTCGATCGTGTTGTCTGCCCTGAGGTCCACGGCTCCACCTTCGAGGTGGCCCTTCACGTGGTAACCCGCGGAGAACCGTCCGAAGTCCTTGCTGTCCTGTTTCTCCCATTTCACGGCCTCGACGAGGACCTCGACCGACTTGCGGACCGCGGCCTCGGAGACGGCGACAGTCAGGTGCGACATCAGGCACCTCCGTCCGTGACGGTGAGCTTGCCGAACGCCTTGATCATGTCGTCCTCCACGGCGGGGTTGTTGGGAACGTCGCCCGGGGCAGGGGAGGGTCCGAGCGTTACCTGCTTGCCGACCTGCAACCCCTGTTCTGCGAGCACCTTCGTGATGTCGAGCACTAGCTTCTCGAGCGGGACCATGACCTGCGGCAGGATGCCGAGGCGCAGCACCGTCGCGACGTAGCACTCGATCGACGCTTCGAGCCTCTCGGGGCCCAGGTCGACGATCTCGACGCCGTCCAACTTGGTCTTGAGCCAGGCCTGCTCGGAGCCAGGTACAGCGCCCCACTCGAAGTGGCCGACGGTGTAGACCTCCAGGCAGAAGCACTCGATGCGCCTGGTCGGCAGCACGACCGTGCCACGGGGTGGGCGCTCGTCCAGCACGGCTGGTTGCAGTGCAACGTCGGGCCGCACCCCCACGAGGCGTCGCGGAGGCGCGCCCGTCACGCCGAGCGCGCCCGTCTGCGACCGTCCCACGTCCTTCCCGCCCCGCGACTCCTCGACCTTGCCTACCGCGAGCTTCTGCTGGGCCAGGAGCTCGCGCTCGATCCACGGGAGCAGACCGGCGATGACCTCCTCGGACGGGCAGTCGATACCCGCGCAGGCGGCCGCCATGAGCGAGAAGCGCTGCGGCGGCAGCTCGCCGAGCTCGGGTGGGAGCGGCACGTCCTGTGGGTGGAAGTCGATACGAGCATCGACGAGCTGCAGGCAGAAGTTGATGCCGACGGGGAACGGAGTGCCGAAGATGGGCAGCGGCTCCTGCTCCGTGAAGAGCGGGTTGCCTGCGTCCTTCACCGACTTGGCGGCCTCTATCGGCTGGCAGAACAGGTCGGGACGGGCGTGGAAGGCCGGCGTCGCGTAGTTGAACAGCGAGGGGCGCTGACGCATGAGGTGGCGCACGACGAGGTTCACCCCGTCCTCGTGCACGCTGCCGAACAGATCGCTGTGGTCGGTGAACGCCATCGACGCCTCCTGACTGCTCGTGGCCCCATGAGCCGTGTCGTGAGCCAAAGGCTCACGCTCCATCGACAGGAAGACGTGGGAGAACGCCAGAAGCTACGCCGCGGCCCCGGGTGCAGCGCGGTGACGGCCGCGCTTGACTTAGGAACGGCGTCTGGGGGCCGTGGTCTGACCACGAGCCTCGCTGCGACCCTTGCTGACATCCAGCGCTGTCATTGACAGGGAAACATGTAAGCGATAGGATCGGCGCATGAGCATCGATCTGGCAGGCCTGCGCGAGGGCGCGTGGTCGCTCGACCAAGTGGTCGAGCACGTGAACCGGCTGCTGCCAGCGGTGCTACCGAAGGACGCATCCGGTCGGGCTACGGAGACGGTCAACCAGCGCCTCGTGCGACACTACGCGACCCAGGGCCTGGTGGACGAGCCGCTCAAGGTAGGACGTGAGGCCCGGTACCTCTACCGTCACCTTCTCCAGCTGCTGGTCGTGCGGCGCCTGCTGGCCGAAGGCTTCTCTGCTGCCGTGGTCGGTCGGGTGATGGCCGGACGCGCTGACGCGGAGCTGGAAGGCCTGTTGACCGGGCAACTGAACGTCGACCTGGTGCCCGCGCAGGGCTCGCAGGGGGACAGGGCGGATTTCCTGCGGCAGGTGCGCATGCGCGCCGGTCTCGACGCTCCCCGGTCGAGGCCGGCGGCGCCACCGGCCCCCCGCGTCTCGCCTCCTTCCCCGACCACCGCTGTGCGGGCTGTTCCTCACAAGCCGGCCGACGTGGACCTCGGGCCGTTCCGCGAGAGCGTCTGGACGCGAGTCGAGATCGCCCCGGGGCTGGATCTCATGGTGCGCGAGGACTTCCGCCTGCCCACGACCAGGCTGGGCGACGAGCAGCTCATGCAGCTCCTGAAGGTAACGCTCCTCTACCTGGAGCAGAAGCAGCGGGGGAAGCCATGACCTCGCCCTAGCGGCTCGGCGCCGGCGGCGCGAGCACACCGATCCAAGTCGACATGCGGGGTGCGTCAGACCCCGCCAACGTCCAGACCGGGCCCGAGGTAAACACGGCGCCACAGGGAGTCCTATGCCGATATCTGCTGCCAACCGAACCGAACTTCCCACACCGCGGCTGAAGGTCACGCCTGCCAAGGCCGGCTACCCTGCCGACGGCGGGGAACTGGACCTGCTCGTCACAGTCGGTGTCGATCTGCCAACCGAACAGGTGGACCGTAAGCCGATCGCGCTGGCACTGGTCATCGACCGCTCCGGCTCGATGAGCGGAGAACCGCTGGAAGCGGCCAAGGCCGCCGCCCAGGCCGCGGTCGAGATGCTCCTGCCCACCGATTGGGTCTCTATCGTCGCCTACGACGAGCACGTCACCGTAGCCGCCCCGCTGACCGCGGCAGGCGTGGACCGGGGTGCGCTCCTCCGGGCCGTCGCATCCCTCACGCCGGGCGGCAGCACCGCCCTCTTCGCCGGCTGGGCGGAGGGTCTGAGCCAGGTGATGTCGTGCCCTGACCCGCAGGCCGCCGCTCGCGTCGTGCTGCTAAGCGACGGCATGGCGAACGTAGGCATCAGCGATGCGGCCACCATCGCGGCCGACGTCGCGCAGGCCGCCGGCCACGGAGTGACCAGCACCGCCATGGGCTTCGGCCGTTCGTACGACGAGACGCTGCTGCGCGCGATGGGCGACGCTGGGCAAGGCAACTACGTCTTCATCGAGGGCGAAGCCCAGGTGGTGGAGGCCTTCCAGCACGAGCTCTCGGGTCTCAGCGCTCTGCGCGGTCGCAACGTGAGGCTCGAGCCGTCCGCCGGCATGCGTCTCGAGGGAACCGCCGGCCACCTGGTGCCGTGCGGCGCGGGCGTGCGACTTCCCGATCTGGTAGGCGGTCTCCAACGCGAGCTCATCATCAGGGCTACTTTCGGGCCCGGTGCCACGGCGCCGGAGGTCGTGCTCGTCTGGGACGACGCGCTCACCGGTGGCGCCGGGCGCCTCGCGGTCACGCTCGGGCTGGAGCCGCTGGACCGCGCGACCTTCGAGGGTCTCCCCACGAACCAGGAGGTCGCCCTCCATCGGGCGCTGGCGGGCATCGCCGAGTCCAAGCTTGCCCTCGCCGAGGCGTTCAGGTCAGGCCGGGCCCAGGCAGCGGCGGTGCTGCTGGACGAGATCCGCGCTGGCGTGGCAAAGCTACCCGACGGGGAGCGCAAGTCGTCGGAGACCAAGGAGCTCGACCGCCTCGGCCAGCTCGCCCGGCACAACCAACCGGCCTACGCGGCGCGGTACTCCGAGAAGTTCGCCAGGGACGCCCTGCGCGGGGCATCTGACGAGAAGCGCCTGGCGCAGTTCCGCATGGAACGCGGCCTCTATGAGAAGAAGATGGCGCTCGCGGGAGTCCACGGGGAGCAAGAAGCACGCTCGGCTTCGAGCGCCCGGGGAACCAGCGGGGCGGCGAGCGAGGGCCAGGCGTCGCCCGCCCGATCGACCATGGTGGCCGGGCGAACCTTGGCGGGTGCTTCCGGGCCGGTGGCGGTCCAAGTGTGGCGCGGCGATATCACCGATCAGGCGGTCGACGTCCTGGTCAACTCCACGAACCGTCAGATGTTCGGCAACGCGGGCGTGGACGGGGCGGTGCATCGCCGCGGCGGGCCGGGGTTGACCCAGGCGGCCAGGGCGATCGGCAGCCTCGAAGAGGGCAGGGCTGCCTTCACGCCAGGCTTCGGGCTGCCTGCGCGCTGGGTCGTGCACACGGTCGCCGTCCCATGGCGGGGCGGGGGCCACGGCGAGCTCGTCGCGCTGCACGACGCCTACCGGTCGGCGTACGCGCTGGCGGCTCAGCTCGGCGCCGGCACCCTGGCCGTCCCCGCTCTGGGCACCGGCACCTACCGTGTGCCCACGGATGCGGCGGCTCGTGTGGCCGTGGATGCTCTGCGCGCAGCGCTGCAGCAACCAAGCCCGTTCTCACAGGTCCGCTTCGTGATGCTCGACGCAGCGGTGGCCGAGGCGTTCGCTCGGGCTCTCGCTGAGGATCCGGGGGCCGCGTCGTCGCTCCCCAACTGAGGGCCCTCGTGGTCGACTAGCCTGTAGCCACGAACCGCCTTGCACCCAGTGCCGCATGCGCACACATGCGATGGCCCGGCTGAGGACCGAGCATCAGGTCTCTGCCGGCGGCGTGGTGTTTCGCGACCGGCAAGTCGCGATCATCGCCGTCCCCGGTGACCGCTGGCAGCTTCCCAAAGGTCTCGTCGAGGAGGGCGAAGATCCCGCCGTCACTGCCAAGCGCGAGGTGCGAGAGGAGACCGGTCTGGAGGCCGAGCTCGTCTCGCCCCTCGACACCATCGAGTACTGGTACGTGTCGAAGCGCGAGGGAGTGCGCTACCACAAGCGCGTGCACTTCTACCTGTTCCGGTTCCTGGCCGGTGATGTCGCCGATCACGACGACGAGGTTCTCGAAGCGAGATGGGTAGACATCGAGGACGCGGCGGCGATGCTGAGCTTCGAGAACGAGAAGCGGATCCTCGAGCTCGCAGCCGAGCAGATCGAGCAGGCGGACGGCGCCTAGGGGGACAGGTCGGGTTCTCCTGGCGCCGCCGATCGCGTAGGGCTGGCGCGACTGAGTGCGCCGAACCAGGTCCCTGCCAAGACCAGCACGGCTCCCGCCAAGGCTCCCAACATCACGGGCACGCGGGCGATCAATGATTCGAGCAGGAGGGTCACGAGCGGCACCACGACAAGGACGTAGGAAGAGGCAGAGGGCGCCCAGCGCCTCAGGAGGAGGATCGTCAGGCCGAACAGCCCCATGGAACCGAACGTGACGAGGTAGACCACGGCTATGACGCTCTGCATAGAGCTTGGTAGCGCCCACGTCTCGCCGGTCGCGACGGAGATAGCCAGCAGCAGGGCAGCGCCCACGGCCATGCCGACCGCGTTCAAGGACGCAGGATGGTTGCGCGACACGCGCTTGCCCACGACGATGCTCTGCCCAAGGCAGACAGCGGCCACCACCAGCGCGAGCAGCGCCAACGGCGTCGCGGCTATGGCGGAGGAGGTGGCCGTCAGCCAACCGACGCCCAGCAACGCCAGGGTGCCGCCGATCAGGGTGCGGGCGGAGAGCCGCTCGAGCCCCTGCGCCACAGCCAGAAGTAGCGTGATGAGCGGCACTGCGCCGATGACGACCGCCGCCGTGCCAGCCGTCACGTGCAATAGCGCCCAGTAGGTGAGGGCGT
Organism: Trueperaceae bacterium; assembly: GCA_036381675.1. Taxonomy (GTDB): domain Bacteria; phylum Deinococcota; class Deinococci; order Deinococcales; family Trueperaceae; genus DASRWD01. Next base: position 6,391 of record DASVCK010000156.1, on the reverse strand, counting down.
AGAAGGCGCCGAAGTTGAGCACGCCGTAAACGAGGACGTCGCGCATGTCCTCGCGCCTCAGCCACGGCAGCTTGAGGAGCTGCACCAGAACGGCGTAGGACACGGCAGCCAGCCCGAATCGGAGCCCGGCGCCCCACAGCGGGGGCAGGTCGAGGTTGCTGTACCTCACCGCGACGAAGTTGCTCGCAGCCAGCACGACGCAGCCGGCGAAAAGTAGGGCCGTCACCAGGTCCAGGCGCCTAGAGCCGGCGGCGGCGGTCGCGTCCGCGGCGGCGGAGCCAAGCCTCAGCCTCACGGGCGGAGTCTAGACCTTCATGACCTGCGCGGCGCGAAGTCAGCGCAGAAGCGGACAGTGGGCCGGCAGGATGCCGGGTCCGGCCGGCCGCTGGCGGACAGGTGCGCCTATGCGCTTGCTGTTCATCGAGGTGGACATGGCGCCTCCCTTCGGTCGCGGCTCATGCCGCGGACCGAAGCTAGGGCCATGCCCGCATGCCCTACAAGGGTGTTATTACCCAGGTACCAAGTTGCCACCTGATAGGCAGGGTGCCAATGTTTACGAGGCCGGGGTCACCCTCTCGATCTCGGAGAGCACGGCGTCGAGCTGGAACTCGGCCGGCTTGCTGTAGACGACTTCGTCGCCCACGCTGACGACGAACACGCCGCCCTCCCCGGTCTTGAGCTTCACGCCGTCGATGCGCTGGCCGAAGCGCTCCAGGATGCTCTTCTGCACGTCCATGGCGCGCGGGAGGTGACCGCAGGGCACGCAGTACTCGATCTGGACGGTGGGTCTGGCTGAAGAAGGAGTGTCTGCCATGCGGCAATCCTATTACCGCCCCGGCTGACGGCGTGACCGTCAGGAACGCTGGGCGCGCCTGCGCCGCAACCGTCGCTACACCCCTTCCGGGGGCAGCTCCCGTACGTCCTTATGCTCGACCTGGCGCTCTATGCCCGTCGCCTCGAGCACCTCCTTCTCGTCAAGCGATTCCCGCTCCATGAGCGCGGCTGCCAGCCTATCGAGCCTGTCGCGATGCTCGGTGAGCAGCGCGAGCGCTTCCTCGTAGCACTCCTCGATGATCCGGCGCGCCGCCGAGTCGATGGCCTCGGCCGTCGCCTCGCTGTACGGCTTGCTGCGGGGTATGCCGCCGTCGTTGCCCAGGAACTGACCGCCTTCAGGGACGAGTGCGACGGGGCCGATGGCATCGCTCATGCCCCACTTGGTGACCATGTCGTAGGCCATGCGCGTCACCTGCTGCAGGTCGTTCTGCGCACCTGTCGTGCGGTCGCCGTACACCAGCTCCTCGGCGGCTCGGCCGCCCAGAGCGCCAACGATGCGACCCCTCAGGTAGCTCTCCGAGTAGTTGTAGCGGTCATCCTCCGGGCGCTGATAGGTGACGCCGAGCGACTGGCCGCGGGGCGTGATGGTGACGCGCGTGACAGGGTCTGCGCCCGGCACGACCAGGCCGAGGATGGCGTGGCCGGCCTCGTGGTAGGCGACGCGCTGGCGGTCTTCGAGCTTGAGGAGCAGCTTGCGCTCTGGCCCCAGGATGATCTTCTCCAGCGCATCGGCGAAGTCCTCCTGCGTGACCCGGTCGCGCTCCCTTCGCGCCGCCAGCAAGGCCGCCTCGTTGACGAGGTTGCGGAGGTCCGCGCCCACCAGGCCAGGTGTCATGGCGGCGACCTTGGCCAGGTCGACGTCGTCCGCGAGCGGCACGTCGCGCGTGTGCACCTCGAGGATCGCCTCCCGCCCGCGCCTGTCAGGCGGCTGCACGGTGACCCTGCGGTCGAAGCGCCCCGCACGCAGCAGGGCCGGATCCAGGACCTCGGGCATGTTCGTGGCGGCGAGCACGATCACGCCTTCCTGCGTGCTCATGCCGTCCATCTCCGTGAGTATCTGGTTGAGCGTCTGCTCCTGCTCGCTGTTGCCGCCCGAGAAGACCGCTTGACCGCGGCGACGTCCGATGGCATCGAGCTCGTCGATGAACACGATCGCGGGCGCGGCCTCGCGCGCCTGCTTGAAGAGGTCGCGCACGCGACTGGCACCGACACCCACGATCATCTCGACGAACTCCGAAGCGTTCATCGAGAAGAACGGCACGCCGGCCTCGCCGGCCACCGCCTTGGCGAGAAGCGTCTTGCCGGTCCCGGGCAGCCCGACGAGCAGCACGCCCTTCGGCGCGGTGCCGCCGAGGCGTGTGTACTTGGCGGGGTTCTTGAGGAAGTCAACGATCTCGACGAGCTCGTTCTCGGCTTCGTCTATGCCTGCCACGTCCTCGAACGTGACGTCCACCTGACCCGGCTCCACGCGCCGTGCCCGGCTGCGACCCATGCTCAGTGCCCCGCCCAGGCCCGCTCCGGCGTTGGTGGCCATGCCCCGCATGAGCCACACGAAGAGCCCGATCATCAGTAACGCCGGGCCGAAGGAGATGAGCAACGTCAGCAGGGGGTTGCGCGTGCCCTCGATCGTCTCGGCGTTGATCTCCACCCCGGCATCCAGCAGCAGGTCCTCGAGTCCAGGACCAGCGAACGTCGGCAGGGTGGTCGAGAAGCGGGATACCTCGACGGGCTGCTCCACCGGCGGGCCGAAGAGACCGCCCACATCCCTCGTGATGGTGACGGGCTCGGACAGCTCGCCCTGGATGATATCCGCCCGCGTGGAGACGCTAATCACGTTGCCCGCGGCGACCTGTTCCCTGAAGAGCGAGTACGGGATCTCGGCAGGAGCGCCCGCGGCGGGGAAGAAGAGCGACACGACGAGGTAGTTCACCAGCAGCAACCCCAGCGGCAGTAGCCACCAGGAGCAGCCGGGCGGCAAGCCCATGGGGCGCATCGGCGACCCGGTCCCGCCGTTCGTGTCGGAACGGTTCCCATCGCCCGGCGCAGGCGTCACGTCGGGCCGGCGCCCCGGCATCTGCGGGGCACGTCTAGTGGGCCAAGGTTCCCGCCGGGAAGTACGTCCCTCGTCATCCGCCATGTCAGGACTTTACCCGCATGTGTGGCGCGGTCACGGTCTTCTGGCCAGCCGAGTCGATCCACTCCCGCAGATAGCCCGAGACGAGGCGGCTGGTGATCTCCTGATGGCTGCGTCCCCCGATGAACGAAGCGTCGTCCAGGTAGCTCTCGACGCCGTTGTGCCGCATGGGGCCGGGATCGACCGTCACGAGCCCGCCCCGCTTCCTGAGGCGCGCGAGATATGACCTCGGCCAGATGCGCCAGTTGCCCGGGAAGGCGATGCGACCCATTGCGGGGATCCGGTCGCGGCTGGACTCGATGTGGAAGATGCCCTCGAGGCTGAGCATGCCGGGCTCGCTCGCCATGACGCCGGCCAGGGACACGAGCGCCAGGGGAGCGTCCAGCGCCCTCTTGAGGTACGGCGTCGCCACCAGGGCCACCTGCGCCCCGCCGCTGTAGCCGATGAGGGCCACCGGCTCCCCACTGCCCGGCCGGTACCCGCCCTTGAGCAGCGCGTCGGTCATCGCGACGGCGGCGGCGCGGCCGTACACGGCGGCGTAACGCCGGTCGGACGCGACGAGTACCTGGAGGAGGTTGCGCACGTTGATCGAGAAGGTCAGCAGCGGTTGCCTGCCCTGCAGCTTGAGCTCGAGCATGCGGCGCCAGAACGCCGCCAGTGGCCTGCGCTCCGTGAGGCCCCTGCCGGAGGGGGAGTAGGGCAGGACATCGCCGAGGACGACCGCCTCCGGGAGCTCCCGTCCCAGCCGCTCGAGGAACCCCTGCACGTCCTGGTAGTTGACATGCCCTGCCTTGGCGATCCCATCGAGGTAGATGACATGGAGGCGCGGCTTGCCGCCCTGCCGGGGACGGTCGTACACGACGTCGTGGCCCGCCTCGCCGAACCAGCCGGCCCACCAGCCCAGGGCCTCGATCGGAGCGAGGAGCAGCGACACCGTCAACGCCAGCGTGACGACGAGAACGATCGCCAAGATCACTCTTCCGGCGCCCCGCCCTCTTGTCCGCTCAGGCCGACGGCCTCCTCGATCGAGGTGAGCCTGACCCCAGCGGAGGCGTTAAGTAACCGGCGGGCGACGTACACGAGTGGCAGCCCCACCGTGCGCTGCAGCACCGCCAGCAGCAGCGCGCCCAGAGCCACCGCCGCGATCGCCTCGAGGACCCCGGCGCCCAGCACCGCCCTCACCCCGCGCAACGCCGCGAGCACCGACCACGCTTGGAGCAACGCTCCTATCGGCTGCCCGAAGTAGGGGAGGAAGCCGAGGAAGCCGAACATGCGTGGCGCGAAGGCCGCGCCCACGACTATCGCCATGTCGAACGCCCTCACGTCCGGTCCCAGCAGCAATCTGGTGACCGCGATGACGCTGCCTGACAGGAATAGATAGGTGAACACGAACAACAGGCCGGAGACGGCCAGGCTCACGAAGAAGCGGCGCGGCCTGACGCGGTTGACGAACAGGACGACGCTCTCGCCCGCAGCCTCGGATATGCCGGCCAACAGCACGATGAGCAGCGCCGCGCTGCTCGCGTCGGGCAGCTCTGGTACCACCGCCAGGCGCTCCATCGACAGCGTGAGTGCCGCCCTGGCGGCCGCGGCGAAGGAGGCGGGGTCTACCACTCTCACTAGAGCCTATGGGCTTTAAGCTGCCGGTGGCGCACTCCCGACGGTCGCGGGGGTTCGGCTGCCGTTGCCTCGGCGGTCACGGCGCCCCTAGCATGTGCCATGACGCCACCTGTAGACATGTCGGACGAGAACCTCGGGACGCTGTTCATAAAGGAGCTGCGCCAGCGCTTCGCGGCCCAGAAGGCACAGGCAGAGAAGGTCTTCGCCCAGCTCGAGGCGCCGGACTGGCACCAGAAGGTCGGGGACAACGCCAACTCCGTGGCGGTGCTGGCCCGTCACCTGGCCGGCAACCTGAGGTCCAGGTACACCGACTTTCTCGGCTCGGACGGGGAGAAACCGGACAGGGACAGGGACGGCGAGTTCACGCCCACCTCGCTGAGCCCCAGCGAGATCGTGGCCGAGTGGGATGCCGGTTGGGAGAAGCTCTTCGCGGCGACGGCCGGCCTGGTGAGCGAGGACCTATGGCGGACGGTGACCATCCGTGGGCAGGAGCACTCCGTCCTCGACGCCCTCTTGCGCACGTTCGACCACAACGGTCATCACATCGGGCAGATCGTCCTGCTCGGCAAGCACATCAGGGGTGGTGGCTGGCGGTACATCTCGATCCCGCCGAAAGGGCACGACCAGAAGGCCCGGTAGCCCAGCTTTCGCGCGCCTGGGTCATGCGCGCGCCCGGGTCAGAGGCCGCGCTCACCTTGGGCGGCGCCCGGCGCCTTCTCGGAGCCGAGTAGCTCGGGCAGGTAGCGCAGCGCGGCCTGCGCCGCCAGAGCCGTGAGCAGGGCGCCAACACCGCTGCCGCGCCCCGCCCTGTCCGCGGCCCGCACTCCGCGGCCCTGCAGGAAGGCCAGCAGGGTACCTGCGCCCATGGCCCCTGCCACGGACGGCAAGGGGGAGGACCTGATGCCCCGCCTGATCATGCGGCCGGGCTCGGCCTTCTCTGCGGCCACTCGTACCTTGAGCTTGGCGACCTCGACGGCTAGGTCCGCCGGCGCATCATGCTGATCGCGAGCCATGCGCCACCTCCGAACACGAGCCAGACCGCAGCACCCGTCAACGCCAGGGCGCCGGCGGTCGTGAAGTAGTCGGTGAACACGGTATAGAGGGCCCAGATCAACAAGCCCGTGCCGATGACGAGCATGGAGCCGGCGACCATGGCCACGATGACCATGGCCGCCGCGGCCGCCGCGGTGCGTTTGGTGCCGGAGGCGAGCGACCTCGCCTCGGCCTCCACGAGCTCCACGAAGGCGATGCCGAGCTCCGCTAGGTTCCTAACCATGGGTGCCTCGCCTCGGCGGCCTCACGTGCGAAGTCAGCGGCGGGAAAGGAGCATGCCGACGACGAAGCCGACCCCGAGAGCGGTCAGCACCGAGGTCATCGGGCGCTCCTTGACGGTGTCCTCGACCTCATGTAGGGCGGCCTGGCCGCTCTCCTTGACGGTGCCGGCTACGTCCCTGGCACTGGTCTTGACCTTCTGCATCAGAGCGTCTGCCTCTTGCATCAGTTTCTCCCTCGCTTGAGCCGTGGCCTCCTTGGCCGCGTTGTAGATCGCCTCGGCGCCCTCCTTGGCGGTGCGAGCGCTCGACTCCGAGAGCGTCGTGACGTCTCCTCGCAGGGCGGCAAGGTCTTGCTTGAGCGTGTTCAGCTCTCTCCTCAGTTCGGGCGTGTCGGCCATGTCCCTCACCTCCCGGTGCAGGGATCGCCTCCGGGGGTCCGAGAGGCGTGTCCCCGTGGGTTCGAAGTAAATGGAAGCTAGCACCCAGTTCTGAGTGTTGGGTGCGAGGTAGGTGGGCTTTCCGCAGGGGT
>DASVCK010000155.1:0-2684 GCA_036381675.1 Trueperaceae bacterium | reverse complement strand
AGCGCCACCGGGTAGGCCGCCTCGAAGAGCACGCGGGCGGGCTCGTAGGCGACGCTGTTGACGCCGAGCGAGGCGAGGGCAGCGACGGCCCCTCCGTGGAGCGCGCTGCGCGACCGGGTGATGGCGAGGAAGGCCGGGACGGAGGCGATCAGAGCCAACGCTCCGAGGCCCCACGGCCGGATCGCGGCTGCGTTCAGGGCTGCCGTGAGGCAGGCGCACAGGACAGCCGCTACCGACGTCGAAACACCGAGGCGCATGCTGCCGCCGCGAGGCTCGACGCCGGAGGCAAGAGACGCCCGGCTCACAGGCGATTCCATCCGGGCTCTAGCCGTTCGTCGAGGAGGAACGCCCGTCCGGAGTAGCCGGCCAGCAGGCGGTCTGTGCCTCCGACCCAGGCTCCTCGAGCCGGGTCCGCCACCACCGCGAACCCGCCGCTCAGGGCGACGACGGCTACGAAGTGGCCCAGCCCCGCGCCCGCATCGAGGTGCGCGACGAACGGCGTGGCGAGATCATCCAGGCGGGACTGGGGCACGTGGTACCAGACGCCGGGAACACCGAGCCCGGCCGCGACCCGTGCGAACTCTGCCAACGACGTACCCGTAGGCGCAACGCGGACGAGCGCCAGCACGCTGTCTAGCGAGACGTGGTTGCCGCTCCAGCTCGCGAGGGTGGCCAAGAGCGCGGGGCCGCAGTCGAGGCGGCCTCGTTGGCGCACCACCTCCAGGCTCTCCACGACGCGGGGTGCGGAGGCCCACTCATGGGTCGCGCGGGCGCCGTGAACGACGGGCGCGAACAGGAAGGCGGCCGTCGCCAGGAGACCCAAGACGGCGGAGGCGCCGACGATCCTCGGCCGATCCGATACCGGTGGCGCCACCGCTCGTTCCCCCATGCGAGAACGCTAGCCGCGCCGAACGGCCTGCCTTACGGGAAGCTCGGCAATCGCCGAGCGAAACTGCGCTACGGCCCCAGACTGGACATAGGGTCTACCCCGCCGTCACGGGCTCCAACGCCGGCCCGGCGCGCTGGCCGCCCTGCCTGGGCCGCCATCCCAGCAGCCTCAGGCCGTTGAGCACCACGAGGATCGTGCCTCCCTCGTGCCCAAGGACGCCCAGCGGGAGGGGCAGCCGCCCGAGGATCGTGAACACGACCATCAGGGCCATGATGCCCAGGGCGAAGCCGAGGTTCTGCTTGATGACGGTGTTCGTGTCACGGGCGAGGGCGTGCGCCTGCGGGAGCCTCTCCAGATCGTTCGACAGCAACGCGACGTCGGCGGCTTCCAGCGCGGCGTCCGTGCCGGCCGCGCCCATCGCGACGCCCACGGATGCGGCCGCCAGTGCCCCCGCATCGTTCACGCCGTCGCCCACGAAGGCGACGCGCGACTCGCGGCTCAGCTCGCCCACCTTGGCCACCTTGTCGGTGGGCAGGAGGCTGGAGTGGACGTTCTCGGCGCGTATGCCGACCTCACCTGCGACGGACATGGCCACGGCCGCGTTGTCGCCGGTCATCATCACGACGCGGCGCACACCGCCTTCACGCAGCGCCGCCAGCGCCGGTGCCGCCGAGGAACGTACGGTGTCAGCGACGCCCAGCAGGCCGATGACGGCGCCGGCCTCTCCGCTGCCGTCACCCACGGCGATGAGCGTGCGGCCGGAGGCCTCGAGCCGGACCGCTGCTTCGCGGGCAGACTCCGGCATATCGACGTCCATGTGGGACACCAGCTTGGCGTTGCCGGCCCAGTACGGCCTGCCGTTCACGTTGGCGGTGACGCCCATGCCTGGTACCGCGACGACATCGGCGACGGGCTGGCGCTCGATGTCTTGCTGAGCCGCCGCCTCCACCACCGCCTTGGCGAGCGGGTGCTCGGAACCGCTCTCGATCGCGGCCGCCACGCCCAGCAGCGCCTCGCGCGAGACCGTGAAGGGGATGACGTCGGTGACGCGCATCTTCGCTTCGGTGAGCGTGCCCGTCTTGTCGACCGCCACGACGTCGACGGACCCGAAGTCCTCGAGCGCAGCGCCGCCCTTGAACAGGACGCCGAAACGGGCCGCCCGGGCCAGCGCCGAGAGGACGGCGGCCGGCACGCTGATCACGATCGCGCATGGGCTGGCCACGACGAGCAGGGTCGCGGCGCGGTAGAAGGCGTCGCCGCGCTCCACACCGAAGAGCAGGAACAGACCGAGGGCAACGACCGAGCCCACCAGCACGAACACGGTGTAGCGCTGGCCGAACCAGTCGGAGAAGCGCTGGCTGGGCGAGCGCTGGGACTGCGCGATGGTGACGAGGTGGATCAGCCGGGCGATGGTGGACTCCGACGCCGGCTTCGTGACCCGCACCTCGAGGGCGGCGTGGCCGTTGACGCTACCGGCGAAGACGGCGTCGCCGACGACCTTGTCGACGGGCACGGACTCGCCGGTGATTGGCGATTGGTCCATGTGGCCGGTGCCGCTCACCACGACGCCGTCCAGCGGCGCCCGCTCGCCGGGCCGTACGAGGATGAGCTGGCCCACCTCGACCTGTGCGACCGGCAGGTTCACGACGCTGCCGTTCTGCACGACGTTGGCAGTCTCGGGGCGCAGGTCCATCAGTGACGCGACGGCGCGCCTGGTGTTGCCCATGGCGTAGCCCTCGAGGGACTCCGCCAGGCTGTACAGGAAGAGCAGGATGGCCCCGTCGCGGACCTCGCC
>DASVCK010000154.1:0-2938 GCA_036381675.1 Trueperaceae bacterium | reverse complement strand
GCCGCCGCTGGCGTCCAGAGCGGCAGCCAGCGCCTCCGCCCCGTAACCGAGCATGCGCTCGGCTTCCTGCCGGTAGCGCTCCAGCGGGTAGAGGTGGGCTGCCACGATCTCGTGTCGCTCGCCTGCTGCGTTCAGGTCAACGCCCTTCAGCCAACCCTTGAAGCGGGCGCTGGCCGCGCCGGTGCGCGCGCCGAGGGCACGGAGCGCCGATAGCTCGGACTGAGCGGCCGCGTCGAACGAATCGGTGGCGACCCGCAGCGACAGGTAGACGCTCAGCAGCGCCTGAAGCTCCATCAGGCGCAGGTAGGTCTCCAGCGCCTGCGCGAGGAGCGTGGCCGCGCGGAAGTCACCTGCCTGGCGGTCCTCTCCGGTCGCTGGCGTGGTCCAGCCCCCCGGTGGTTCCTTCGCGCCCGTGCCGGCCTCCGGTTCGGTGACGCCGACGCCGTTGTCCTCGAGGAACCTCTCGAACCGTGCGAGCGTGTCGTCGAGCTCCGTCCTGTCGGCGCGGTAACCGGGGCTGTCAAGCCCCGGGTAGATGGTGTCCAACTGCCAGAGCGGCAGCGTGACGGTGACCGGCTCGTCCACTGTTTGCGCCTTCCCCCGCTCGCGAGAAGCGGCACGGGGGATTGTAACTAGGCCCCCCAGCCGGCCATCACCAGGACGACCGCGCAGGGTGGCGCGCCGGGTAAGCAGGGCCGGCCACTAATCGGTCGCGCTAGTGTTCGCCGCCGCCGGTCGAGGGGGTCGCCTCCACGGCCAGCGCCAGGTCTTCGAAGCTGGCTACGCGCCCGGACAGGATCGTGAGGCTCTCGCGCCAGAACGAAGGCTCTTCGATGTCGATCCCGAAACGCCTGGCGAGCTCCGCCACCGGGGCCATGCCGCTGGAGGCCAAGAGCTCGTCGAACCCGGATCGGAACGCCTCTCCCTCGACCAGGTAGCGTGCGTACAAACCCAGCGAGAAAAGCCAGCCGAACGTGTACGGATAGTTGTAGTACGGCGTGTCACCGTCGTAGTAGTGCGGTTTGTTCGCCCACATCAGCGGGTGCCGGAGGTCGGGCTCGAGCGCGTCCCCGTAGGTGCGTGCCTGCGCGTCGGTCATCGCCCGTCTCAACTCCTCGGGGGATAGTGCCCGCTCGCGCCTACGGTCGAACACCTCCGACTCGAACAGGAAGCGGCTATGGATGTCCAGCAGCAGCTGCCCGGCGTTCTGCAGGTCCAGCTCGACGAACGCCAGCCGCTGCCGGCCCTCGGCGCGCCTAACGAATCGATCGAAGACCAACGTCTCGCAGAAGATGCTCGCCGTCTCAGCGAGGGTCATGGGCACGACGGTCTGCAGCACACTGCGACCGAAGCGCACCATGCGATCGACGTGGTACGCGTGTCCCAGCTCATGGGCGAGCGCGATCGCGTCGCCCGGGGTGCCGCCGAAGTTGAGGAAGACTCGCGACTCCCCGCGTGGGTAGGCATCCTTACAGAAGGCTCCTCCACGTTTCCCCTCGCGTGGCTGTGCGTCGATCCAGCCCGACTCGAACGCCCTGTCAGCGAACTCGACGAGGTCGACGGAGTAGCTGGCGAAGCACTCCCTCACGAGCTCCGTGGCCTCTTGCCACGACAGCTCGATAGTCGTCGCCTGCGGAAGCGGGGCGTAGAGGTCGTACCAGGCGAGCCGCTCCAGGCCCAGCAACCGAGCTTTCGTTCCGAGGTACCTCCTCATCGTCGGGAAAGCCTCCACGCAGGCCTCTTGCATGCTCGCGATCGCACGAGCCGAGACTCCGTACTGGAACAGGCTGTACGCGTAGGCGGTCTCCCAGCCCCGCCGCGATGTCAGCGCGTTCGCCTGGCCCTTGATGCCGTTCAGGGCGGCCGCGAAGGAGACCTCGTTGCGACCGAGGAGCGCCAGCTCGGCCTCGTACGCCGCTCGCCTGACCCTCCTGTCGCTGTGAGACTGGAGCGTTCGCAGCTGCGCGGTGCCGAGTGCGGTGCGCGGCAGTCCTTCGGGGGGACTCCCGGCCGCATCCGAGGCGATGTCCGGCAGGTCGATGCGCTCGCGAGCGATCAGGTCGCCGTAGAGCCGGGCCCATGCCGCACCGCCGCTGCTTTCCAACGCCGCTGCCAGCTCCTCGGCGGGATCTGGCATCAGGTGTGCGTTCTCCTCGCGGTAGCGCGAGAGAAGGTAACCGTTCTCCCGCACCAGGGCGGACTCCCGCAGCGCCGCCTCTAGGTCCAGCCGCGCGATCCATGAGATGAAGCGCGTGTTGAACACCTGAAAGCGTCCAAGGTCCGAGTCCAACGCCGCAAGCGCAGCCTGGGCTGCCGCATCGAACGAGTCGGCCGCCACGCGAAGGTACAGGTAGTTGGCGACGCACACGACGAGCGACGCCGCTCGCTCGTAGAGCTCCAGGGCGCGGTCCAGCGCCGCGGCCTGTTCTCCCGCCGCCGGCGCCCGCTGTGTGCCGACGTGATCTTCAAGCGCCTTCAGGGTGTCTCGTAGCCGCTCGCGGTCGGCGACGAACTCCGCTGAATCGATGTCCGGGTAGATGGTGTCCAGCTGCCAACGCGGCGGCTCCGCCACGCCCACCTGTGCCATATCGGGAACCTCCGCTCCCTCACGAACAGGTACTGCTGGAGACGGATTGTAACTGCGTTCACCCGCGGGTTCGCTCGGGTCAGGTGGGGCCGCCGTGGTCGACTTCGTCGCGTGCGTCAGGAGGCGCCGGCGGTTCCAGCTCGTCGGGCCAGGTGCTGCCGAGGCCGAGCCAGGCCTCGACGATGTCCGGCCACACCGGGGCAACGAACGTGACAGGCGAGTTGTCGCGCGGATGGGGGAGCGTGAGGCTGCGCGCGTGAAGCGCCTGCCTGCCGATCCGGCCGCTCGCGGTGCCGTAGACCTCGTCTCCGAGGATCGGCGCGCCCAGGTGCCAGAGGTGGACCCTTATCT
>DASVCK010000153.1:0-14224 GCA_036381675.1 Trueperaceae bacterium | reverse complement strand
GACCTGAACGCAGCAGGCGAGCGACACGAGATCGTGGCAGCCCACCTCTACCCGCTAGAGCGCTACCGGCAGGAGGCCGAGCGCATGCTCGGTTACGAGGCGGAGGCGCTGGCTGCCGCGCTCGACGCCAGCGGCGGCTCGGCCTGGGCGAAGCTTTACAACGACCTGACCTCCCGGGAGAGGATCCTGGCGGCCGTGACTCAAGAGGAGGTCGCGGGTGAGGGACCGCAGCGGGAGTACGGCACCGCCGAGCTCCGCAGCCTGCAGGCGAGCCCGTCCGAGGACGTGCGCCGCCGCGCCTACTCAGCCGAGCTCGAGCTGCTCGGACGCAACCAGCTGACTTTCGCCGCGGCCATGAACGGCATCAAGGGGCAGGTGGGGTCACTGGCGCGGCAACGCGGTTGGGGCGGACCGCTCGACTACAGCCTGTTCCAGCACGGCATCTCCAGGCGGAGCCTGGACGCGATGCACCAGGCCTGCGAGGAACGCTTCGCGACCCTGCGCGGGTACCTGAAGGCGAAAGCGCAGCTGCTCGGCAAGGACCGGCTCGCCTGGTACGACCTGTTCGCTCCCCTCCCTCAGGCCGCGGCACGCCGGTTCACGTGGGAGGAGGCGCAGGCGGTGGTCCTCGACCGCTTCGCGACCTACTCTGCCGAGCTCGCTTCTTTCGCCGACCGGGCGTTTCGCCAGGGGTGGATCGACGTGCCGCCGCGCCGCGGCAAGCGCGGCGGGGCGTTCTGCTCCCCGGTGCCGGTCCGGGACGAGTCACGGGTCATGCTCAACTTCGGCGGCAACCTCTCCGACGTGTTCACGCTCGCGCACGAGCTCGGGCACGCCTACCACAACGACTGCAAGTTCCGGTTCGGCCGCACGGTCTTGCAGACACCTACGCCCATGACGTTGTCGGAGACGGCGAGCATCTTCTGCGAGACGCTGCTCTTCGACGGGCTCATGACAGCCGCCGAGGAGACGGAGCGGCTGGCGCTGCTGGAGCAGAACCTGCAGCACTCCACGCAGCTCCTACTCGACATCCACACGCGCTTCCTGTTCGAGGCCGAGGTGTTCGATAAGCGCGCCGAGCGGGACCTGTCAGCCGAGGAGATGAGCGCCGTCATGGTGGAGGCGCAGGCGCGCGTGTTCGCGGACGCCATCGCCGAGGACGTGCTACACCCACTCATGTGGGCGCACAAGCCGCACTACTACTCGAGCGCAAGGTCCTTCTACAACTTCCCCTACACGTTCGGCTGGCTCTTCGGCCTGGGCCTGTACGCCCGTTACGAGGCCGAAGGTTATCCGTTCAGGCGGCGGTACGATGAGCTGCTGGCCTCGACCGGTCTCGCCGCCGCCAGCGACCTCGCCAGCGGCTTCGGCATCGACATCGAGGACCCCCAGTTCTGGCGCGACAGCCTTGGCGTCATCGCGAGACGCGTCGACGCCTTCCTGGCGATAACCGCCGGCAGCGAAGGATGAGCATGACGAACTACCGCGACCTCTTCGATCTCACGGGCAAGCATGCGCTGGTCATAGGGGCCGGCTCCGGCATCGGCCGCGCCACGGTGCACGGCCTGGCCGACTTCGGTGCCCAGGTGACGTGCGCCGACCTCGACCCGAAGGCGGCGGAGGCCGTCGCCGCAGAGGCCTCCGCTCGCGGTGTGGGCGCGCGGGGCGTCGGTGCCGACGTGGCCTCCGAGGCCGACGTGAAGGCCCTCGTGGAGGGCATGCCCGCCCTTGACGTGCTGGTGTGCACCCCGGCGATCAACGTGCGCAAGCCGCTCGCGAAGGTGAGCGCAGAGGAGTTCGACCGGGTCGTCGGCATCAACCTGCGGGGCAACTTCTTCGCTCTGCGCGAGGCCGGCAACCGCATGGCCGACCAGGGCAAGGGCAGCATGATCTTCTTCTCCAGCATCCGCTCGCAGGTCGTGGAGCCGGGGCAGGGGGTGTACGCCGCCACCAAGGCCGGCACACTCCAGATGATCCGGGCGGCCGCGGCGGAGTGGGGCCCGCGCGGTGTCAGGGCCAACGCCGTAGCCCCGGGCGTCGTCGAGACCCCGCTCACCAAGCAGATCAAGGACCGACCCGACTGGTACCAGGCCTACGCCCAGAAGAGCGCGCTCGGCCGCTGGGCCCAGCCCAGCGAGCTGGTGGGAGCCGTCGTCTACCTGGCTTCCGACGCTGCGAGCTTCGTCACGGGCTCCCTGCTGTACGTGGACGGCGGCTGGACGGCCATCGACGGCCGCTTCACCCCGCCTCTGTGACCGACGGCGACAGTCCCGGCTCGAGCGTGACGGCGGGAGACGTCGCCCAGCTCGCGCTGCGGGCGGCCGAGGCCGTGGACCCGAGTCGCGTCCTCGAGCTGGCCCAGGGTCTGGTCAGGGTCAGGAGCGTCTACGACGAGGGCCGGGGCACGACCGAGGCGCCGGCGGCGAAGTACGTGGCCGACCAGTTGAGGGCGGCGGGGCTCGAGCCCGTCGTGGAGGAGGCGGCGCCGGGCCGGCCCAACGTGATCTGCGACTTCGAGGGCAGCGCGTTCGACGCGACGAGACACCGCACGCTGATGTTCGAGGGTCATACCGACGTGGTCACCGAGGGCGACCCGTCGGTGTGGACCGTGCCGCCCTTCGAGGGGCGCATCGAACCCGGTCCGGACGGTGAGGACGAGTCAGGTGTCCTGCACGGTCGCGGCAGCGCAGACATGAAGGCCGGCGTCGCCGCGGCCATCGCCGCGGTCGAGGCCGTGAGGAGCGTCGCGCCCGACCTGCCGGGCCGCGTGCGGCTGGGCATCGTCGCGGACGAGGAAGGCATGATGCTGGGCATCAAGTCGTTCATCGCGAACGGTTGGGCCGACGAGGTCGACGGAGCGATCGTGTGCGAGCCGGAAGAGAACGAGATCTGCCTCTTCCAGAAGGGCGCCATGCGGCTGCACGTGCGCGCCTACGGGGTCATGAGCCACGGCGCGATGCCGTACGCCGGCGTAAGCCCCGTCCGCGGCCTCGCAGACCTGATCGTCGCCCTCCGCGAGCTCGAGAGCAGCGAGCAGGAGCGAGTAGGCGAGCACGAGTACCTGGGCCTGCCGTGGATCACGCCGACGATCTTGAAGGCTCCCGCTCGCGGAGAGGCCCAACTGAACGTGATGCCGGACGAGGCGTACATGGCGCTCGACGTCCGCACCGTGCCGGGTCAGGACCACGCCCAGCTCGAGGCCAACATGAACGCCATCGCCAGGGAACTCGAGGCGCGCACGCCGCGCCTGCGTTTCGAGTTGAGCTGCTTCGAGTCGCGGCCGTGGACGGCCACGGACCCTGGCGACCCGCTCGTCGCGGCGGTGGAACGCGCCTACCAGCCCGTGTTGGGCTCTTTGCCGCGCTACGGAGGAGTCCCCGGCGCGACCGACGGCACGTTCCTGTGGGCCTGGAAGGACATCCCCATCGTGACCATCGGACCCGGCGACCGCACGATCCCCCACCAGGTCGACGAGTTCGTGCGACTGCCCGAGGTCGTCGCTGCCGCGCGCCTCTACGCCGCGGCTGCCATCGAGTACCTCTTGTCGACCTAGGCGACCGCGGTAACCAGCGAGGCGTGCCGACCCTTCGGAGCGACCCCGAGCCATGCAAGAATGCCGACCATCAACCATAGGTCGTTCCGCCGGCCGCCAAGCCGTCCGGCCCAGGAGGAGGAGAGCATGCGCACAAGGTGGATCTTTTCGCTGGCAGCGGCCATCGGTCTCTGCGCGAGCTGGGCGCTCGCCCAGGACCCTGCGCCCCAGGCGGGCGGCAGCCTGATCGTCGCGATCACGGCGGAGCCGCCGGGGTGGGACCCTTCGGCCTCCACCTCACAGGAGATCCCGCGCGTCGTCTACGACAACGTCATGCAGGGGCTCGTCAGGTTCGACCGCACGGGCGCGATCGTACCGGCGTTGGCGACCGAGTGGAGCGTGTCAGACGACGGCCTGACGTGGACGTTCGAGCTGCGTGACGGCGTGACCTTCCACGACGGCTCGGCCTTCGACACCGCGGACGTGATCGAGAAGTTCGAGCGCGCCATGGACCCCGACTCCGGGCACACCAACAGCCAGTACTACGAGGCCATCGAATCGGTCGAGGCGGTGGACGAGAACACGATCGCCTTCCACCTGTCGCGCCCGAGCTCGAGCCTGCTGTACAACCTCGCGCGGCCGGACTCCGTCATCAACCCCTCCGGCACCGCCGAGTCACAGCGCACTCAGCCGGTCGGCACCGGCCCGTTCACGTTCGCCGAGTACGTGCCAGGCAGCCACGTCAGGCTCGACAGGTTCGACGGTTACTGGGAGGAAGGGCTCCCCTACCTCGACTCGGCCACGTTCAGGATCATCTCCGACCCGAACGCGCGCTTCGCCGCGCTGCAGGCCGGTGACATCGACATGATCGGCGTAGCCCTGCTGCCTGAGCAGTTCCAACAGGTGCTCGCGAACCCCGACCTCAAGGGCACTCAGGGCACGGGCACGGCCGAGATCACCGTGGCGATGAACAACACGCGCGAGCCGTTCGACGACGTGCGGGTGCGCCAGGCCATCACGTTGGCCATCGACAAGAACGCGATCGTGAACGGCGCGATGTTCGGGCTCGGCACCGTCATCGGCACGCACATGAGCCCCTCGGAGGGCTACTACGTCGACCTCACCGAGACGTACCCGTACGACCCGCAGCGGGCGCGCGAGCTCCTGGCGGAGGCCGGCTACGCGGACGGGTTGACGATCCAGTTCGAGCTGCCCGAGCCGTACAACATCGAGCGTCGCACGGGCGAGGTCATCGCTCAGCAGCTCGAGCAGGTGGGCATCGACGTGGAGCTGTCCGTGGTCGAGTGGGCGACGTGGATCGACCGCATCTTCCTGGGCGGCGACTACGACATGACGATCATCGGGCACTCGGAGCCACGCGACATCAACGTCTACGCCAACCCCGACTACTACTATCACTACGACAACCCTGCCATAGCCCAGCTACTGGAAGAGGCCGAGACGGCCGCGACGCAGGAGGAGGCCACGGCGAAGTACCAGGAGATCGCGCGGACGATCGCCAACGACGCCGTCAACGTCTGGGTGTTCTCCTCGCCGTACCTGGTCGCAGTGAAGCGTGACGTGTACGGCTTCTGGACCGACCAGCCGACGCCGGCTATCGACCTCGTGCAGGTCTACCGGGCTCCGTAGGGGCTCTTTGGGGGGCGGCTCGCGGTGCTTTAGCCGCCCCCGACTATCTTCATAAGCACGTATCTCGTCTCATGCTCGCGTTCCTGGTAAGGCGCTTCCTCTCCGCGGCCCTCAGCGTGGTGCTGGCCAGCGTCGTCGTGTTCGGCGCGCTGCTCGCCGTGCCGGGCGACCCGGCGGCAGTGATCCTCGGCATGAACGCCTCCCCGGAAGCCCGGCAAGCCCTGAGCCGGCAGCTCGGCCTCGACGTGCCGCCGCCGGAGCGCTACGTCAGGTGGCTGGCCGGCGCCTTCAGGGGTGACCTCGGCGAGTCTCTCAACTACCAGCGGCCGGTCTCCGGGCTCATCGCCGACCGCCTGCGCGTGAGCGTCCCGCTCGCGTTGGGCGCGGCGCTCATCGCCTGCCTCATCGCTTTCCCCCTCGGCATCTTCGCTGCCCTGCGGAGAGGAAGCTTCTGGGATCCTCTGCTGACCTCGGTCTCACAGCTCGGCGCCGCCATCCCCAGCTTCTGGCTGGGGCTGATCTTCATCCTCTACTTCGCGGTGGAGCTCAGATGGCTGCCCGCCAGCGGGTTCGTGCCGTTCGCCGAGGACCCGATCCGCTGGGCCCGCTCACTGCTCCTGCCTGTCCTGGCGCTCGGCCTCGGCCAGGCCGCCGTGATGACGCGCATGACGCGCGCCGCCATGCTCGACGTCCTGTCCCAGGACTTCGTGCGCACCGCCCGCTCCAAGGGGCTGCCCCAACGGGGCGTCGTGCTCAAGCACGCGTTGCGTAACGCCATGGTCACGATCGTGACGATCCTGGGGCTGTCGCTGTCGAACGTGTTCATCGGGTCCATCGTGATCGAGCAGGTCTTCGCCCTCCCCGGCCTGGGCAGGTTGGCGCTCACGGCCATCGGCACGCGCGACTTCCCGCTGCTGCAGGGGGAGATCCTCCTGTACGCCGCGACGATCGTGGGACTGGGCTTCCTGGTAGACGCCTCGTACGGCCTCCTCGACCCGCGGATCCGCTATGACTGACGCCGCCCGCACCACAGGAAAGAGCCCTGTCGTGCCTGTCCGCTTCGGGCGTGCTCGCCGCTACAACCTGTGGCTGGGGGCGTTCCTGATCGGCACGGTCGTGGTGGGGGCACTACTCAGCTTCGCCTGGACGCCGTACCCGCCCAACGCGCTGAACTTCGCGGCGCAGCTCACGGGTCCCACGTCCGCCAACTGGCTGGGGACCGATCACTTCGGACGCGACCTGTTCTCTCGACTGCTCGTGGGGGCCAGGGGAACGCTGTACGTGGGCTTCCTCGCCGTCGGCATCGCCTTGGGCGCCGGCACTTTGCTCGGCGCGGTGGCCGGCTTCGTCGGGCGGGCCGTCGACGAGGTGATCATGCGGCTCGTGGACGTGCTCTACGCCTTCCCCGCCATCCTGATGGCGCTGCTGCTCGCGGCCGTCTACCGGCCTGGCACCCTCACCGCCATGGCCGCTATCGGCGTGGCGACGGTGCCGATCTTCGCGCGCATCGCCAGGTCCAGCGTGCTCAGCATCAAGGAACGCGACTACGTCGAGGCCGGTCGGGCGCTCGGCCTGGGAGACGCCCGCATCCTGTGGCGGCACGTGCTGCCTGGCGCTGTGGGACCGCTCGTCGTGCAGGCGAGCCTCAGCCTCGCGGTCGCCGTGCTGGCCGAGGCGGCCCTCTCCTTCCTCGGCCTCGGCACGCCGCCTGACGTGCCCAGCTGGGGGAACATGCTGCGCGAGGCGCAGGGTTTCCTCGCCATGAGCCCGTACCCCGCCTTCGTGCCCGGCCTGGCCATCGTCTGGACCGTCCTGGGCTGGAGCCTGTTGGGGGACGGGTTGCGCGACCTGCTCGATCCCCGCTCGCGTTGAAGGGTCGCCTCCTCTCTCTGCTCTGGCTCAAAACGCGTGTGACGCCCGCGTAACGCCCCATTAAGCAAGCTCGCCTCCAAGAACGCTTCTGGCATCACCCAGGGAGGCGGTGCCCGCGGCCGTACAGCCGCAGGCCGCCGCTGAGAGGCACCAGCGTGGAGGACGGCATGCACGAGGTACCGACGACATCGACACACGGCACTGGACCCAGATGGTTGGGGTGGCTCGCCGGCGCGCTCATGCTGGCGCTGGCGGGATGCACACAGGACCCACCCCAGCCGCCCTCGCCCCCAGCCGCCAGCGCGGTCATCGGCCCCGCGGGCGGCGAGGTCCAGGCGTCAGCGCAAGACGGCGCGACCTACCGTCTCTCGATCCCGGCCGGGGCGCTCGACAGGGAGATCACCGTCGCGATCCAACCGCACGCGGCCGCCGGCGGTGAACTGGCCGCGCTGACCGTCAGCCCTGCCGACCTCCAGCTGCACGCCCCTGCCATGCTCGAGGTCACCCTCCCGCCAGGCGTAACGGTCCCGGGTGACGCGACCTTCCACCTCGGCGGCACCGACGCACCCGTCTACGTAGCCACGTCGAGGCTCGCGAGCCGTCTGACGGCAGAGCTGCGCTTCTTCACCCTGCCGCTCGAGGCGCATGTCGGCGGCGTGGAGCCGGCCTCGGCACCGGAGCTCGCGGCGCGTCACGTACTCGGTCCCGCCCAGTCCGAAGCGGACGGCGAGGTCGTGGCGTCGCGAGCCGACTGCGCCAGCAAGCTGGCCTCGGCCAAGCACAGCTATCAGCTCTTCTTCGACTCGGAGTCGTTCGAGAGCGCGGTGAGGGCCGCTACCAACGGGCGCGCTGTCGCGCAGGACTGCGGCGATTACGAGGCGTTCCACGAGTTCCAGAGCCTGACCAAGCCGGCGGCCTGCGCTCGCTACGACGAGGTCGTCCTCAACGCCGATGTCATCGCCGCCACCACCTACGAGGTGTTCGCCGAGATCGTCCAGCCGGTCATCGCGTGGGCGGCAACGCTACAGAGGCTGGGCGTGGAGTGCCCCGCCACCGCGACGTGGAAGAGCGTGGTTCACGGCAAGTTCTCGCAGTTCGTCCAGTTCTATCGCGGCAGCCTGGACGACCTCCCCAGTGAGCACGAGTCGCTGCTCGACGAGGCCAAGAAGGTCATAGACCTCCGCGGGTTGGCGAGCCTCCTCGACATGGACGACATAGCCACGGACCTGGAGAAGGACGTCTCCGACCCGATCCTGGAGATGCATCGGGACGAGGCCTACCAGGAGTGCCTGCAGTCCACGGACCATTACTACCTCTACTCGCTCTTCGAAGCGGTCTTCGGCAAGCGCAGGGTGCCCGTCGTGCCCATACTCCCTGCCGGCATGTTGCCCAGCTCGGTGGCAGGCGCGTACACGGACGCCGACCTGGTCGACGACGTTCAGCTCTGCGCGTCCTCGTTCACCGTCGAGGTGTGGAGCGATCCGGACGTCCCGGTGGAGCTCACCGACCAGCGCGTCGAGTTCGAGCCGGCCCAGCATGCCGGGGAGCACGAGAAGGAAGCGGAGAACGCCGGTCCCGTGACGGGCCACCTGGTCCTTCGCGGACAGGTGGAGCAGATGCGTTGCGGCCAGGGGCGGAACCTGGTCGACCACGAGCTCGTGGTGCTGGTCGGTGGCGAAGAGGAGCATCGGGCCGCCACCCTCGACGCCTTCCCGGAGGTAGACATCCTGGCCGCCCTTGAGGCGAGGAGCCTCTCCACCACGCACGTCAACACGCTCGACGTCGTGCTGCGCCGGGAGTCGGGCGCCTGCGGCGGCCTCTACGAGAAGGAGTACGACCTGTTCACGGTCTCCTTCGAGGCAGACCCGGCGCCGGTAGCCAAGTCGGCCACGTCCTCGCCGGGTGCCGTCCCGGCCGAGACCGACGTAGCGGTCACGTACACGATCGACTGGTTCGACGACGGGGAGAACCTGCGGCGAGCCCGCATCGACTACGAGCTGGGCAGCTCCTCCGCCTCGACGGAGGTCGACCTCGTCGCCGGCGGGAACGCCAGCGGGTTCGGGGGGAAGGAAGGCACAGGCACGATCACCGTCACCCACTACGTGTTCTGCAGCGAGGAGGGCAACGACGTGCTCAGCGCCACGATCACCCTGTTCGACGAGTTCGGGCAGGCAAGCGAGCCGGTGTCAGCGGACGTGATGGTCTCGTACGCCGGCTGCGGCGCCCTGCGGTCGCCTCCGCCGGAGGGCTCCGTCGTCCTCGGCGGACCCCGGTAGTACGTCGTAACGCGGGCGTAACGCCGGCTGGGGGAACGTACGCCAGCCGACCGAAGAGGGAGTTGATCCGACGGTGACGAACGATCGAACCTTGAGAGCTCGCGCAGCCCGGGCCGCGCGCTGGGGAACTACGGTACTCATGGCCGTCGCGCTCGCCGCCTGCGGCGGTCAGCAGGGCCAGCCGCCGCCCACCGGCAGCGACGCGATCGACATCACGTTCCCTGCCTCGGGGCAGGTCCTGGCCGGCACCGTCCCGCTCGCCGCCTCTGGCGCTGTGGGCGAGGCGTCCGACGTCACCTTCCGGATCGGCGGCGTGAGCGTCGCGGCCGGTCAGGACGGCACGGCCTACGTGGACACGCGTGCACTAGACGACGGGCCTCATACGCTCACCGTGAGCGGCATCGTCTCCGGTGTCAGGGTCGAGGACCGGTTACAGGTCACCGTGAACAACGACCTTTCTGACCAGGCCGTGGTGAACGC
The DNA here is from genome assembly GCA_036381675.1 of Trueperaceae bacterium. GTDB lineage: Bacteria > Deinococcota > Deinococci > Deinococcales > Trueperaceae > DASRWD01. The sequence goes on along the minus strand of DASVCK010000153.1, from coordinate 4,414 downwards.
GGCAGGAGGATCGGTCATGACCGACGGCGGCTCCGTGGCCACGCTGCCACCTGGCGGCCTGGGAACCTCGACCGTCGTGGCCGTGAGCGACACGAGCCAGGCGGACATCCAGGACGAGTTCGGCGTGGACTACTCGGCCCTGGGCGTGACGTTCCTGGGCGCGCTGACGGTCGACACGGGCGGCGCCGAGCTCGGCCTGCCTGTCAGCGTCGACCTGGCCGGTTGGGCGAACGCGGTCCAACCGGGGCAGGACGTGGTGATGTTCGCCCTGGCACCGGATGCCGACGGCGACGGCGTGGGCGAGCTCACCCTCGCGGCCGCGGCCCAGGCGACCAGTACGGGCTCGGTGATAACGCGTCCTGTACCGACCGCGCGCGCCTACGGGTTCGGCGCCGCGGGCTCGATGTCGGTCCAGCAGGCGGCTGCCGCCAAGCCCGGTGAGATCGTGCGGGTGAACGGGCGCGGGTTCAACCTCGCGGCCCCCCTCTCCAACGTCGCCCGCTACGGTCCGGCGACGTCCCCGACGGCCGAGACGCTCGTCTACGTGGAGTCGAGCGGCTCGTCCGGCTTCGACCCGCTCGTCGACGTGTGGCTGGCGGTACCGAGCCTGGCCGGGACCCAGGACGTGCGCGTGCACAACCTGACGACCGGCTACCGCACGGAACCGCTGGACCTAAGCGTGTCCGCCGCCGGCAGCGGGGCCGCGGCAGCCTGGACCCAGTTCACGGAACAGATCGCAGCGGCCGCCGCGGTCGTGACCGCCGGCCGGCCGGACCTCGGCACGCTCAGCTCCGGTTGGCTGGCGGCCCTCTCCGCTCACGCGAGCGACCTGACTGCCGCCATGGCGTCCAACTCCGGTCTCGTCTCAGCGTCCAACCTGTCGACCCTCCAGGGCATGCAGGCCGGCACCCTGACCGCCACACAGCGACGCTTGTTGGCGCACCACGCCCTGCTCCTCGACGCCGTGGCCGCCTCGCTGCCGGAGATCGCCGGTCCCGCCGCCGATCTGGCGACGCTGCTGTTCACGGCCACGGCGCCGTCGCCCCAGGCCGCACCCGCCAGCCTGACCCCGCTGCAGGCAGACGGCGCCTCCTGCTCGGGGGGTGGCAGTACTCCCGCAGCGGCCATCGTGTGGGGCCAGCCTGTCACCACCGGGATGGGCGCTGCGCCGCCGGGGAGCTGCGCGGCCGGGAACGGCAGCGGGCCTTCGGACGCGGGACCGACGAGCCTGGCAGCGGCCGCCGCGGCCCTGGACGAAGCGGAGCTCATGACGACCAGCCTGCGTGGCGGCAGCTTCCGGCCCGTGGCGGGCGCGGTCGTGGCCGTGTACCGGCAGGGCTCCGACACGCGGCTGGCGCCGTTCACGTCCGTCACCGACCCGACAGGCTTCTTCAAGGTCCCGTTCCTCCCGGTCGGCGAACCGTTCACCGTCAAGGCGATAGATCCCGCCACGGGAAGAACCGCCGTGGCGAACGGGATCTCCGCTGGCTCCGACGTGACGACCCCGGTCCAGTTGCTCTTCACCTCAACCGACACGGGTCCTGGCAGTCCCACCGCTTCGTTCACGATCGAGCCCGTCCCGGACCCCAACTTCGAGGGCAGCGTCTACTACGACTTCGACGCCACGGCGAGCAGCGACGACGGCGAGATCGAGGAGTACATCTGGTACCTCGACGGGTTCAGCGGTTCCGCAGGGGCAGACCCCACGGTTCGGCGGGGCTTCGGTCGGAACGGCACCTACACGATCAGGCTCACCGTGGTGGATGACGACGGCAACTTCGGCACGGCCCAGCAGACGCTGGTGGTGGACGACCTGCCTTACGACTACTGGGGAGAACCCCCTGAGCACGTCGGCACCTTGCCGGACGGCACGCCGCTCCCGGTGGAGGTCCATGACGATGACTTCGCGATCAGCGCCGACGGCCGGTACGTGGCCTTCACCGTGGGCGGTCGCGGCGTGAGACCCGAGGTCGACCTGGTGCCGGAGGACACCAACGGCCTGGCCGACGTCTACCTCAAGGACATGGAGTCGGGTGAGCTCCGGCTCGTCAGCGAGGGCGCGGCGGGCGTCTACGCCGACAGTCGGCCCGTATCCATCACCCCCGACGGCAGGTACGTCGCTTACCAGTCGCGGCTCAGCGTGGACGGCGCCCGTTGGCAGATCCACGTGCGCGACATGGTGACGGGGAGCCTGGAGACCATCGAGCGCGCCGAATCGGACCTCGAGCTGGGGCCTGCGTCGCTCACGGCGGACGGCCGGAAGCTCCTCTACTTCGTACCCTGGGACGTGAACCACCCGACCGACCGAGGCGTCTACGTACACGACCTCGATACTGGTGATGCCCTCAAGATCGGCGCTGCCGAGCTCTCCGACACGGCCACGGCCTTCGGGATAACTCCTTCGGGCAGCCACGCCTTCGCCCAGGTATTCCCGGGCATCTGGGTCGTGGACCTTGAGACGCTCGAGCTCACGCGCGCGGACACCGACGGGTCGGGCGTCTCGGCCGACCGCAGCGCCTCCGTCGTAGGGCGGGCGTTGAGCGCCGACGGCCGCTACCTCGTGTTCACCTCCGCCGCCACGAACCTCGTCGGCCAGGCCACGACAGAGTTCCGCGACCACGTCTACCTGAAGGACCTCGAGACCGGCGAGGTCAGGCTCGTGAGCCGGAACCCGAGCACCGGGGCGGAAGGCAGCAACAGCTCTACTGACGCCGCTATCAGCGCGGACGGCAGGTTCGTCTTCTTCCGAACCTACGCCGCGAACCTCGTCCCGTACGGGCAGAGGTCGGGACCCGAACCGGACGGTTGCTCCCTCGACCTGTGCCCCAACGGCAGCATCGTCGTCTACGACGTCGACACAGACCGCCTCGCATTGGCCGAGGTCGGCTTCGCCCACACGACCTCGTGCTGCTACTCCGGATCCGGGCCGATCGCCGTCGGGGACGCGCACTTCACGTTCACCAGCCTCAACGCCCGGTTGGTGGAGGCAGGTCAGGACGATTTCATGCGCGTGTTCAGGTCGGTCAACCCACTCTCAGATCCGTGAGGGACCGGCGCCCACCAGCGGCAGCGCCCGGCGTGGGCGCCCCCGGAGCGCCCGGGGTGAGAGGGTGGCGGCTAGCCGTCACCCTTCTCGTCGCTGCAGCGTTGGGGGCATGTGGCTCCCCTACTTCCCAGGGCCCCTCCGCCGCTCCCGATGGCCTGCCCAGCGTGTCAGCGCCACTGGCCCTCTCGCCGGACGGCAGCACCCTTTGGGTTGTCAACCCCGATGCGGGCAGCGTCACGGCCGTCGACACGACAACGTTGCGAGCTGCTGCGCCCCGGCCGGTCGGCACCGAGCCCTGGTCCATCGCGCTGACCCCGAGTGGAGACGTCGTCGTCGCGAACAAGGCGAGCGGCAGCCTCTCGATCCTCTCAGACGGGCGCCGTACGGACCTGCCGGTAGGAGCGGAGCCGGCGGGCCTAGCCCTCTCTCCCACCGGCCGCTACGCCTTCGTGGCGCTCTCGACGAGCGAGGCGGTCGCCGTCGTCGACTTGGGGCGTCTCGAGGTGCTCGGACCCGTGTCCGTGGGACCCTGGCCATGGGCGATCGCCGTGACCGACGACGGCGACGCAGATGATCTGGACGAGTCCGTGGTGGTCGCCCACCGGCTCGCGCGCCTTAGTCCCGGCGGTGCGGAGGGCCGTGACGACGGCAAAGAGGGCTGGGTCACCCGAGTGCCGTTGAGCGACCTGGCGGAGGCGGCCGCCGAGCACGACCACCTGCCGGCGAGCGCCACGACCGCCTTGATAGGCCCGTACGAGTTCGGCCACGCGAACGGTCTCGACGGCCTGGCTGTCTACGGTGAGCGGCTCTACGTGGCCCACCTGCTGAACTCGCCCGAGTTCCCTCGCGACTTCGAGACCACGGTGTCGGCGGCGATCACTTCGGTCCCGCTGGTAGGTGACCCGGCAGGAGGCGGCGAGGGGCTCAGGCTCCACCTCAACGACGAATCGTTCTCCACGCCGGTGAACCACCCGACTGGCATCGCCGTCTCGCCGGACGGGCTTAGCCTCTACGTAACGCTGGGGGGAAGCGATGCGGTCATGGGCGTAGACCTCTCGCTGGAAGGCGGCCCACGGCTCATCGGCTTCTGGCCCACGGGCTCCAACCCGCGCGGCATCGTCCTGAGCCCGGACGGATCGCGCGCCTACGTGCTCAACTACCTCTCTCGCGACGTGAGCGTGCTCGACCTCAGCGACCGCGTAGGCCGGAGCGAGCTCGCGCGGGTCCCGGTCGTCGGTGAGACGCTGCCGACCGCCGAGCTGCGTGGCAAGGTCCTCTTCCACAACGCCTCCAGCGCCCGCCTCTCGCGCCTCGGTTGGATCGCCTGCGCGACCTGCCACCTGGGAGGAGGCAGCGACGGCACCACGT